>WFXL01000142.1 GCA_015490605.1 Rhodospirillales bacterium
GACCATCACTCCCACCATCAGTGTCGGCTTCGCCACTGCCGAGGAGGTGCCGGGCGGGCTCGAACGGCTGCTGGCGGCGGCCGACCGGGCGCTCTACCGGGCCAAGGCGGAGGGGCGCGACCGGGTGGCGGTGGCCGCGGACGACGGGGACAAGCAGGACGAGACGGCCATGGCCGATGGCTGAGGGCGCGGGTGGCCGCTCCGGGACTCGAACCCGGACCACCCCGCAGGGTGCGCGGATTTTAAGTCCGCTGCGTCTGCCGATTCCGCCAAGCGGCCCCTGCCGGACATATCCATGAGCGCTGTCGGGTCCAGACACCCCGAGGCCGGAGAGCCACGGGCCCGGCCGGGGTGCGGGCCCGCCGGGATCAAGGCCCCATCGCCGTCCCGGCGCATCGGGCGCAGCGGGACGATGGCGGCTGCCACGGGAGAGTCCAGACCGCCACCCCGCCGGCCTGAGGGGCCGGGGGCGGCCCGTGCCGGGCCGGCCGGAGGCCGATCTCACCGCGCACCTCCCGGGGCCGCCGGCGTACCATGCCCCCGCTCTCGGGTTCGTTCGGCCAACTCCAGCAGGCGCACCAGCCGGCGGAGCTCGGCGGCGAGGCGCTGCTCATAGGCGCCCAGGGTGCGCAGCCCCTCGCCCTCGGTCATGGCGCGGGCCAGCAGCACCGCCGTGGGGGTGCGGCGCTCGCGCGGCCAGCGGCAGTCCTCCACCAGCACCCGCTCCACCGCCGGCACCCGCCGCAGCCGCCAGAGCACCGTGGCGAGCCGGAGCGCCAGCTGGCGCCGCAGCGGATCGTGCGCGCCGAAGGCGGCGGTGACCTCGGTGAAGAGCGCCTCGAAGGCGGCGGCATCCTCGCCCGGGAGCAGCGGCAGCACCTCCGCCCGCAGCCCATGGGCGAGGGCGTTGAGGCGCGAGCGCGCCTTGCCCTCGGGGGTGATGGGACCGCGCGAGCGCGCGCCATTGCGGCGGGAGGCCTCCTGCTGGGCGGGGGTGGGATTGCGCGGCATGGGGCGACTCCATCTAGGACTTTTATCCTAGTAGCGCGCCCACGGCCCCGCGGCAAGCGCTCGGGTTCGCCTGGGGTCTCAGACGGCGCCATCGTTGCCTGGGGACGGGTTTCGGGCGTGTTGGTGTGTGCAGGATTCGGTCCGATGTCACACAAGCGGGGATTCCGCACGGATTTCCAGGGGGTTGGCGGAAACGGCGGGGCATGGGATGCGAACCCGAGCGGGCGGGCCCAGCCTGCGGCCCGTAGCCGGGTCGGCGCGGGATCGACGCGTGCGGAGGCGGGGTGCGGTGATCTGAGGTGTGTGCCCCTAGCGGGGCGAGCTGGCGGAGAATCGGCGCGAGGCCAGGGTTTGGATACGTAATTATTTACGCTGAGCGATTTTTTTAAATTAAACATCGGTCTCACTACAAGCAAAAAGCCAGCCATTTGTATGATATTTGGCAAGTAGGATATTTATGAAATGTTAATATAGTTTGGGGAGAAAAATTATGTCTCTATATGCCTATTTATCTCTGCTATAATTTTTCTAAAATTGTAGGTGGTCTGTCTGTAAAGATATGAAAATATACATATGAATACGAGCTTCACAAGATCAAGATTGTTACAGTCAAGTTTGCTTGATATCATGAATAGGTGTTTAGCAAATTTAGTGCCATAAGCAAATGAATACTAGCAAGATTTACGGCGTTACTATGTTTTTTTTTCAATTTGAATCCGAGACTTTCCCGTAACCCTCTTGTTTCGGGCGGTCGGGTGTGATTCGAAAGTGTCTGGGGTTGGAGAGTGCCGAGAGAAATCGGGGATACTCCGGGAGCTCAATCCATCATGATCATCAGGCTTGGCGCCCGACAAATTTCTTGGGGAAGCGCCGCGGAATGGCATCCGCCAAGCTCCCACATGTCTGGCCGGCTCCGAGTCGGGGGTGAACGGGTGCGGGGAGGCTTCCGCCCGGTGTGCACCCGCACCTGCGCCGAGATCGGGCGCCGGCGCTGCCGGTGGTGGAAAAATCCCGGGAGCGGCAACACGAGAGGCCGCGGCTCTCCGGAAGTCTTCCGAATGGGCCGCAGCCCTCGCGCGAATCCTTCAGGAGGACGTGCAAAGGCGATCCCCTGCACCGCGACGCTTGCCAGTAAATATCTCAGTTCTTGCCTTTCGTCGGCTTCCGGGAGTCTTCGAGCCGCACATCCCTATCCCAGCTCAGTCCGAGCACGCCACCGTAGCGCTAGAGCATCCGGCAGGCATCGCGCCGGCTGATGTTGGTGGGCACCCACCAGCCGCAGCGACATCGCCGGGCACGTTTGGCCAGATTGGGACTCCTGGGATAGGGTTCTTCCGGGGTTCGGGCGAGATAGTGCCGATCGTTACCGGCAAGTTCGTCGGCACGATCGAACAGCCGGCGATCAAGAGTTCCCAATACATCCACCGCGGTGGCCACCACCTCGCCCAGGGTCGCCAGAGTCCAGCTCTCGCCGAGGATGGTGAGGCGGTAACGACCGGTGCCGGCAGCTCGGGACGTGGCGGTGGCGGGTTTCTTCGCCTCGGCCGATTTCTCCATCAGACGCCGGATCACATCCTCCAGGGACCGATCGTGTGGTTGCATGAGTCCGTAGAGACGCACCACCGTGGCCGGATGGAGTGGCACGAGAACGTGGCCTGAGGACGGGTTCATGGTTTCTCCTCCCTCCCCACGAGAGCCTTCCGATTTTCATAGAGAAATTCCTTGGCAATCCCTAGATGATCTTTTGATGATTCGGATTCCCATTCGTCCGTTTCTTGCCAAGACAACATGATATCATTAATATTTCTCTTGATATTACAGAGTCGTTCTTGATATACAACATTTTCTGTTCTGTCCATCATGTCCTCTATAATATCCGCGCACTTTTCAAGAATTTCATCAACCTCGAAGCTGCGCGCATAACGCAGGGCAATCTCTTCATTCTCCAGGCCCTTCACCAGAAAGTGGCCGTAGAGCCATTCTCCAGGTTTTTCATCAAGGGAAACAATGTGAAATACCCCATCGTCGCGGATGATATGAGGTTTGCGAAGGCATCGGTCGCTGTATTCCATCTCCTTCGTTGCAAGCTGTTTCAACTTCAGAAGCAGGCATGCCAACCGTGCCATGCGTGGCATGCGGTCTTCCTTGAGCCATCCCGAAACCGTCGACTCAGCAACGCCGAGATACGCGGCCAGATCCTTCTGAGAATACAGACCTTCATGTTCCATGATTTCATAGATATCGTCGACTGACAAGATATCGGCATAACGGGCAAGATCATGGGGTTTCTGCTCGACCAGAAACCGGAGTTCAGCTCTGCTCCAATGGGGTTCGGGCACATCTAATTCATCCAGGAGTTCATCGAGTTCATTTTCTTCGGGAGAGCGCCCCTCTCCTTGGGGTTCGCCGTGCCGCGCGTTCTCCGACGGCCGCTCGGATTCGTGTGACGTGGTCATGATCCCCTCACTATTCAACATCCAAAGACCGGCATATATCAGACTGCGATTCGGGTCAAGGAGCGCGTCGCTGAATCCGCCATGAGCGCCATGATGGTCCCCGCCATGTGGGAGAGGCGAAATGTTCCATCTGAGAGATTCAGATGGCGAAGTCCGTGACGCGGCCGGGTGTGTGCGGGCGCGCCGATCCCCGGCGAGGCGGAGTGATCCGCTGCAGCCGGGCACCACCGAAGGGCTGGGGGAAGCGGTAGCCGTCTCCACCTGCTGGATGCCGGCTCGGGGCGCCGGCGATCCTGCGGACCCGCCGGCCCGTTGGATCCGGGATCGGGTGGCGCCATGCCTCCTCGAGGGCGGTGAACCCGCAGCTCCCTGGTCTGCCGGATCTGAAATCCGCCTGTCCCCGTGGCCTTGCGCAAGCGACGGGCGATCCTGTGGCCCCGGATAGGGACACGCTGGCGGATCCCCGCCTTCGACCGCAGCTGCCGGCCATGTCGACTGCGAGCAGCGGGGCCAAGCGCCCATCGCCATTCTGGCGGTGCGGGCACGGCACGATGGCGCGGTCCGCGCGGATGGGGCAGATCTGATGCGGCCGGCCGAGGCGCACACCCGGGTGCGGGAGCTGCCGGGGAATTTAACACGTTCGTGTTACCATCACTTCTACCGAATTTGTTTAACATTGAGTATGATTCGATCGAATTTGTCTAAAATTGAGGCCTCTCCGTAATTCTCTTGTTTCGGCCGGTCGGGTGTGATTCGAGATCACATGATATTCTCCAGTCAGGACGAGATCGAAAAAATCATTTATACTTTAATTTCGATCTTTGCAAAATGGTCATTTTCAAATGTTGCTGGATTCTGATCTCGCGCAGGGGGATCGGGCACGGCCTTGGCGGCGGGCGAGTCCCCTGCGCGGCGGGGTGATTCGCTGCGACCGGTCGCCGATGAAGGGCTCGGGGTGGTGGTCGTGGAAGGCGGCGCGCGCCGATCCCCGGCGGGGATGGAGCGCCGGCGGGGTTGTCAGGCCACCCGGCGGGGGTCGGCCTGCTCACGCAGCAGCCGCCGTGCCGCCTTGGCCAGGAACCGCGAGCGGCTGGTGCCGAGCCGTCGGGCTGCACGGTCGATGCGCCGCAAAAGCCCCTCATCCAGGGTGATGTTGACCCGCACCGCCCGGCCCGGGAAGCGCCACCGGCACCAGCGCCCGCACCACCGGCTCCACCTCAGCCAGCCAGTCGGGCAGCGGCGCCTCGGGCGGGCTCGGCTCAGGCCAGGGTTCGCCCGCCGCCGCCAGGCGTTCGAGATGGGCCTCGAGCGCCTCGGCGGCGTTGGCGAGGGCTTCTGCCACCGTATCGCCGGCGCTCACGCAGCCGGGCACGTCGGGAAAGACCACCCCGAAACCATCTTCGGCCCGTTCGACCACGGCGGGATACCACCGGACGGCCATGGTTCTTTACTCTCCCACGGATCATTCACGCAGGCGTATGCCGGCCTGGCGCTCGAGGGATCGCAGGGTGCCCTTGGGCAAATCCCGTGGCGGATGCGGGACCGTCACCAGACCGGGCTGTTCGGGATGGCGGACGGGGTGAGGCTTCCGCGCGCATGGACCTGTGGCTTGCGGCTCCGAGGCGAGGGGTAAGGACGGCCTGTCCCGGTCGAAGGCCCCGGGGAGAAGAGCTTCGTGCATCTCCTTTAGATCCCATCGCATGTCGCCTGCCTGAAGTCCCTCGGATCTCTCATGATCGACACACCAGGCCCGGGGCTGGGGGGCGATGGGGCCGGCGTGCCGGACAGATCCCGCCGCTAGCGCCGCGGCGTGCGGCCGAGGGTGTAGAATTCCGGATTGGGGCGGAGATCGGCAACATGCGCCAGGCGGTTGCTGGCGGCAAACAGAGCGGTGATGGCGCCCACATCCCAGATCTCCTCCTCCGACAGGCCCACCCGTCGGAGATGGTCGAGATCGGAATCCTCCACCGCCCACGGCCGGAGCGCCAGTTTTTCGGCAAACGCCAACATCGCCTGCTGGCGTTCACTGAGCCCGGCCTTGCGCCAGTCCACCGCGAGGATGTCGGCAATCTGCGGATCCTTCGCCCGCACCCGCAGAATCGCCCCGTGGGCCACCACGCAGTAGAGGCAACGGTTGGCGGCCGAGGTCACCACCACGATCATCTCCCGCTCCGCCGGCGAGAGCCCCTCCGCACGCTCCATCAGCGCATCGTGCCAGGCCATGAAGGCGCGGAATTCCGCCGGCCGGCGCGCCAGCAGCAGAAACACATGGGGCACGAAGCCGGCCTTCTCCTGCACCGCAAGGATGCGCGCGCGCACATCCGCCGGCACTTCCAGCACATCCGGCACGGCAAAGCGGGCGATACGGCGATCCAGCTTCATGGCACGGTTTCCTCCGAGAGCTTCCCCCTCCCGCCTAGGCGCCTACGGCCAGGCGCGCCAGCAGCCACCCTTTTGCCGGGCGCGCGCAGCGGTTAGAGGGGCAGGGGCAGAGGGAGGTGGAGGGAGTCGGCCCATGCGCAGCACCATGATGGAGGTCCCGCTCACCCTGCCGCTGATCCTCGAGCGGGTGGAGCGGCTGTTTGCCGATGTGGCGGTGACAAGCCGCCGGCCCGACGGCGGGCTCGAGCGCAGCTCCTGGGGCCAGGTGGTGCGGCGGGTGCGGCAGCTTGCGGATGCGCTGCGGCGGGCGGGACTCCGGCGCGGCGAGCGGGTTGCCACCCTCATGTGGAACCACGCCCGCCATCTCGAGGTCTATTTCGGCGCGCCGGCCGCCGGCGGCGTGGTGCACACCCTCAACCCCCGCCTCCATGCCGACGAGCTCGCCTATATCGCCACCCATGCCGACGACCGCTTTCTGGTGGTGGACGAGGGGCTGCTGCCGGTGCTGGAGGGTTTCCGCCACCGCGCACCGTTCGCGCGCATCTTTGTGGTCCGCTGGCAGGCGGGCGGGGCGCTGCCCGACTGGGCCGAGGACTATGAGGCGCTCGTGGCTGAAGGGGCCGAGGATGCGCCCTTCGCTGAGCTGGATGAGCGCGAGGCCGCGGGCATGTGCTACACCTCCGGCACCACCGGCCATCCCAAGGGGGTGGTCTACAGCCACCGCGCCTATGTGCTCCATGCGCTGATGACCTCGCTGCCGGATTCCATCGGCTACACCATGCGCGATGTGGTCATGCCGGTGGTGCCCATGTTCCACGTCAACGCCTGGGGCATGCCCCATGCCGCCGCCCTCAATGGCGCCCGCCTGGTGCTGCCGGGGCCGCGGCTGGATGCCCTGAGCCTCCTGGAGCTGATGGTGGAGGAGGGGGTCACGCTGGCGGCCGGGGTGCCGACGGTGTGGCTTGGGGTGCTGCAGGCGCTGGATGAGGCGCCCGGGCGCTTTCGCCTTGCCCCGGGGCTGCGGCTGGTGATCGGCGGCTCGGCGGTGCCTGAAGCCATGATCCGCGGCTTCGACCGCCATGGGATCACCGTGGTCCATGCCTGGGGCATGACCGAGATGACCCCCATCGGCAGCGTCTTCGCCCCGCGGCCGGAATTCGACCGGCTCGATCAGGAGACGCGCTATGCCTGGCGCGCGAGCCAGGGGCTGCCGGCGGCGCTCGTGCAGATGCGGCTTGTGGACGATGACGGGCGCGAGCTGCCGTGGGATGGGGTGCGCTTCGGCGAACTCCAGGTGCGCGGCCCCTGTGTGACCGCCGCCTATCATGCGCGCCCCGATGCCGCCGAGGCCTTTACCGATGATGGCTGGTTCCGCACCGGCGATGTCGCCACCCTTTCGCCCGAGGGCTATCTGCGCATCGTCGACCGGGTGAAGGATCTGGTGAAGTCCGGCGGCGAGTGGATCAGCTCGGTGGAGCTGGAGAACGCCCTCATGGCCCATCCCGCGGTGGCCGAGGCGGCGGTGGTGGCGATTCCCCATCCCAAGTGGGACGAGCGGCCGCTCGCCTGCGTGGTGCGCCGCCCGGGGGCTGCGGTCAGGGCTGATGAGCTGCGGGCCCATCTGGCCGCCCGCTTTCCCAAATGGTGGCTGCCGGACGACTTCGTCTTTCTCGAGGAGATCCCCCGCACCTCCACCGGCAAGTTCCTCAAGCGCGCCCTGCGGGAGCGCTTCCGTCACCATTATGGCGCCGGCTGAGGGTGGCCGGGAGGATATCCGGGCTCAACTGTCGATCAGATCCGCCTGCTCGCCACCGCACCGATCCGCCGCCACCCGTCCCTCGCCCACGCCCAAAAGCCGGCGGAGCTCCGCCTGCGGCTCGGCCAGATCCGCCAGACTCCAGCGATCGAGACTTGTGATGAAGGCCTCGCGCGCTTCCAAAAGCGCCGTGCGGAAGCGGCACGCCTCACGGATGCGGCAGTCGGGCGCATCCGTGAAACAGACCGCCAGATGGAGATCGGGCTCTAAGAGCTGCACCAGCTCGCCCAGGCGGATCGCTTCAGGCGCACGCGCCAGTTCCAGCCCGCCGCCCTTGCCGCGGGTGGTGCGCACGAGCCCGGCCCGGGCGAGATCGTGGGCGATCTTGGTGAGGTGGTGACGCGAGAGGCCCCAGAGGTCCGCCACCTCGCCCACCGTCCACCGCCGCTGCGGCACCAGCGCCAGCTGGATCAGCAGGCGCAGCGCATAGTCGGTATAGGAGGTGAGCCGCATGGATGCGCTCCCACTTGTCGCCTGCCACCCCCTCCCCTCGCCGCCGGCGCGCCACCGTTCTCCCGCTGGGCGCAGGACCAGCAGGCCCTCCTAGCGGCATTCGCGCCGATAGCCGAGCCGCACGCATTCCTGGGCCGCCAGCGGTGGCCGGCGCCCCGTCCGCGGCGGGGTGCGCGTGCGCGGTGGGCGGAAGGTGATGCCGTAGCGGGCGTAGAGGGCGGCGAGTTCGCCCGAGGCCAGAAGCTCCTCGAGGATGCGATTGACCGCACGCCGCAGGAACCGGTCGGAACGGCGCATGCCCACCGCCAGATCCCAGGAGAGTTCCGCATCGCCCTCGAACGGATCCAGCACCGCAAGCCCGAGATCGGGGCGGCTGCGGCGGAACCAGCCGAGACTGATGGGGGTGACGGCGGCGGCGTCGATCTCGCCGGCAGCCACCGCCGCCATCATCTCGTCCTCAAAACCGAAGGGGATGGTGACGAAGCCCGCGCGCTCGAGCCGGCGGTGGGCGAGCGAGCCGATCATCACGCCGATACGCAGGCTGCGGGGCAGATCTTCGAGGCCGCGGCCGGCATATTCCGGCCGCACCGCCAGCACCACGCCGCTGCGAAAATAGGGACGCGAGACCCGAAGCCGCAGTTCGGCCGCCGCCAGGGCCTCGCGGTCGACGATGGTGTCCATCACCAGATCGCAGTCGGCATAACGAATCTGCCAGCGGGTCACCACCCAGTCGACGGCAAGCGCCACTCCGAGGCCGCGGGCGATGCGCTCGGCCAGCTCCACCTGGAGGCCGCGAAGCGGCCCCCGGCGGCTGGCGAACGGCAGAGCGTTGGGATGGGCACAGAGTTCGATCACCCCCCGCCGGCGGATGTCCTCGAGCGGCCGGGCGGCCAGCGGCGGCGCCAGGGCCACGGCCAGCAGCGCCAGCAGCAACCCCAGGCACAGGGGGCGGCAGCGGCTCACGGCGTGGTTCCCTCATCCGGCGGCGGACAGGGGCCGAGGCTGCGGATGTAGGCGATGATCTCGCCGATGGCGGCATCATCCAGCCAGCCGAAGGCGGGCATGCGCCCCGGTTTGCCGCGCTTGATGCGGTTGCGGAGGAAGGCGTCGCTGCGGGTGGTGCACATCAGCTGTGGCCCCTTGCCCGCGCGCCGACCACCGTCCTCGTGACAGAAGCCGCAGACATTGGCGAACAGCTGTTCGGGATCGATGTGGTCTGCGGCGGCGGGGGCGGCCGGCAGCATCAGCCCCGCCATCGCCAGGGCCAGGATGCCGCCGCGCATGCCCCTTAGCCGCGGCGGGAACGGGGGCCGTGGCCCCCGTTCCCCGGTGCGACCCGACCTGCCGTCCATGGTCATTCATCCGGCAGGGTGAAGGTCACCAGCCAGCCCTGATCGGTGGCCATGCTCTTGTAGGGTTCGCCCCAGAGGTCGGGGAACAGGTCCCCCACCAGCGAGCCCCAGCCCACGGCCACGGTGATGTACTGCTTGCCGTCGACGGCATAGCTGATGATGCCGCCATTGTGGCCGAGGCCGTTGTTGTGGGTCCACAGCAGGGCGCCGGTGCGGGCGTCATAGGCCCGCAGCACCCCGCGTGGATCCGGCACGAACAGGAGATCGCCGCCGGTGGAGAGCAGGCTCGCCAGCGGCGGTTCAGGGAAGTCGATGCGCCAGGCGAGCTCGCCGGTGAGAGGATCGCGCGCGTCCACATGGCCATAGGCGCGACCGCCCTTGGGGTGGGTCACGGTGAAGTTGGCGCCGATGTTGAGCTGGGCCATGGGCTCGAGGATCGGCTGGGTCTTGATGATCTCCAGGTCCATGCACCACTCGTTGCCGACCTTGTAGTAGAGCCCGGTCCTGGGGCTGTAGGTGCCGCTGTTCCAGGAGATGCCGCCGGCGATGGCCGGGCAGAGGTTCTCATGCTTGCCCTCGCGCATGTCGCGCCGGCCGATGAGATTGCCCTTTTCGTCCACACCCTCGATGAAGTTGAGGTGGTCCACCAGCCGCCAGGCGCGGATGAAGTTCAGCATTTCGTCGTAGACATAGACGAAGCCGCCCTTGTTGGGGTGGACGATGTAGGTCTTGCCGTCGCGCTCGATGCGCACGAACTCACCCGCGGCGCTGTCGAAGTCCCAGGCGTCGTGGGGCAGTTCCTGGAAGTAGGACACCAGCTCGCCGGTATCGGGATCGAGGGCGATCACCGAACTGGTGTAGAGATTGATCCCCGGCCGCGGCCCCTCGGTCATCCAGTCGGGCCCAGCCCAATCATATAGCGGTGCCGGATTGCCGGTACCCCAGTAGATCAGATCCTTGGCCGGATTGTAGGTCCCCGGCATCCAGCCACCGCCGCCACCGGTGCGCCAGGACTCATTCCCCCAGGTCTTCTTGGCCTCCTCGGTGCCGGCCACCGTGTAGAAGCGCCAGACCTCCTTGCCGGTGGCGGCATCCACCGCGAAGATGGGCCCCCGCCAGGGCCACTCGCCCCCCTGGGCGCCGATGATCACCTTGTCCTTGACCACCAGCGGCGCGCCGGTGAAGCCGACGGTAAGTTTTTCCGAATTGATCAGCTTGGTGTCCCACACCGGCGAGCCGGTCTCCATGTCGATGGCGATCAGCCGGCCGTCGACGGTGCCGACGAACACCTTGCCGTGGCCGAGGGCGACGCCGCGATTGTAGGGCGAATGGGTCTGCTGGGCGATCAGATCCTCGTTGAGTTCGGGGAAATAGGACCAGATCACCTCGCCCGTGGCGGCATCGAGGGCGAACACCCGGCTGTAGGAGCCGGAATAATAGAGCACCCCGTCTGCGACCAGCGGCGTCGACTGCAGCCCGCGGGTGGCGCGGCCGGGGCTGTGCATCCAGGCCACCTTGAGCCGGCGGACATTCTCGGTGTTGATCTGGTCCAGCGGACTGTAACGCCAGCTCTCGTAGCTGCGGTTGTAGGTGAGCCAATTGTTGGGATCCTTGGCGGCATTGATGATGCGGGTGGGATCCACCGCCAGTGCCGGCAGTGCCCACAATATCCCTACAAGGGCCGTCCCGGCGAGAAGACGTCGGGTCATCCGGAAAGCCTCCCCTTGCTGGTCGCACGGACATTGCCCCCGCGATTGAGGGTCGTCGCGCGCACCTCCCCTTTAATGAAAACCTAACACATGCGCTCAGGCGGCGAAAGCACCTTCACGCCCCGATCCCACACCGCGGCGCGGCGGCATCGCCCGAACGCCCACCGGGGCCGGGGGCACAAGCCCGGTGGCATGACGCCGGCCCCGGGAGTGGAATCATGAAGCCCGTCGCGGGTGATGGCGGCGCGGCGGTCTCCGCCCCGTCACCCGGAAGATCCGAGGGGGGCCGCTGCCCGCCTTCGCCGCTCCCGCCGGCTCGTCTCGCAGCACCTCCGGCGGGGCTTATGCCCATCCCGGCCCCACCGCGCAGATCACCCCGCCCAGCGGGCGAAACACCTCCAGCGACCTCGGCACCGATCCACGCTTCAGGTCTCAGCCCGCCCGCGTGGCGGGATCAGACATGCACCAGCGATCCCGGCGCGAGTATGAGCACTCGCCCCGCCCGCGTGGCGCGATCCGGCGCGCGAGCGCCTTCCGACATGCGCCGGGGCGGACCCCACCGCACCCACGGCAGGGGCCCACCCGGTCGGGGTGCGGGCCGGGAGGCCCGGCCCGAGTGGCTCAGGCAGCGCGCAGGGCCTCCACCACCTCGCGCACCCGATCGCGCAGCTCGCGCGCCCGCGCACTCACCTCATGGGCGAGGCCGCGGACCGAGCCGGCCGCTTCTGCCGCCTGGGCGGCATGGTCGCCGACATCGCGGATGGTGGCGAACTGCTGTTCCACCGCCGCCGCCACCGTGCCGCTGACTTCCTGCAGCTCGCGCGTTACCTCCTGCACCCGCGCCACCGCCTCCACCGTGCGCCCGCTGTTCTCGCGGATGGCGCGGATGCGCCCGGCGATGGTCTCGGTGGCGCGGGCGGTCTGCTCGGCCAGCGCCTTGACCTCGCTTGCCACCACCGCAAAGCCGCGGCCGGCCTCGCCCGCCCGCGCCGCTTCGATGCTGGCGTTGAGGGCCAGGAGATGGGTCTGTTCGGCGATGTCGGCGATCAGCCCCACCACCTCCTCCACCTCACCGATGGTGGCATCCAGCGTGCGCACGAGCCCCATGGAGGCCTCGCTGCCTTCGGCGGCGGTGGTGCCGATGTGGCGCGCCCGTTCCATCTCCTGGGCGATCTGGCGTGAGGCCTTCTCGAGCTCGCGGCAGGCCACCGCCACCTCATCGATCCGTCCCATCGCCCCATCCTCGCCGTGGGCCGAAAGCGCCCGGGCCTGCTCGCCCAGCTCCGCCGCCATGGTGGCGAAGGCATCGGCCAGAGCCCCCACCTGCGCCTCGAGGCGGGCGGCGAGCTCCTGCCGGGCGCGGCGCTTGTCCTCCTCCGCCCGCGCCGCCGCCTCGCGCTGCGCCTCTTCCAGTTCTCGCGCCCGGCGGGTGCGATCGCGGAAGGTGGCAAGCGCCCGCCCCATGTCGGCGAGCTCGTCCTGGCCACGGGTGGGAATCGCCACATCCAGCTGCCCCTCGGCCACGGCCAGGGTGGCGGCATGGAGGGCGGCAAGCCGGCGGGCCATGGACCGGCGCACCTGGAACCAGCCGAGGCCGGCAGCCAGCGCCAGCGAGACCCCCACCGTCCCCAGCAGCAGCCCCAGCCCCTCGCGCGCATGGCCCACGCTGGCAGCGAGAGCGGCGGCCAGCTCCTGGCGGGCCTGTGTGGTTCCCTGTTCCACCACCTCCACCACCTCGCGGGCGAGCGCGCGTGCCTGCGCCACTTCCCGGCGGAGCGCCTCCCGGGCGGCGAGCAGCCGCCGCCGCAGCACCACCAGCCCCGCTTCGCCGCCGGCTGCGGCCAACAGGGCTTCCACCTGGGGCTGGATCTGGCCGCGGAGATCGGCAGGCAGCGCGCGCAGGGCTTCTGCCACCGTCTCGCGCACGCCCTCGAGCCGCTCCTCCAGGGGCCCGAGAAAGGCGGGATCGCCGGTGGCCGCTACCGCCTCCAGCAGATTGCGCAGCCGCTCGAGCCCGCCCGCCAGGCTCGTGAGGATGGCGAGGGAATCATAGCGGGCCGCCAGATCGGTGGCGGCCGAGGGTCCGCCATCGCCGGTCTCACCCTCCGCCGGCACCTCACCGCGCAAGCGGGTTTCCGCCTCCTCAAGCGCGAGGACGAAGTCGAACTCCTGACTGTCCAGCGGATCGGCCAGGATCGCCCGGACCTCCTCATGGCGCTGGCGCACCGCCGCGAGCGCCTCCTGCAGGCGCGCCTCCAAGGCCAGACGCTCACGGGTGCGGCCTTCGAGGGTGGTGAACAGCGCCCCGAGGCGCGCGAGGGTGGTGGCGAAGGCGCGCCGCTCCGCCGGTGGCAGTCCGGCCAGCTCCGCCTCGAGCCGCTGGCGGCGGGTGCCATAGTCCGCCACCAGCGCCTGCACCTCCTCAGGCGTGACGAGTGCTGCCAGCGTCGGCGCGAGCTCGGCCAGCTCCCGCACCTGCCGGCCGGTCTCCACCAGCGCCAGGGTGCGCGGCACCGTCTCCTCGCCGAAGGTGAGCAGGGTCCGCTGGAGGGTGGTGAAGACATAGAAGCCGGCGGCGCCGGTCAGGAGTGCCAGCAGCGAGACCGCAAGAAAGGCGACCTGGAGGCGGGCGGCGAGGCCGAGCCGGCGCCCGCCCCCCTCTCCTTCCCGCCGGCGGCGGAACATGGGCCGCAGGGTGAACATGGCCCCGCCCTCAGCCGGCGGCCCGGGCCAGCGGCCGCACGCCGCCGCGCCCATCCAGCTCCGTCAGGAACACCAGCTCCATGCCCTGATTGTCGCCCTCGCCATAAGCGAGGGTGATGCCGCCCAGATCGATGGGACCACCCCCATAGATGGCATCCAGGAAGCGACCGCGGTCCACCGCCGCACCCGCCCGCGCGAGGGCGGTGGTCACCAGGCGGCCGGCCATGTAGCCCTCGAGCGAGACGAAGCCGGGCGCGAGCCCCTGGCCGAAGCGCTGCAGTGCCTGGTGATAGGCCGCCACCAGCGGGACTGAGGGATCCTCGGGGAAGGGCACCACCTGGCTGACGATCACCCCGGCCCCCTGGGGCCCCAGGGCCTCGGCCAGTGCCCGGGTGCCGACGAAGGAGACATTGGCATAGTCCGCCCCAAGCCGCAGGCGCCGGGCGAGGCGAATGAATTCGGCGCAGGGGGCGTAAGCGCCGATCATCACCACCGCCTGCGGACGGCTGCGGCGGATGGCCATGAGCCCGCGTTTGACCCGCAGGGTGTTGCGCTCATAGGTGCCCTCGCCGACGATCTCGAGGTTGCGGCGGGCGAGGGCCCGGCGCACGCCCTCGCGGCCGGCGCGGCCGTAGGAGTCGTCCTGGTAGAAGACGGCGATCCGCGTATACCCCTTGCCGCGGACGAAATGATCCACGAGCGCTTCGGTCTCCTGGAAGTAGGAGGCGCGCACATTCACCACCTCGCGGCGGAAGGGCTCCCGCAGCAGCTGGGCGCCGGTGAAGGGAGCCAGGAAGGGAACGCCGGCCTCCACCGCGAGCGGCATGGCCGCCTTGGAGGTGGGGGTGCCCACCTCGCCCACCAGGGCGAACACGCCGTCCTGTTCGATCAGGCGCCGGGTGTTGGCGATGGCCTTCTCCGGCTCATAGCCGTCGTCGTAGCTCAAGAGTTCCAATCGGCGACCGTAAACACCGCCGGCAGCATTGGCCTCGGCGAAGGCAAGCTCGATCCCCGCCTTCATCCCGCGCCCCAGCGCCTGCGCTGGTCCCTCGAGCGCGCAAGACTGGCCGAAGAGAATGCGATCGGCCGTCACCCCGGGCACGGCCGCACGGGTCCGCACCACCGGTGCGAGCGCAAGGGCGGCGGAGGCGAGCAGGAAGCTCCGGCGGTTGAGCGACATGGAGGCTCTCCCTGGTGGGTGATCCGCATGATGCGCGCATGCTAGCTTTCATTTCCCAATGAAGCGTTAACGCCCCCACGCTGGCCTCGGCGCCGGCGACGCCTATGTCCCGGGCGGGCTCGTGTGGGAGGGCGTGGATGCGACGAGGATGGTCCTGGGGGGCGCTGCTGGCGCTGCTGCTCCCGCTCGCCGCCGGGGCGGCGGAATTCGATGCCGCCCAGGAGGCGCGGATCCGCGAGCTGGTGCGCGAGACCCTGCGCACGCAGCCGGAGATCGTGCTGGAGGCGCTGCAGATCCTGCGGGCACGCCAGCAGGAGGCCGAGGCTGAGGCCCAGCGCCAGGCGGTGGCGCGCCATCGCGCCGCCCTCGAACAGGATCCGGACTCACCGGTGGGGGGTAATCCCGCCGGCGATGTCACCATCGTCGAATTCTTCGACTATCGCTGCCCCTATTGCCGGGCGGCGGCGCCGATGGTGCGGGAGCTGCTGGAGCGCGACGGCAACATCCGCTTCGTCTACAAGGAGTGGCCCATCCTTGGCCCCGAATCGGACTTCGCCGCACGGGTGGCGCTTGCGGTCCATCGCCAGGCACCCGAGCGCTATGAGGCGTTTCACCAGCGGCTTTACGAACTCGAGGAGGTCGGGCGCGAGCCGGTGTTGCAGGTGGTGGCGGAGCTCGGCCTCGATCCCGTGGCGATTGAGCGCCGGGCACTGGAGGATCCGGCGATCCAGGCGGAGATCGCGGATGTGGCCCGGCTTGCCGAGGCCCTCGGCATCAACGGCACGCCGGCGTTCGTGGTGGGTGACCATCTGATCCCCGGCCTGCCCGAGCCCGGCATGCTCGAACGGCTGGTGCAGGCGGTGCGTGCGCAACGAACGGGAGGTGGCGGATGAGGCTCCGGCGACGGTGGCTTCTCGGACTCATGGCGGCGCTGCCGCTGGGCGGTGGACGGCAGGTGCTTGCCGGCGAGGACCTCGAGGTGGTGCTCTACAAGAATCCCTGGTGCGGCTGCTGTGAGGGCTGGGCGCGTCACATGGAGGCGGCAGGCTTTCGCGTGCGCCGGGAGAATGTGGAGGATCTCGCGCCGGTCAAGCGCATGGCCGGGGTACCACCCCAGCTCGAGGCCTGTCATACTGCGCTGGTGGGAGGCTATGTGGTGGAGGGCCATGTGCCGGCGCTGGCGGTGCGGCGGCTTCTGGCCGAGCGGCCGCAGGTGGTGGGCATCGCCGCTCCGGGCATGCCGCCGGGCTCACCCGGCATGCCCGCACCCGAGCCGGCCACCTACACCGTCTATGCCTTCCGCGGTGATGGCGGCCTTTCGCCCTTTGCCCGCTTCCGCGGGGGCGTGCCGCTCGACTGATCGCCCTCCTCCCCGCCGCCGGGGCGGTGGGCAAGCGCTTCCTCGAGGGCGGCAATGGCGCTCTCGGCCGAGAGCCCCAGCTCGATGCGGATCTCTTCGAGCCGCTCGCGTTCCTCGGGAGTAAGGCGGCCGTCGGCCAGCGCCAGCTCCACCAGTTGGCGATAGGCCTGCCGCCGCACCCGCAGCTGTTCGACGAAGCCGGCGGCGAGGATGGCGGTGGGCAGGGAGAACAGGGCGATGCCCACGAGGCTGGTGAGGCCGGCGAACAGACGGCCGCCGGGGGTGATGGGCACGGCATCGCCATAGCCCACGGTGGTGACGGTCACCACCGCCCACCACAGTGCCTGCGGCAGGGTGCCGAAGGTCTCGGGCTGGGCCTCGGCTTCAAAGTGGTGGATGCCGGCGGCCGCCAGCACCAGCACCACCAGCACCAGGGTGAAGGCGGCGAACAGCGCCTCCGCCTCGGCCCGCAGCACCCGCAGCAGCAGCTCGAGCGAGCCAGCAAGCCGGGTGAGCGCCAGCACCCGCAGAAGCCGCAGGATGCGCAGACTGCGCAGGTCCACCCCAAACAGCCACAGCAGCCCCGGCAGCACCGCTAACAGATCCACGAGCGCCCCTGGGGTGAGGGCGTAGCGCAGCCGCGGCAGGCGCGCGCGGGCAAAGCGCGGATCCTCAACACACACCCACAGCCTCAGGGCATATTCGCCGGCGAACAGCAGCGTGACCGCCAGTTCCACCAGCGGGATCCATTGCACCGCCGGATGGTCCGCCTCATAGACCTCCTCCAGCAGCACCCCGGCCACAGCCGCACAGGTGAGTGCCACCAGCAGCCCCCGCACCAGCCGTTCGCCGCGCGTGAGCAGCCCCCAGGGCGCCTCGAGAGTGCGATGGAGGCGAAAGCGCCAGCGTCCGTTCACCCGTCACGTCCCCGCTGCGGCCACCCGCCGCTTGCAGCGGGTGGCGGGAGTTCCCATCTGCCACGGCCGTGATCCCACGTCATCCGGACATCGATGGAACCCCGACCATGCTCTCCGGCCTTGAACGCCTGCTGTGGCGTGCCCGCCTGTTCGTGCTGGCGGCGGTGGTGGCGAGCCTGGCGATGACGCTGGCGCTGCTGGTGGTGGCGCTCGTGGACAGCTGGGTGCTGCTGGAGGAAAGCTGGCGCTATCTGCGGGCCGAAGGCGAGGCGGCGGAGGCGGCGCGCGGGGCGGTGGTGGCCCATGCGGTGCGGGCCATCGACGGTTTTCTCCTGGCCACCGTCACCTTCCTCTTCGGCATCGGCCTCTATGATCTGTTCGTCCGCCGCATCGCGGCCATCCGCCGCGACGGTGGTCATTCGCGCATCCTCGAGATCCGCGATCTCGACCAGCTCAAGTCCAAGCTCGGCAAGGTGCTGGTGCTGATCCTGGTGGTCAAGCTGTTCGAACAGACCCTGGCCCTCAAGATCAGCGCCGCCCTGGACGTGCTGGTGATCGGCGCGGGGGTGCTGCTGATGGCCATCGCCCTCTATGTCTCCCACGCTGAGGGCAAGCGCTCCCTCACCCGCCATACTGAGGAGGGGGAATGAGCTGAGACGGGCGCCCCGGTGGGCGCCCGTCGAACATGATGGGGACCGGCGGCGGCCTCAGGACTCGAGCGCCTCCGCCACCCGCCCGGCGATGCTGATGTCGGGCGTGAGCGCCTTGGCTCCGGGCTTCCAGCCGGCCGGGCAAGCGGCGCCGGGATGGGCGCGCACATACTGGAAGGCCTCGAGCTGACGCAGGGTCTCCTCGGCATTGCGCCCCACGTCGTACCAGGTGACCTCCATCGCCCGCAGATGGCCGTCGGGGTCGATCACGAAGGTGCCGCGCAGGGCAGTGCCATCCTCCTCATTGTAGATCCCCAGCTGGCGGGCGAGCTCGCCGGTATGGTCGGCCGCCAGCGGATAGCGCACGCCGGCGAGCAGCTTCTCGGTCTCGAGCCAAGCCTTGTGGGTGAAGACGGTGTCGGTGGACACCCCCACCACCTCCGCGCCCAGCTCGCGGAAGCGCTCATACAGACGGCCATAGTCGGCCAGCTCGGTGGGACAGACGAAGGTGAAGTCGGCCGGATAATAGACCATCACCACCCACTTGCCCGCATCCAGCAAATCCTGCAGCTTGAGCACGCCATCGCGGCCGGTGGCGGGGAAGTAGGTGGGCAGTTCGAAACCGGGGAACCTGTCACCCACACGCACCATAGGGCTCATCGCTCTCCTCGTCATTTTGCGGCCTGGATACCGGAACCTCCACGGCCTCCCCGTGGACGCCCCCGATGTGCGGACGTCCACGCGCAGGCGCAAGTCCGGCCCGCCGTGACGGGTGGTCGCGGTCTGGAACCTTTCCAGTTCAATCCCCCACCACATGGGGCGCGCCCAGCCGCCGCAGGCGTCCGCGGGTATCCAGCACCAGCCGTGTTCCCGCCACCAGCCGCGCCCAGTCGATGGCGTCGTGGTCGGTCACCACCACCGCCGCATCGAGCTCCGCCAGCAGCGCCTCGCTGAGCTCGCGCGAGCGCACCCCGGTGAGCTGGGGGTATTCGCGGGTTCTGGGGATCTCCGGCACCAGCGGATCATGATAGGCCACCACCGCGCCACGTGCGGCCAGCCGCTGCCAGATGGCGAAGGCGGGACTCTCGCGCACATCGTCCACATTGGGCTTGTAGGCCACCCCCACCAGCAGCACGTGGGCATCCCGCAGCCCGCGGCCGAAGCGGCGATCCAGCTCCTCGGCGAGGCGCGCCACCACATAGTCGGGCATGGCGGCATTGATCTCGCCGGCGAGTTCCACAAAGCGGGTGGGCATGTCGAACTCGCGCGCGCGCCAGCTGAGATAGAAGGGGTCGATGGGAATACAGTGGCCGCCGAGACCGGGGCCGGGCCAGAAGGGGGTGAAGCCGAAGGGCTTGGTGGCGGCCGCCTCGATCACCTCGAACACATCCAGCCCCATGCGCCGGCAGAGCATCTTGAACTCGTTCACCAGCGCGATGTTCACCGCCCGGAAGACGTTCTCGAAGATCTTGGCGGCCTCGGCCACCTCCGGTGAGGAGGTGGGCACCACCCGCTCGATGAAACGGCGGTAGAGGGCCACCGCCCGCGCCGTGGCCGCATCGCCATCACCGCCCACGAGCTTGGGGATGCGGGAGGTGGTGAAGTCGGGATTGCCGGGATCCTCCCGCTCGGGACTGTAGGCCAGATGGAAGTCCGTCCCCGACGTCAGGCCGGAGGATTCGAGAATCGGCTTCACCACTTCGCGGGTGGTGCCGGGATATGTTGTGGACTCCAGCACCACCAGCTGACCGCGGCGAAGTCTCCGGGCGATCGCGCGGGCGGTGTTCTCGACGAAGGACAGATCGGGCTCGCGGTGGCGCCCCAGCGGGGTGGGCACGCAGATGAGGATGGCATCTACCTCCCGCAGCCGCTCGAAATCCTCCGTGGCGGCAAAGCGGCCCGATTCCACCGCCGCCTTCACCCGCGCGGCGGGGATGTGGCGCAGATAGCTCTCGCCGCGGAGAAGCTTCGGGATCTTGGCGGCATCCACATCGAGCCCCAGCACCTCAAGCCCCGCCTCCGCCGCCGCCAGCGCCAGCGGCAGGCCCACATAGCCAAGGCCGATGACGGCGATGCGGTGATCCTCGGGCATGGGTCCTCCATCTGCTGCACATTCCTGCCTAGGCGCTGGCGCCGACGGCGCCAAGGGTGGCGGGGATTGTCTTGGGCACCGGGACCATCATGTCCGGGCGGGATCCCGGGAGGAATCGATGGCGGCCGAGGACGAGGTGCGGCTTCGCTGGCGGCTGGAGCCGCTCGATCGGGCCGCCCGCTGGCACCTGCCGCTGGCCCGCGGGTGGGCCGGTCTGCGCCGCCGCCGGCGGCTGCGGCGCCTGATCCGGCCGGTGTGGCTGCGGCGTCTCGGCACGGCTCTGCCCGGCGGCCGCCGCGCCCAGGCGGTGGCGGTGTTCGAGGACGGCACCCGCTTTCCCTTCCCGTGCCACGACCGCTATTGGGCCAAGCGGCTGCTGGTGGGCGAGGTGTATGAGCCGGAACTGCTCACGCTGCTGTGGCGGCTTCGGGCCCTGCCCTACCGTTTCCTCGACTGCGGCGCCAATTTCGGCTACTGGAGCGCGCTCGTGAGCGGCCCGGCGCTGGGTGCGCATCCCACCCTTGCCGTCGAGGCGGCGCCAGACACCTGTGCCCACCTGCGCCTCACCGCCGCTCTCAATGGCGACCGCTTCGCCTGGCGGCAGGCGGCGGTGGTGGGGCGGGCCGGCGCGACGGTGGCCTTCACCGACGGCGGCGGCCACTACGGGCGCCATCTGGTGGGGGTGAAGGCGTGGGCCGGCGAGGCGGCCGCGCGGGTGGAGGTGCCGGCGGTGACCCTCGATGCGCTGCTGGCGGATGCCTGCCTCCAAGGCGGTCCGGTGCTGGTCAAGCTCGACCTCGAGGGGGCTGAAGGGGAGGTGCTGGCGGCCAGCGGGGTGTTCGCCCGGCAGGATGTGGGGCTGGTGTTCGAGGACCATGGCGGCGCGGGCGGCTGGCAGGCGGTGCGGCTGGTGGCAAAGCACGGCTGGCGGCTGTTCCGGCTTGTGCCCACAGGCCTTCACCCGCTCGCGGATGCGGCCGCCCTGCCCGCGCCCCGCGCCACCGAGGAAGGAGTCAATTTTCTCGCCCTGCCGCCGGGTGAGGGGCCCTTTGCCGCCGCCCTTGCCGCCGCCTCACGCACCCCGCAAGCGACGGAGGTCCCATCATGAGCAACGCCGCGGTCCTCGCCCTGCGCCTGTGGAAGCGGCGGCTCAAGAAGCGCTATCGACTGCAGCGCAGCTCGGTGGTGCTGGTCTCCTACCCCAAGAGCGGCCGCACCTGGCTCGTGACCATGCTCTCCCATGCGCTCCACCGGCGCTTCGGCACGCCGGCGGACGAGCTCCTGCTGTTCGACAATTTCCACCGCCACGACCCGCGCATCCCCATCTTCTTTCCCACCGCCGACAATGTCCTGGGTCGCCCCAGCCGGGATGAGGAGGCGGTGCAGCTCTACCGCGGCAAGCGGGTGGTGCTGCTGCTGCGGGATCCGAGGGATGTGGCGGTGTCCTTCTACCATCACATCACCCGCCGTTCGACCGCGCTCGAGCGCGCCCTCTTCGGGGTCGAACCCCACCACCTGCAGCTGCCGCTGGATCGCTTCGTGCTGGATGAGACGGTCGGGCTGCCGCGGGTGATCGATTTCCACAATCGCTGGGTTCGCCGGCGCGAGACGCTGCCGGCGCGGTTCCTCACCCTCTATTATGAGGAGCTGCGCGCCCGGCCGCTGGCGGAGCTTCAGCGTCTGGCCGCCTTCCTGGAGCTGCCGCTGGGCCAGGCCGAGCTCGAGGCGGCGGTGGACTTCGCCGCCTTCGAGCGGCTCAAGGAGCGCGAGCGGCGCGGCTTCTTCCGCAGCGAGCGGCTGCGGCCGGGGCGGGTGGAGGATGCCGATTCCTACAAGGTGCGGCGCGGCCAGGTGGGAGGCTATCGCCAGGAGGTGGCGCCGGAGGTGGCGGCGCGCATGGACGCGCTCACAGCCGCCCGGCTCGATCCTCGGCTGCCCTATGCCGCCGCCTCTGCCACCGCGCCGGCGGACCAGCGTTCCGCCCGCTCCAGCCAGGCGGCGGTGTAGGCGTTGGCAAAGCGGGCGTGGAGCGCGCGGATGCGCGCGATGTAGAGCTGCGCCAGCAGCCGGCGGAAGCGCTCGGGCGGCCGTTCGCCGCGGCCGCGGTTACGGGCGACGGCCACATCGGGGGGGATGCGCGCCGGGCTGTGGTCGACCCCGAGGAAGGCAAGGATCTCCCGCAGCAGGGCGGCGGGATCCTCCTGCAGCCGATCGAAGAAGCCGATGTAGATCTGCGTGCGGGGAAAATGGCGCTCCCAGGCGGCGAGATTGCGCAGATAGTCGCCGTGGCGGTCGGTCTTGGCGCGCTTGAGAAAGCGCACCACCGCCTCATCCGGCGCGCGGGCGATATCGCCGCCGAAGCGCGGCTTGCGAAAGCGCATGGCGGCCGCCGACCAGGCCCGCTCGATGGGATCGCGCAGCAGATAGATGATGCGCAGATCCGGCCGCCGGGCGGCGATGGTGGCCACCCGCTCCGGCGCCAGGCGGGCGTAGCCGGGACAGATCTCACCGCAGCGCCCCGGCCAGTCGTCGGGAAACAGCCGCGCGTACCAGTCGTCGTGGCGCGGCGCCAGCCACAGCCGCAGCGCCCAGCCGAGGCGCTCGCCCCCCGCCCCTCGCAGCCGGGCGGCCAGTTCTGCCAGCGCCAGATCGCGGGCTGCACGCAGATGGGCCTTGCGGGCGAGCAGCCGCACCACCAGCGGCGGCGGCCGGTGGTCGAGATGATGGATCTCCTTGACCGGCGGCAGCCAGATCTCGGGATGGCGGGCGAGATTGTGGTGCAGCCAGGTGGTGCCCGCCTTCTGGGCGCCGATCCCGAGGAAGTCGGGAAAGCTCATTCGTCGAGCTCGATGTTGATGGTGAGGGTGCGGCGCAGCTCGCTGCGGCCGTGGCCGGTCATGGGCCGCACGCAGTGGAGGGAATTGAAGGTCTTGACGAAGACCACGCACTGATTGGGCTGGAAGGGAAACACATCGAGGGTCTCGATGTCCTCGAAGGGCACCTGACGGTTGAGCCAGTTGAAGGAATCCTCCACCCGCCTGGGCCGGTTGACCTCGGTGCCGCCGCCCCAGGACGGATCCCACTCGCCCTCGCGCGCCATGGAGACGATCAGGGTGATGATCTTGCGCGGGGTGTCGGTGTGGGGCAGCACCGCCCCGCCGTCGGCCGGCAGCGCCGAGAACTCGAAGCGGGTGCGCAGCGGCGGCCGCAGACAGGGCAGCCGGCCGCGCGCCAGATAGCCGAGGGCGCGGGCGAGCCGCACCGGGCCCGATTCGCGGTGCTTTTCGAGCCCGAGGTCGATGTGGTGATGCCGGAGCATGTTCAGCACGCTGTCGACGAAGGCATCACTCTTGACCCAGGTGTGGAATTCCCGCCAGCGGGGATGGGAGCGGATGAATTCATGGTAGTTTTTGGAATTGAACTTCTCTGACAGGGTATATTTCTTGCCGAATTTGGGCATGTACTTGAACAGTTCGATCGGCGGGAAGGACTCCACCAGCTCGCGGTAGAGCCCCTCCTCCATCGCCGGCCGGGTCACGCCGATGGGATAGGGCTCGTAGCGAAAGCGCATGTGGGTGAAGTCCAGCATCGCCATCCTCCCTAGACTGCGAGCTGCGGCCGCGGATCGCACTCCTCCGGCCGGTAGCCGAAGCCGGGCGGCAGGCGGCGGGCGATCTCGGCCTCCATCCAGGCCTGGTCGGCCTCCTGGAGATACTGCCGCCAGCCGCCGATCTGCCCCGCCCGCACCTTGAGGGCGGCGGGGTCGTGGCCAGCGGAAAAGCGGCGGCTGCGGCCGGCAGCCAGCTCGCCGCGCCGCTCGCGCGCCTGCATGCGGGCGAATTCGGTCTCCGCCACCGCGCGGGCGATGGCCGCCGGCTCCGGTGACTCCTCGCCGAGATGGCGCAGGATGGCGGCAAGCTGGGCCGAGGGGTCGCGCCGCAGGTCCTCATAGCGCACCAGCTGCAGCCGCGGCATCCGCCGGCGGCGCTCGGCCCAGCGCTCGAAGAAGGCGAGGATGCGCGCCAGACCCCATTCGGGATGGCGCAGAAAGCCCGCAA
Source organism: Rhodospirillales bacterium (assembly GCA_015490605.1). Classification (GTDB taxonomy): domain Bacteria; phylum Pseudomonadota; class Alphaproteobacteria; order Geminicoccales; family Geminicoccaceae; genus HRBIN39. The sequence goes on from WFXL01000142.1 coordinate 24,140, forward strand.
GCTCGGCCAGGGCCGGGTCGTCCTTGCCGAGGATGCGGCGCTTGCGGGGATCGGCGCGGTGGTGGGTGTGGAACCAGGCGGAGATCACCACATCGCGCGGATCGCGCACCAGCAGCACCAGCGGCCGGGCGCCATAGAGCGCCTCCAGGCGCTCGCGCCCGAGCACGTCCGCCAGATAGTTGTCGTGGGTGAAGAGCAGCCGCGGGATGGTGGGATCGCGGCGGTGGTAGTTGTCGAAACCCAGGAGCTCATCGGTGGCCAGCCCGCGGGCGCTGCGCCAGTACCAGGAGAGCATGGCCCGCAGCCAGGTGCGGCCGCTCTTGGGAAAGGAGACCACCACCGCATCCGCCCGCACCAGCTTGCGGGCCTCGGCGAGGCCGCGCAGACGGCGATCGAGGCCGCGGCGCAGGGGCAGCGGCAACGGCGCGAGCAGCCCGTAGAGGGCGCGGCGTACCGGCTTGAAGGCCAAATCCGCCTCCCCGCGGAGGACCGCGCCCCAGATGGCACGGGCACCACCATCCGGCAATGTGATGGATCGGCACAGGGCGGCCGCCCCTCAACAGGGGCCGGCCGCGCGCTCCAGCCGAAGCCGGCCGGGGCGACTGTGTCCTCATCGCGGCCGGGATGGGGTGGAAATCGGCCGTGCCGGCCCAGACCATGCCCGAGACCCGGACGATCCCCCTTTCGCCGCGGTCTGCCCGCCGGGGCCGCCTGCCCGAACCGGCGCGTCACCCGTCGGTGCGGGGCCGGGGGCGATTCGGTACATCATTCACACACCCCCGCGCCGTCCGGCGGGCCCTAGGAGGCGGGGCTCATCCCGGCGCGTCGGCCGCTTCTGTGGAAGCGGAACCGGCACCGGCCTCAAGGCCGGCCTGTTCGAGGCGCTGATCGAGCCCGCGCGAGGCCGCCGCCAGATGCTGCAGCCGCTCCGACAGCTCCCGCACCACCGCGTGCTGCTGTTCCACCGCGCTGGCGATGGCGGCGGTGGCCTCCTGCGACTCTCCCAAAGAGGCGGCGATCACCTGCGCCTTCTCGCAGGCATCGGCAATGGCCTCTTCGATCCCTCGCGCGGCGGTGCCGATCTCGCGAGCTACCTCGGCGACGCGATGGGCCAGGGCTTTGACCTCCTGGGCCACCACCGCGAAGCCGCGGCCGGCCTCGCCCGCCCGGGCCGCCTCGATGGCGGCGTTGAGGGCGAGGATCTTGGTGTGCTCGGTGACCTCGCGGATGTCCTCCACCAGCCCTTCGATCCGCCGCGCCTCCTCGCGGGTGCGGCCGATGGCCTCGCGGGTGCTGGCCATCTCGCCCACCGCGCGGCGGGCGATCTCGGCCGAGGTGGCGGCATTGCGGCCGATCTCGGCGATCGAGGCGGACAGCTGCTCCACCGCCGAGGCCATGGTGGCGGTGGTCTCGGCCATCTCCCCCGAGGCCCGCAGGATGGCGGCACGATCGGCCCGCACACTGGCCCCCTCGCCCGCCTGCGCCGGCCTCAGTGCCCTGGCAAGGCCGGTGGCCTCACCCTCCGTGGCCACCCGGCCCGAAGCCGTGTCCATCTCCCACATGGCCATCTCCCGCAGCTGCGAGTCCATGTGCATGGCCACGCATATCGGCGAAATCTTGACGTCCGGTTAAGCGGTCGACTCGGTACATCATTCACACCCTGCGGCCGCGCCCACACCACCGCCGCAGCACCCGTCCAGCCGACTCGGTACATCATTCACATGCCCTCGCCCGCGGTCCCGGCGGGCGGGTGCCGGTGGGGCCCGGGCGGGGTCGGACTCGGTACATCATTCACACCGGATCCGCCCCCAGGCGAACGGCCGGCGACAGACTCGGTACATCATTCACAGCGGATGAACGCGCGGCCGCTAGCTGCCGCCACCATCGACGGCAGGCAGCGGGAGTGATTCGGTACATCATTCACACTCGAGGCCCGAGCCCTCCACCCATGCCGACAGCGGGGTGCCGACTCGGTACATCATTCACAGCGCAAGGGCGGCGAAGTTATCCACAGGCTGGCGGGGCGATTCGGTACATCATTCACGAAGACTCGGTACATCATTCAC
>WFXL01000143.1 GCA_015490605.1 Rhodospirillales bacterium
GTACCCAGAAGCTCGGCCGCCTCCCTCAGAAGGCCCAGCAGTCGCTCGCGCCCGGCAAGTTGCCGGCGGCGCCGGGCAAGCTCCGCCTCCTCCCCCGGCTGTGGCGCCAGCGCCTCCAGCTCCTCCACCCGAAGCCGCAGCTCCTCCCGCTCACTTGCCGCCTGCTCGAGTTCGGCCCGGAGCGCTTCCAGCGCCTCCCGCCGGGCCTGCCAGTCGCGCCAGGCGGCGCGCAGCTCCGCCACCAGAGGCTCGGTGCCGGCGAAGGCATCCAGCAGCCGGCGGTGGCTTGCGGGATCCAGCAGCCCCCGCACGGCGTGCTGGCCGTGGACCTCCACCAGCCCCTCGCCCACCTCCCGCAGGAAGCCGCCGGTGACCGGCAGCTGCTGGATCCAGGCGCGCGAGCGGCCCTCCGGCGTCAGCTGGCGCCGCAGCACGATTTCGCCCTCAGCCTCGAAGCCCTGTTCGGCGAGGCGGGCGCGCACCGGATGGTCCGGCGGCGGGTCGAACACCGCCACCACTTCACCGCGCTCGGCACCGGGGCGCACGAGACCGCGCTCGGCCCGGGCCCCCAGCGCCAGCCCCAGGGCATCCAGGAGGATCGACTTGCCGGCGCCGGTCTCACCGGTGAGCGCGGTGAAGCCCGGCTCGAAGGCGAGCTCCAGCCGGTCGATGAGGATGATGTCGCGGATGGTGAGCGCCAGCAGCATCCGCCCTCAGAAGGGCCAGAGGTCGGCGAGGCGCGACCACAGGCCGCGCGGCTGGTCCTCGGGCGGCAGCGTGCCCTCCTTCACCAGCGCATAGGCGCGACGGTACCATTTGGAGTCGGGATAGTTGCGCCCCAGCACCGCCGCGGCCTTCTGCGCTTCTTCCGGCAGCCCCAGGGCGAGGTAGGATTCCACCATGCGATAGAGCGCCTCGGGGACATGAGTGGTGGTCTGATAGTCCTCCACCACCCGGCGGAAGCGGTTGATGGCGGCGAGATAGGCGCGCCGGCGCTGGTAGAAGCGGCCGATGTCCATCTCCTTGCCGGCGAGATGGTCCAGCACCAGGTCGATCTTGAGGCGCGCATCCTTGGCATACTCGCTGTCGGGGAAGCGCCGGATCAAGTCGCGGAAGGCCTGCAGCGCCTTTTCCGAGGCGCTCTGGTCGCGCTCGACGATCTCGATCTGCTCGTACCAGGACTGGCCGATGAGGTAGAGGGCGTAAGGGACGTCCTTGTGGCCCGGATGCAGCTCAATGAAGCGTCGCGCGGCGGCGATGGCCGCGTCATAGTCGGCGTTCTGATAGTAGGCGTAGGCGGCCATGAGCTGGGCCTCCACCGCCTGCGGCGCGAACGGGTGCTGCCGCTCCACCTCCTCGAACGCCTTGGCGGCGCGCTCATAGCGCTTCTGTTCCAGCAGCCGCTGCGCCTGGGCGAAGAGCTCCTGCGGCGAGGCCTCGGCGAAGGACTCCTGCTCCCGCGCTCCGCTGCACGCACCCAACAGCACCACCAGCGCCAGCACCCCAAGCCGCCGTGCCGCCCACATCCGCCCGTCTTTTGAACGCGCCATCACCCTCACCGTCCATCCTGCCGGCATTCCCGGCGTCATTGTAGGGCACCGGCTGCGGGGATAAACTCCGCGCCGCACCCACCGCGCCCATGGAGCCGCGAGCGTGGCCGAACGACGTCGCCCCAGCCTCGACGAACACATCGGTGAGCGCATCCGCCGGCGGCGGGTGGAGCTCGGCCTCACCCAGGAGGGGCTCGCGCGGGTGCTGGGGGTCACCTATCAGCAGATCCAGAAATATGAGGCCGGCACCAACCGCATCAGCGCGGTCTATCTCCACCGCCTCGCCGAGGTGTTGGCGGTGCCGCTGGAGTGGTTCTTCGAGGGCCATGGCGAGCCGCCGCGTCCCGGGGGCCAAGGCCGCAGCGCCCGGCTGGTGCGCGAGCTGCTGCGGGGGTTCGATCGCATCGGCAGTGAGGAGGTGCGCCAGGCGGTGGCGGCGCTGGTACGGACCGTGGCCGAGCGCGAGGCCCGGCGTGAAGGCGGCGGCCGCACCCCCCTCGAATCCGGCGACCGGGCGCCGACATGAAGGACAGTTCCGAGGTGCCGGAGGGAATCACCCGCGGGGAGGTGCCAGGGGCGATGGCCGTCCGTTTCGATGTGGTGATCGTCGGCGGTGGCCACACCGGGCTGTTCCTCGCCGCCGTGCTCGCCCGCCACGGCTTCGAGGTGGCGCTGGTGGAGCCGATGCCGCCGGAACCCACCGCCCCACCCCATGACGGGCGCAATCTTGCGTTGTTGCGCAGCACCTACGAGATCGCCCGCCGCTATGATCTATGGTCGCACATCGGCCGGGTGGCGGCGGCGGTGGACACGGTGGTGGTGCGCGAGCGCCCGGGCGGGGCGCAGGTGGTCTATCGCGCGCGCGAGCTCGACGGCCATCCCTTCGCCTGGGGAGTGGAGCACGCGGCGCTGCGCAACGCCCTGCTGGATGCCTTCCGCGTCCGGCTCGGCGCCGGCCGCTGGTATGTGACGCGTTTTGCCGGCTTTCACCGCGAAGACGGGGCGGTGGTGGTGCGGCTGGAAGACGGGCGTGCGCTGCGGGCAAAGCTTCTGGTGGGCTGTGATGGGCGTGGTTCGCGGGTGCGGACGGCTGCCGGCATTGCCCTCGACCGCTGGACCTATGATCAGGCGGCGCTGGCCTTCGTGGTGGCGCACGAGCGCCCCCACCGCCACACCATCCATGAGTGGTTGCGGCCCGGCGGGCCGCTGGCGCTGCTGCCGCTTCCCGGGCGGCAGAGCGGCATCACCTGGGTGGAGCCCCAGGCGCGCGCCCGGGCGTTGGCGGCGCTGGCACCGGAAGAGCTCCTGCGGCGGCTGTCGCTCGAGAGCGAGGGCGTGCTGGGGGAGCTGCAGCTTACAAGCGAGGTGGGCGTGTGGCCGCTCGCGGCCCAACACGCCCGCCGCTATGTGGCCCCGCGGGTCGCCCTCGTGGGGGATGCCGCCCACGGGGTCCATCCCATCCACGCCCAGGGCTTCAACATGGCGGTGGCCGACATCGAAGCACTCGCGCGCACGCTCGTCGAGGCGCGCCGGCTGGGACGCGACATCGGCCTTTCCGATGTGCTGATCCGCTACGAGCGGGCACGCCGGCCGGCCAACACCCAGCGCATCTGGATGACCGACACGCTGGCGCGTATCTTCTCAGCCGAACTGCCGCTGCTGCAGCCGCTCCGGAGCGGCATCCTCCAGCTGCTGGCGACGGTGGGGCCGCTCAGGCGGCTGGCGGCGGCACGTGGCATGGCGGTGAGCTGAGGTGGCGGTGGCCTCGCGGGAACATGGCGCGAGCGCGGTGACGGCCCCCGCCCGGGGCGCCGAGCTGGTGCGCCGGCTGCTGCCCACGCTGCCCGAGTCCCCTGGCGTCTATCGCATGCTGGGGGCCCGCGGCGAGGTGCTCTATGTGGGCAAGGCCAAATCGTTGCGGCGGCGGGTGGCGGCCTATGCCCGCCCTGAAGGGCTGCCGGCGCGGTTGCGGCGGATGGTGGCCCTCACCCGGGCGATGGAGTTCGTCACCACCGGCAGCGAGGTCGAGGCGCTGCTGCTGGAGGCCAACCTCATCAAGCGCTTTCGCCCGCCGTTCAACATCGTGCTGCGGGACGACAAGAGCTTTCCCTACATCGTTCTCGACCTGCGCCACGAGTTCCCGCGCATCGGCAAGCACCGCGGCGCCCGCGAGCCGGGATGCGAATATTTCGGCCCCTTCGCCTCGGCCGGTGCCGTCAATGAGGCCCTCAACGCTCTGCTCAGGGCCTTTCCGCTGCGCAACTGCCCCGATTCCGTCTATGCCCACCGCTCGCGGCCGTGTCTGCAATATCAGATCAAGCGCTGCTCGGCCCCCTGCGTGGGACGCATCTCGCGCGAGGACTACGCCCGTCTGGTGCGGGATGTGCGCGCCTTCCTGAGTGGCCGCTCCGACAGCGTCAAGGCGCGGCTGCAGCGGGAGATGCACGCCGCCGCCGAGGCGCTCGCCTTCGAGCGCGCCGCCGCACTGCGGGATCGCATCCGCGCCCTCGCCCACATCCAGGCGCGACAGGGGATCCATGCGCGGCATTTGCGCGATGCCGACGTGGTGGCGGTGGCGCGCGAGGCCGGCGCTGCGTGCGTGCAGGTGTTCTTCTACCGCGACGGGCACAACTGGGGCAATCGCGCCCACTATCCGGCCCATGCCGGCGAGGCCGAAGAGGGCGAGATCCTGGGCGCCTTCCTGGCCCAGTTCTACGACAGCCGCCCGCCGCCACCCTTGGTGCTGGTCTCGCACGAGCTGCCCGAAGCGGAGCTTCTGGCGCAGGCCCTGAGCGCGCGCGCCGGCAGGCGGGTGCAGCTGGTGCGCCCGCGGCGGGGCGAGCGGCGCCAGCTCTTGGAGCTCGCCCTCGACAATGCCAAGAGCGCTCTCGCGCGGCAGTTGGGTGAGCGCGAACGCCACGGCCGGCTCCTGGCGGAGCTCGCCCGGCGCTTCGATCTGCCCCGCACCCCTCGGCGCATCGAGGTTTTCGACAACAGCCACATCCATGGCCGCCATGCCATCGGCGCCATGGTGGTGGCTACGCCCGAGGGGTTCGAACGGCGGGCCTATCGGCTGTTCCGCATCGACACCACCGAGCTCGCTCCGGGCGACGACTATGCCATGATGCGCCAGGTGCTGCGCCGCCGCTTCACCAAGCTGCTGCGGGAGGACCCGGCGCGCGCGGGCGACGGCTGGCCGGATCTGGTGCTGCTGGATGGCGGCGCCGGCCAGCTGGCGGCGGCCCGCGGCGTGCTGGCGGAGCTGGGGATCGACGGGGTGGCGCTTTTGGCCATGGCCAAGGGGCCCGAGCGCGAGCGGGGGGAGGAGCGCTTCTTCCTGCCGGATCGGCCGCCGCTTGTGCTGGACCGACACGACCCGGTGCTGTATCTGTGCCAGCGATTGCGCGACGAAGCCCACCGCTTCGCCGTCGACAGCCATCGCCGACGGCGCAGTCGGGGGTTGGTGCGATCGCGCCTCGATGAGATCCCGGGGATCGGGCCGAAGCGCAAGCGGGCGCTGCTTCATCACTTCGGCTCCGCTCGGGCGGTGGAGGAGGCCAGTGTCAAGGACCTCGAGGCGGTGCCGGGAATCAGCCGCCGCGTCGCGCGGACCATCTACGCCCATCTGCACGAGGGCGGCTCGCCATGACGCCGCGTGAACTCACCACCGCCCCCAATCTCCTCACCGTCAGCCGCGTGCTACTGGTGCCGGTGATCGTGGGCATGCTCTATCTCGACGCCGCCTGGGCCAAATATGTGGCCTGCGGCCTGTTCGTCCTCGCCGCCTGCACCGACTATGCCGACGGCTATCTCGCCCGCGCCCGCAAGCTCCACTCGGCCTTCGGCCGCTGGCTCGACCCGGTGGCCGACAAGCTGCTGGTGGCGGCGGTGGTGGTGACGCTGGTGGGGCTTGGCGAGGCACCGCTGCTGCCGGCGCTGGTGATCGTGCTGCGCGAGATCATGGTCTCGGGGCTGCGGGAATATATGGCCGAGGTGGCGGTGGGCATGCCCGTGAGCCGCCTGGCCAAGTGGAAAACGGCGGTGCAGATGACGGCGATCGGCTTTCTCCTGGTGGGGGACGCCGCCCCGGCCGGAATTCCCGCGCGCACCGTGGGTGAGCTGGGGCTCTGGATCGCCGCCGGCCTTACGCTCGTGACCGGCTACTCCTACCTTCGCACCGGCCTCGGCCACATGCTGGGACCGCAGGCGGGCCACCGGGCGAAGGGCCGGCGCGGCGTGGTGGGTGAGCGGATGGAGACGGGATGAGGGTACGCTATTTCGCCTGGCTCAGGCAGCGCACCGGCGTGGCGGAGGAGGAGATCGACCCGCCGGCGGAGGTCCGCACCGTGGGCGACCTCGCCCGCTACCTCGCCCAGCGCCATCCCCGCCTGGGCGAGGTGTTGCAATCCCGCGGCGTGGTGCGCTTTGCCGTCAACCAGGAATATGCTGATGCCGACACGCCGGTGGGACCGCGGGATGAGGTGGCCTTCTTCCCGCCGGTGACCGGCGGCTGAGGAGGGGAGCCATGATCCGGGTGGTGGACGGGCCTTTCGATCCGGCCGCCGAGCTTGCCCGGTTTGCGCGCGGGCGCACCGATGTGGGGGCGGTGGCGAGCTTCGTCGGCCGGGTGCGCGACCACGACGGGCGTGTGCCGATCCTGGCCATGACCCTGGAGCACTATCCCGGCATGACCGAGCGCATGCTCGCACGACTCGAGGCAGAGGCCCGGCGGCGCTGGCCGCTCCTGGACGTGCTGGTGATCCACCGGGTGGGACGGATGCTGCCGGGCGAGCCCATCGTGCTGGTGGCCACCGCCGCGGCCCATCGCCACGCCGCCTTCGAGAGCTGCGCCTTTCTCATGGACTGGCTCAAGACCCGTGCGCCCTTCTGGAAGCTGGAGGAGACGCCCGAAGGCGAGCGCTGGGTCGAGGCCCGGAGCTCCGACGACGAGGCGGCCGCCCGTTGGGAACAGCCGGCCGCCGAATAGGCTCGCACTCACAGGAGAGACGGCATTCATGCGTGGACGTCCCCTCGCGGTTGCCTGCGCCCTTCTCGGCTGGCTCGTGGCCGTCGCCCCAGCTGCCCAGGAAGCCGAGGTCCCGCCATTGCTGGCGGAGGCCCAACAGCGCTGGCAGGCGGGCGAGCGGGTGGCGGTGCTGGAGCTTCTGCGAAGAGCGCAGACCGCCATTCGGCGTGACCTGGCAGGCCGGCTCGCCGACCGGCTGCCGGATGAGGCGGCGGGCTTCCGTGGCGAGGAGGTGGAGGTGGAACTCGCCGAGGGGCCGGCAGCAGGACTCGGCTTTGTGGTGCGGCGGCGCTACGGCGCCGGCGAGGCGATGGTGACGGTGGAGGTCTACTACGACGTCCCCTTCCTCCAGGCGGCCGCGGGCCTCGCCGCCAATCTGGCGCTGCTGGCCATGGCCCCGGGAGCCCGCCGCAACCGCATTGGCGGCCAGGAGATGGTGTGGATGTGGCAGCCGCAGGAGCGGCGTGCCGAGGGGATGCTGGCGCTGGGCGCCATGGTGCTGATGGTGCGCGGCGAGGCCCTCGCCGGACCCGAGCTGTTCGAGTCCTTCCTCGCAGCGCTGGCGCCACTGCTGGACCCTCTGCCCTGAGCGACCCACCTCACGCCATGGTGTGTTGTGGGAGAGCCACCATGAGCCGCGAGCACTGGCGACGCATCTGGCGTGAACGTGACGAGGCGGAGGTCAGCTGGTTCGAGCAGGAACCACGCACCTCGCTGGCGCTGATCGAAGCCTGCGGCCTTGCGCCGGGAGATCCCATCATCGATGTGGGCGGTGGCGCCTCGCGCCTGGTGGATGCGCTCCTGCAGCAGGGCTTCCGCGATCTGACGGTGCTGGATGTGGCCGCCGATGCGCTTGAGCGGGCGCGCAGCCGTCTCGGATCCGCGGCCGATGAGGTCCACTGGCTGGTGGCCGACATCTGCACCTTCCACCCGACCCGCCCCTACCGCCTGTGGCATGATCGCGCGGTGTTCCACTTCCTCACCAGCCCCGAAGCCCGCGCCGCCTATCGCCGGGCGCTCGAGGCGGGCACCGCGGCGGGCAGCTGGCTGGTGATCGCCACCTTCGCGCCGGATGCGCCGCCCCGCTGCAGCGGCCTCGAGGTCCGGCGCTATGATGCCGAAGCGCTTGCCGCCGAATTCGCCCCCACCTTCGTGCCGGTGGAGGCCCGCCGCCAGCTCCACCACACGCCGGCGGGCCGGCCCCAGCCCTTCACCTGGCTGCGCCTTCGCCGGAGCACCGGCTGAGCGCGTCCCCGCGCTTGCCCCCCGCCGGCCGGCCTCCACATAAGGCCGCGGGGGTGCGGGGGCACGGTGACTCATGGACTGGAGCGGAATCGCCGGTTTTGCGGGACTGGCCATCATCACCACCCTGGGCCTGTTGTGGCCGCTCCTGCGGCGCCGGGTGCAGGGAGTGGACCGTTTCGAGGCGGAACTCGCCCTCTGTCGCGAGCAGCTGGCCGAAATCCGGCGTGATCTCGACCTCGGCGTCATTACGCCGCAGGCGGCCCGGGCGGCGGAGGTGGAGATCAAGCGGCGCATGGTGGAACTCGACCGCGCGCGCGAGCGCGAGGCCGCCTACGCCCGCCCCGGCGGCCGCGAGGCGCGCTTCGTAGGCGCAATCGCCGCCCTTGCGGTGCCGGTGGCCGCAACGCTGCTCTATCTCGGCCTTGGCCGTCCCGACCTGCCGGACATGCCGCTGGCCGCCCGCGATGACGTGGCCGGACGGGCAGCGGTGGCAGCCGATGCCGGTGGTGATGGCCCGTCACTGCGGGAGGTGGTGGCACGGCTGGAGCAGCGGGTGGCACAGGATCCGCAGGATGTGCGCGGTCGGCTGCTGCTGGCCCGTGCCTACATGACACTGGAACGCTATCGCGACGCCGCCCGCATGTTTGCCGAGGTGCGCGCCCTTGATCCGGATCTGCCGGGAATCGACGCCGCCCGTGGCGAGGCGCTGGTGCTGGCGGAACAGGGGGTGGTGGGCGAGCCCGCGCGCCGCGCCTTCGAGACCGAGCTCGCCCGCAACTCCGACGATCCGCGGGCGCGCTTCTATCTCGCCCTGGCGGAGGAACAGGCGGGCGACGATGAGGGGGCGCTTAAGCGCTATGTCGCCCTCGGCCGCGACTCGCCGCCTGATGCCCCCTGGCTTGATGAGGTGCGGGAGCGGATCCGGGCGGTCGCCGCGCGGCTCGGGCGTGACCCCGAGCCGCTGCTGGCGGAGCTGGGCCAGGGTGGGCCCGAGGCCGAGATCGCAGCCCTCGAGCGCACCCTCGAGACCAATCCGCGGCGCTGGCGCGATTGGATCCGACTGGCAGAGCTGCGGGCCGAGGCTGGCGATCGCGAGGGTGCCCGCGATGCCCTCGCCCGCGCGCGCGAACTTTATGCCGATGCGCCCTTCGTCCGGCGCCAGCTGGCCCTGGCCGAGGCGCGCATCCTCGGCGGCGAGGGTGATGCTGCCGACGCTGGCGAGGCCCGGACGGCGGCACGCGGCCCCTCCCCGGAGGAGGTGGAAGCGGCGGCGGAAATGAGCCCCGAAGAGCAGCAGGCCATGATCCGCGGGATGGTGGCCCAGCTGGCCGAGCGCCTCAAGCGCCAGCCGGACGATATCGAGGGCTGGCGCATGCTGGCCCGCTCCTACGGGGTGCTGGGCGAGCGCGAGAAGATGATTGCCGCCTATCGCCACATCGCCGAGCGCCTGCCGGAGGACGCTCGTGCCCAGCTGGACTATGCCCGTGCGCTGCTGCGCACCAACGTTCCCAATCAGCCCCTCTCGGCCGAGGTGGTGGCCGCCTTCGAGCGGGTGCTGGCGCTCGATCCCGACCAGCCAGATGCGCTCTTCTTCGTGGGGCTCGGTGCCGCTCAACAGAACGATCCCGCCCGTGCGCGCGAGCTCTGGACCCGGCTCCTGCCCAAGCTGCCCGAGGGTAGTCGCGTGCGTCAGGAGCTGGAAAAGCGGCTCGAGGCATTGCCCAAAGAGGCGTCCTGAAGTGCTAGGGGCAGCTGGGGCTCCGCCCGGCACGATGGGATCCCGCAGCCGCCCCCTGGCGCCTGGCTCCTGCTGAGAGCGCGACTGCGGTCCCGGCCGCTCGCCGCCATCGCTGCCCTGACCGCTCCCGCGCCTAGCCCCTGAGGGTGAGGCTCGCCACCACCAGCTCAGGCGGCGGCAGCCGCAGCACCCCCTGGGCCAGTGCCAGAGCTACCAGAAAGGCGATCCAGGCCAGCGCCATGCTCCAGTTCCTGCCCGAGGGTAGTCGCGTGCGTCAGGAGCTGGAAAAGCGGCTCGAGGCATTGCCCAAAGAGGCGTCCTGAAGTGCTAGGGGC
>WFXL01000144.1 GCA_015490605.1 Rhodospirillales bacterium
CATGTGCATGGCCACGCATATCGGCGAAATCTTGACGTCCGGTTAAGCGGTCGACTCGGTACATCATTCACACCCTGCGGCCGCGCCCACACCACCGCCGCAGCACCCGTCCAGCCGACTCGGTACATCATTCACTCCGGATCCGCCCCCAGGCGAACGACCGGTGGCGGACTCGGTACATCATTCACAGCCGATGGATGTGTGGCGCCAGCTGCTGCCGCCATCGACGGCAGGCGGCGGGAGCGATTCGGTACATCATTCACACCCGGGGCCCGGCCCTCCGCCCATGCCGGCGGCGGGGTGCCGACTCGGTACATCATTCACAGCGCAAGGGCGGTGAAGTTATCCACAGGCTGGCGGGGCGATTCGGTACATCATTCACGAAGACTCGGTACATCATTCACGCCGGGATTCGGTACATCATTCACAAAGATTCGGTACATCGTTCACGTTTTCGTCCCCTAACCCCTTGAAGCGCTTGACGGAATCCGCCCCTCTAACTCTCTAACATCTAAGAATCTAACTCTCTAACGGAATCGCCGCCGCGGCGCCTGTGGATAACTCGCCGCCACGCCGGCAAAGCCGCTACCCCCGAGTCACAAAAGCGCCTCCAGCAGAAGGTCGGTGACGGTCCGATCCACCACCGGCTCACACCCGCCCCAGTGGCAAAACCCCGGCACCGCCTGCCAGATGAGCATGCCGAGACCATCCACCGTGCGATGGCCACGCGCTCGGGCTTGGCGCAAAAGAGTCGTCTCCAGGGGCACATAGACGATGTCCGCCACCACCGCCTCCCGCGGCAGGGGATCAAGCGCAAGGGCAAGCTCGGGCATGCCGCGCATGCCGAGGCTGGTGGCATTGACCAGAAGTGCTGCCCCCTCGAGGGCCGCGGCGGCGTCCTCCCAGCCCATCAGCCGCAGCTGCAGATGGGGAAAATGGGGTGCGAGATCGGCGGCCAGGGCCTCGGCCCGCGCGCGGCTGCGGTTGACCAGGCGGATTTCCTCCACGCCGGCTTCGGCCAGAGCTGCGGCCAGCGCCCGCGCCGCACCGCCGGCGCCCAGCAGCACCACCGGCCCCGCGGCCGCCTGCCAGTCCGGCACGCTCTGGCGCAGATGGGCCAGAAAGCCGAAGCCATCGGTGTTGAGGCCGGTGAGGCTGCCATCGGTTTCCACCCGGATGGTGTTCACCGCCCGGCAGATGACGGCCGCACGGTCGTGCCGGTCGACGGCCCGGAAAGCGCGCTGCTTGTGGGGAATGGTGACATTGAAGCCGCGAAAGCCCAGCCGCGGCAACAGCCGCAGCGCCGGCTCGAAGTCCGCGGCCATAACCCGCAGGGCAAGATAGGCGCCATCGATGCCATGGCGCTCGAACCAGTGGTTGTGAAGGCGCGGCGAGAGGGAGTGGGCGATGGGATCGCCGAGGACGGCAGCCAGCCGCGCACGGGCACTGGGGCGGACCATGGGACTTCCCGGGTGTGTTCTCCCGGCCTCCCTGCCACGATCCGAGGTCGGAGGGGAGGGGTGAGGCGGTTGCATTCGGGTACAGCCCTGCGCCAAAACCCCATGAGAGGGGTCGGGAAGGACGCCATTCCATGATCACAATGTCATATTATGGGACGCACTCCTCCGCTCCGCGCTTTCTCCTCACAGGACTTACGCTGCTGCTGGGGCTGCTGGTGGCCGTCGCAGCCCTGGCCCAGGAGCAGCCCCGGCTGGGCAGCCGGGTGGTGGTGGAACTTCAGGACGGTGCCCGGTTTCGCGGCAAGGTGCGGGCGCTGGAAGATGAGCGCTTGGTGCTGGAGACTCCCTATGGACGGCTATCACTGCCGCGGCGGTTGATCCGCCGGCTGGTGGTGGAGGGCACCCCCGCGCCGGCGCCGACAACGCCCGAACCTGCGACCGCCCCGCCCCCGACCACCACCAGGCCGCAACCGGTTCCGGAGCGTGCCGAAGCCACCGACGCCGAAGCCACCGCAGCGCGCTCGACCCTCGCACCCTCGCAGGTGGCCAGCGGGCGCCGGCCGACCCGCCGTCTGGCCTTCGCCGCGCCGCCGGATTTCGCCTATGCGCTGGTGCCCGATCTGGTGGAGCGGTTCGCCCGGCTCTATGGCGTGCGGGCGGTTGAGTGGAGCGCCGAGCCGCGGCGCCAGCGGGCACGGTTCGAGGAACATCCCACCGGCTTTCCGCAGGAAGTGGAGATACTCGTGGCCGATCGCGCCCGCGCCCTCACCCTGCTGCGGGCCGGTCGGGTGGATGCGGTGCTGGCGCGCGAGAGCGGCGAGGAGCCGGAGGATCTGGAAGAACATGTGGTGGCCCTCGATGCCCTGGTGGTGGCGGTGCACCCGGACAATCCAGTGCGGCGCCTGGCGCGGGCAACCCTGGGGCGGATCCTCCGGGGCGAGATCGAGGACTGGGGCGAGATCGTGCGCTATCGTGCCCCCATTCGCCGGATCGTCCCCGGACCGGAGCTGGAGGCGGCGCAGCTGATCCGCCAACGCGTGCTGGCGGGAGGTGAGGTGGCACCCGGCACCGTGTTCGTCCGCAGCCCGGATGATCTCCTGGACGAGCTCTACGGGACCCCGGGGGCCATCGGCCTCGGCAGCCTCGGCAGCCTCGGTGGGGTGCGGATGGTGGTCCTGGCCGAATGCGGCATTCTCCAGCCGCCCACGCCCTTCCGCATCCGCAGCGAGAACTATCCGCTGAGCCAGCGGATCGACCTCTATCTGCGGGCGGACGGGCGCGATGGCTGGGAGGATGTGTTCGCCCTGTTCCTGCTGGGACCGCGGGGTGAGGCGGCGATGGCCGACCATCAGCTGGAGCCGCTGACCATCCGCCGTGCCGAGCGCGAGGAACAGCGCCGCTGGGTGGATGCGGTGCTGGGGACCCGGCCGCAGGTGGCGGCGGTGCGCCAGCAGTTCCTCGAGCTCGCCCGGCGGGCGCGCAAGCTTACGGTGGACTTCCGCTTTGAGACCGCCAGCGCCGAGCTCGATGAGCGCGCGCGCGAGGATGTGGCGCGGCTGGCCCTGTGGCTCGAGCATGAGGGGATCGCGCCGGCGCGGCTGGTGCTGGCGGGCTATGCCGACTCGCGCGGACCCTATGGCGCTAATCTCGAGCTCGCGCGGCGACGGGCCGAGGCGGTGGCGGCGGCGCTTACCGCCATCGGCGTACCCCCGGGGGAGATCCTTGCCTTCGGCGAAGAGATCGCTGTGGCCTGCGATACCGACGCCTATGGACGTCATCTCAACCGTCGGGTGGAGGCATGGGTGCGCTGAAGCCATGGATCGCGGCCGTCGGCTGGCTGGCGCTGGTGGGGCTGGCCCAGGCCCAGGAATGTCGCCTTGAGGTGGAGGTCACGAGCCCGTTTGAGGGTGCGGTGCGCCTCACGCTCCGGGATCCCTGCCGGGCGGGACAGCCGGTGGCGCTGCGGCATGGGGATGCGCGCATCATCCGGTTTGCCGATGAGACCGGGACGGTCTCGCTGCTACGGCTGCTGGACCCCGACCGGCCGGATCGCATTCTGGTGGAGACGGAGGAGGGCGAGCGGGTGGTGTTTGCCGAAGAGGAAACGCCCACCGCTCCGGCCGCCACACCCGCAGCCAAAGAAGCCCCGGCCGCACCGCCAGCTGCGACAGCCCCAGCCCCACCCGTAAAGACAAAGGCGGCGCAAGAGCCCAAGGTCCCAGAACGGCGGCCACCGGCCGAGGTGGTGGGACCAGCGCCAGCTGCAGCCGCGCGCGCACCGGCGCCGGCGAGCGCTTGTGCGCTTACGGCCACGGCTGAGGTGAGGGACGGACTCGCGCGGGTGCGCTTTGCCGGCCCCTGCCCTGCCGGCACGCCGGTGACGGTGCGGGTTCAGGGTTGGAGCTGGGTGTTCCACCGCAGCCTCGATGCACGCGGGCGGGGCGAACTGGTGATCCCGCTGCCAGCGGCGGAGCTGGAGGTGGAACTGGTGGCTGACGGCGGTCCCACCCGTACGCTGCGGCTGGTGGACCCGCAGCAACAGGAACGGGTGCGCATCCTGCTGGTGTGGGAAAGTGCGGCCGATCTCGATCTCCATGTGCTGGAGCCGGGCGGGCGGCTTGGCCGACGCGCGCGCCATCTGTGGGCGGCCAATCCCGATGGCGGTGGGCTCGCCAGCGGGCGGATCGAGCGCAGCGACGACGGCCGGCGGCTGGGCACCAAGATCGAGAGCTATCGGGCCAGCCGGCGGGAGCTCAGGGGGGTGCTGCTGCGGCCCTATGCGGTCTATGCCAGCCGCGGGCGCACCACCGCCCCACCCCACTGCAGCGGTGGTGAGCTCGCAAGCCCCGCATTCACCATGGTGGTGGTGATGGGCGAGCGCCGACAGGTGCGCCGCTTCCGTTTCCGCCCGGTTTCCTGCGGCAAACGGCTGTCCAATCGCGAATATTATCTGCCGCTGGGGCTTGTGCGGGTGCGCTGAGGGCGCAGACGGACGGTCACGCGCGTCGGGGGGCATGTCATCGCCAAAGGTGGTGGTGGGCGTCGAGAATACGCGTACACGCTCATAACATCACAAAGTGAAGAAGGTATTGTGTTACACGGGGATCGGTGCTAGGAGAGCACCGGAACCCCCCGGAGCGGGCCGCCGTGCAGGTGGTGAGCCTGGTCACCCAGAAGGGCGGCAGCGGCAAGACCACGCTTGCCGTCAATCTCGCCGTGGCCGCCTGCCGCGCCGGCCGCCGCACCCTCATCCTCGACCTCGACCCCCAGGGGACCGCCGAGGCCTGGTACCAGGACCGCGAGGAGGCGGAGCCCCGCCTGGTGCGGCTGGAGGCGGCCGATCTGCCGCGGGCGCTGGAACTCGCCCGCCGGCAGGGGTTCACCCTGGCCTTCATCGACACCCCCGGACGCGACGCGCCGGCGGTGGCCAGCGCCATCCGCCAGAGCGACTTCTGCCTGGTGCCGTGCCGGCCGACACCGCCCGACATGAAGGCCCAGCCGGCGACGGTCGCCACCATTCGCCGCCTTGGCCGGCCCTTTGCCTTCGTCCTTACCCAGACGCCGCCGCGCGGTTTCCGCATCCGCGAGGCCCAGCAGGGGCTCGCGGTGCTGGGGCCGGTGGTGCCGGTGCCGGTGGTGGCCCGCAGCGTCTACCAGGATGCCCAGGGCGCCGGGCTCGGGGTCGTGGAGTATGAACCTGCCGGCAAGGCCGCCGAGGAGATGGCGCGGCTGTGGGCCTGGCTGGCCCGCCGACTGGAGAGGATCGCCCATGACGCGCAAGCGCACCTCGCTCGACGCCCTGCTTCGTGAGGAGCTGCCGACCCCACCGCCGCCAGCGCCGGCGCCGGAGGAGCGCCCGCGGCGGCGGCCGCATGTGCGCCAGCAGACCGTCTATCTGCCCCTGCCCGTCTATGAACAGCTGCGGCGCCTGGCGTTCGAGGAGCGGGTCAAGATGCATGCGCTGCTGATGGAAGGGCTGGATCGGGTGTTCGCCGATCGCGGCCTGCCGTCCATCGCCGAGCTCAAGGCGCGCGAGGGCAGCGGGATCTCCCAGAAGTAGATTTTCTCATTGACAATATCTCTCATAAGTTTATAGACGGACCGGAAGGGGTGCCGGCGCGCGGACCCGCGTCGTGGTCGCCCGCCTCCCGGACGACGACCCGTTGGACGAGCCTCCCTCCTCCCTGTGGTGAACGGTGCCGAGGACCGGCACCCCTCCCCTCCTCTCCCCTTGTCGCCGCGACCCTCGGCGCGCCGTGCCGGCTTGCCGCCGGCGGCGGATGCGGCTTTCTGCGGGCGGGAGCGCGGGAGCAGGGCGATGACGGCAGCGGCGGCCTGGCAGCAGCTGGAGGCAGAAGGACGACGGCTCGAGAGGCGGCATCTGCGCGAGCTGTTCGCCACCGAGCCCGACCGATTCGACCGCTTGCACCGGGTATTCGCCGACCGGCTGCTGGTGGATGTCTCCAAACAGCGGATCGACGCCCAAGCACTGGCGGCACTCTGGGCCTTCGCCCGCGCGCGCGATGTCGGCGGGGCAATCGCGCGGCTGTTTGCCGGGGCGCATGTGAACGTCACCGAGGACCGGCCGGCGCTGCACATGGCGCTGCGGGCGCGGCCGGAGGACCGCTTTCTGGCGGATGGGGAGGATGCCACCGCGGCGGTGTGGGCGGTGCGGCGGCGGATGGAAGCTTTCGTCGATGCGGTCCATGCCGGGGAGGTGCGCGGGGCCACCGGTGAGCGGCTGACGGATGTGGTGCACATCGGCATCGGCGGCTCCGAGCTCGGGCCACGGGCTGTCTGCCGGGCGCTGGCGCCGTGGGGGGAGCTGCGGCTGCGCCCCCATTTCGTCGCCAATGTCGACCCGCAGGCGCTGGCGCTGGTGCTGCGGGCATGTGATCCCGCGCGCACGCTGGTGGTGGTGGTCTCCAAGACTTTCACCACCCAGGAGACCATGGCCAATGCCCGCGCCGCACGCAGGTGGCTGGTGGAACGGCTGGGGGAGGCGGCCGTGGCCCACCATTTCGTGGCGGTCTCGAGCGCGCTCGAGCGGGTGCGCGCTTTCGGCATTCCCGAAGACCGCAGCTTCGGGTTTCGCGCCTGGGTGGGCGGGCGCTTCAGCCTGTGGGGTCCGGTCGGGCTGGTGATCGCGCTGGCCTATGGCAACCGGGCCTTCGCCGAACTGTTGGAAGGGGCGCGGGCGATGGACCAGCACGTCCGCACCGCCCCGCTTGAGGACAATCTGGCGGTGCTGCTGGCGCTGGTGGAGCTGTGGAACCGCGACGTGCTGGGGCTGCCGACCCGGGTGGTGGTGCCGTATGACTCCACCCTGGCGGATCTGGTGTTCCACCTCCAGCAGCTGGAGATGGAGAGCAATGGCAAGTCGGTGACGGTTGCGGGCGAACCGGTCGGGCGGCCGACGGTGCCGGTGGTGTGGGGCTCGCCCGGAACCGACGGCCAGCACGCCTATTTCCAGATGCTCCATCAGGGCACCGATGTGGTGCCGGTAGAGATCCTGGTGGCGGCGCAAAGCCGGGTGGCCGATGATGGTCGCCATCGCATGCTGGTGGCCAACGCGCTGGCCCAGGCCGAGGCGCTCGCCTTCGGCCGCGAGGATGCTGAGGCGATCAAAGAGATGGAACGGGCAGGGCTTGCGCCAGAGGTGATAGCGCGGCTGTTGCCGCATCGCCGCTTTGCCGGCAACCGCCCCTCCACCGTGCTGCTGGTGCGGCGCTTCGATCCCTGGACGCTGGGCGCGCTGTTGGCGCTCTATGAGCACAAGGTGGCGGTGCTGGGTGCGCTCTGGGGCATCAACAGTTTCGATCAGTTCGGGGTGGAGCTGGGCAAGCAGCTTGCCGGGCGGCTGCTGGAGGAGCTGGCGGGGCGCTTGCAACCCGAGCGCCACGACAGCTCCACCAACGGCCTGATGGCCATGGTGCGCCGCTGGGGTGGGGACGGCGAGGGCTGATGTGGTCCAACGGGGACCCGCCCACGGGTGCAAGGGCACGCGCGTGGACGCGGAGTCCCGGCCCGGCGGCTGGGGCAAGCCGGTCCCAAGGTACGGGTGCACGCGCATCAGCGCGCACGCGGATACGGGTTCGACCTGCGGCGGTCTGCCGGAGCGCGGGACCGCGCAGGCGCGTGCACGCGGATGAGGGGATAAACGGGCCGCGTCAGCCGAAAACCGGGCGCGCATCCATTAGGCGCGCGCAGGAGGGGATGGACGGGCCGAAGACCAGCGCCAGCGGCGATGAAGGAGAGCGGCCTTGGCGCCATCGCGCGGGGATGGGCGAGGCGCGGAAAAGAAGCTCTGTGGGGGCGTGGCTTCGGGGCGCGGTTCGGACCGAAGCGGTTCCACGCGCCACAGC
>WFXL01000145.1 GCA_015490605.1 Rhodospirillales bacterium
GGGCGATGACCTCCACATCCGTGGCTGCGGCGGCCGGCCGCCGCAGCCACGGATGTGGAGGTCATCGCCCCGCACCGTCACCTCCACCCCGGCGGCCCGGAGCCCCTCGGCGATGGCGGCCAGGCGGTCGCTTTCCTTCACCCGCAACTCGGCGAGGCCGCGCATTACCGTCTCGCCCTCGGCACAGGCCGCCACCACCGCGAGGATCGGATATTCGTCGATCATCGAGGGCGCCCGTGCCGCCGGCACCTCGACCCCGCGCAGCCGCGCACCCTCCACCCGCACATCCGCCACCGGCTCGCCGCCGAGCTCGCGCCTCTGCTCGAGCGTAATCGCCGCCCCCATCTCCCGCAGCGTCACGAGCAGGCCGCTGCGCAGCGGGTTGACCGACACGTCCCGGATCCGCACATCCGAGCCCGCCAGCACCGCCGCTGCCGCCAGCGGAAAGGCGGCCGAGGAGGGATCGCCCGGCACCACGAAGGCCGTGGGCGTAAGTTCGGCATCGCCGCGCACCGAGACCCGCTGGCGCCCGTCCGCCAGAGGCTCCACTTCCACCGTCGCGCCCATGGCCCGCAGCATGCGCTCGCTATGGTCGCGCGAGGGGGCCGGCTCCACCACCGAGGTGATCCCCGGGGCGTGCAGACCCGCCAGCAGGATCGCCGACTTCACCTGGGCCGAGGCCACCGGGCTGGTCCAACTCAGCGGCAACAGCCGCCCGGGCCCGCGGATGACCAGCGGCAGCCGCCCACCCTCGCGGGCATGGATCTCGGCGCCCATGGCCGCAAGTGGCGCCATCACCCGGCCCATGGGCCGCCGCCTGAGCGAGGCATCGCCCGTGAGCACCGCCTGGAACGGGTGGCCCGCAAGCATGCCCATCAACAGCCGCGCCAGCGTGCCGGCATTGCCGCAGTCGATCACCTCTTCGGGCTCGGCCAGCCCGGCCACGCCGCAGCCGTGCACCACCCAGCGCCCCGGCCCTTCGCGCACCACCTCGACACCGAGGGCGCGTACCGCCGCCACGGTGGCGAGCACATCCTCCGCCTCGAGCAGGCCGCGGATGGTGGAGCGGCCGGCGGCGAGCGCCCCGAACAGCACGGCGCGATGGGAGATGGACTTGTCGCCCGGAACCCGCAGCGTCCCCCGCAGCGGGCCATGCGGCGCGGCACGGACACGCACCTCGACCGATCCCCTCTTGGAGCGGCCCCGGTGGTGCACGATTTTGGCGACGCCTTCAATGTGTCGCGCGCTTGCCGGGGCGGCGGGGGTGTGGCAATGCCCCGCACCGCCCCGTCCACCAGCATGGGAGGTCGGCCGTGTCCAAGCCCGAATGGGGAACCAAGCGCACCTGCCCCGCCTGCGGGGCGCGCTTCTATGATCTGAACCGCGCCGAGATCGTCTGCCCTGCCTGCGGTGCGGCCTATGAGGAGAGCGAGGCGGCCCGCAGCCAGCGGCTCGCCGCCCTGGCCGAGGCCAAGGAGACCGCGGGCGAGGAAGGTGCGCTCGAGGAGCTCGCGGTGGATGACAAGGCGCTGGCGGAATCCCTCGAGGATGAGGAGCTCGAGGAGGAGGCCCTCGAGGACGAAGAGGAGGAGGTGGCGCCGGCGGCCGGCGACGACGAGGAGGAGGACGAGGGGCTGTTGCTGGAGGATGAGGAGCTGGAGGAGCAGATCGGCCTCGAGCGCCCCGACCTCGACGGCGAGGATGAGGAGGCTGAGGATGCCCTCGATCTCGAGGAGGACGAGGAGGACCTCGGCACCTATCTCGATGAGGACGACGAGGAGGAGCGCTGAACCCGCGCCCGCCCATCCATGGCCCACTCGCTGCTGTTCGGCCGCATCGCCCGCCATTGGCGCGGTTTTGCGCCGGTGGACCACACCCTGTGGGCCCTGGAGGCAGGCGTGCTCCATACCCTCTATGCCGCCACCGGGAACCTCGCGGTCGAACGCGCCTCGGCCCTGGGCGCGCGTGTGGGGGCGGCCCTCGGCCCGCGCCTGCGCAAACACCGCCATGCCCGCGCCAACTACGCTTGCGCTTTCCCCGAGCGCACCCCGGCCGAACTCGAGGCGCTGGTGCGCGCCATGTGGACCCAGGCCGGCCGGGTGCTGGCAGAGTTCCCCCATGTGCCGGAGCTGGCGGTGGGCCGGCTGCGGGAGCGGGTGGAGATCGTCGATGGCGGCGGCCTCGAGCTGGTGTGCGACCACCCGGGCGGGGTGCTGATGGTGGGCGCCCATCTCGGCAACTGGTACATGGCGCTGGCGCTCGCGCGCCGGCTCGGTGAGCGCCACCTCGCCATCTTCCGCGAACAGACCAACCCCTACATCGAGCGGCTGTTCGCCCGCTGGCGCCGGCGGCTGCCAGTGCGATTTGCCGCCGTCGGCGGGGCCGGCACGCTGCTTGCCCGCGAGCTTCGCGCCGGCCGGCGGGTGGGAGTGCTGCTGGACCAGCGCTACGACGGCGGTGAGCCCATCCCCTTCTTCGGCCGGCCGGCGCTCACCGCAACTCCGCCGCTGCGGCTGGCCCTGCGGCTCGGGGCCCCGATCGTGCCGGTGGAAACCCGCCGGCTCGAGGGTGTGCACTTTCAGGTCATCGTCCACCCGCCCCTGATGCTCGAGGAAAGGTTGCCGGCGGCCGCGGGCGCGCGGGTGCTCGCCACCCGCCTCAACCGCATCTTTGAGGGCTGGATCCGCGCCGCCCCGGGCCAGTGGTTCTGCCTGAAGCGGCGCTTTCCCAAGGAAAGGAAAGGGGATGGCGGTGGTCCAGGCGGCCAATCCGATTGATCCCAAGGCCGACACCCATCCAGCGCCTGACGCCGATTTCCGCCCGCCGCGCACCTGGCTGATGATGGGCCACAAGGCGGGCGACAACAATCAGATCCTGGCGCTGGCGGAGGCGCTGGGCTGGCCGTTCGAGATCAAGCGGCTGGTCTATCGCCGCACCGAACTGCTCACCAATCTCCTGGCCGGCCCCAGCCTGCGCGGGCTTGTGCGCCAGCGCTCGAGCCCGCTGACCCCACCCTGGCCCGAGCTGGTGATCACCGCCGGCCGCCGCAACGAGCCGCTGGTGCGCTGGATCCAGCAGCAGGTGGGCGATCGCGGGCGCATCAAGATCGTCCATGTGGGCCGGCCGTGGGCGCGCCATGAGTGCTTCGACCTCATCATCACCACCCCGCAGTACCGCCTTCCGCACAAACCCTGGATCCTCCACAACGAACTGCCGCTGCATCGGGTGCGCCCCGAACGCCTTGAGGCGGCAGCCGCCGCCCTGCGGCCGCGGCTTGAGGCACAGGGCCTGCGGCCGCCCTATGTGGCGGTGCTCATGGGCGGCCAGGCGGGGCCTTACAATTTCGACCGGGAGAATGGCGCGCTTCTGGGCTACTGGGCCTCGCGGGTGGCGGCCGAGCTCGGCGCAAGCCTGCTGGTGACCTCGAGCGCCCGCACTCCCGCCAAGGCGGTGGATGCGCTCGAACGCGAGCTCACCGTGCCCGCCCTGGTCTACCGCTGGCGTCCCGATGACCCGGACAATCCCTATTTCGGCATGCTGGGGCTGGCGGCGAGCCTGATCGTCACCTGCGACTCCATGTCCATGCTGGCGGAGGCCTGCTCCACCGGCAAGCCCGTGTTCGTCTTCGATCTCGCCCGCGGACGCGGCTCGCGGCGCCCGCCGCTGCCGGCCGACGGCCGCATTCGCAAACGCTCGCTCTGGGAGCGCCTGGCCGACTGGCATCCGCGGCCCGTGATCTATCGCCTCGGCATGCAGCTTGGGCCGCGGCGGCTTACGCGCGATGTGAGCCTCATTCACCGGCGCCAGGTGGAGCTGGGACGGGCGGTGTGGCTGGGCGATCCCTGGCCCGAGGGGCAGACGCCGCCCCCGCCGCGGGACCTGGAGCGGGCGGTGGCGGCGGTGCGGGCGCTGTTCGACGAACGCGGACGGCCGCGACCGCCGGCGCTGCCCGAGCTGGTGCCCATCTATCCGGGCGGCTCGCTGGTGCAGGAGCTGCGCGCGCGGCTGTTCCAGTAGCCGCTCAAAAGCTCGTCAGTACGCGCCGCAGCGGCTCGGCCTGGGGATTGCTGACGTCCCCGCGCACCACCGCCTCCGGCGTCACGGCGCGGCCGTAGTACTCGCGCAGATAGTCGGGGTCGATGGCCAGCACGGCCCCGTCGAAACTCATGCCGGCATAGAGGCCGATGTTCTTGGCGAAGACATAGAGGTCCTCGCCGAGATTGGTGGTGGTGGCAGCGCCGATGCCGGCCCCCACCGGCCCCAGCGCGGCACTCGCATCGACGCCGATCTTGAATTCCGACGAGAGGATCTTGTCGACGGCGCGGCGGTTCATAATGGTGATCACCAGATCGGTGGCCTGGCCGCCGATCTGCAGGCCGATGCTGCCACCGGCGAGGGTGAGGAAGACCGGGTCGCTCCAGCGCCCGCTTTGGGGATCGCGCACCACCAGCACGCCGCGGCCGAACTGGGCGCCGAGGATGAAGCCGCCGCGCAAAAGCCGCGGCACCACCACCACCCCATAGGCGTTGCGCACATAGACCCGCATCTGGCGGAACTCGGGATCATCCCGCATCTCCTCGAGGAGGATGCGGGCACGGTCCACCACCCGCGCCGCCTCGCCGGCGTGCGCCGGCGGCGACGTGAGCGTGGTGGCGGCTAACAGCGCAAGGGCGGCCATGACGGCCGCACGGCGACGCGACAGGGGGCGCATCTGGGTCTCCTCCACGCGGGCGCCCTCAACCTACGCCCTCAAGCCCGGGGTGCAAGCACCGCCTCTCAGTTGAGCAGCTTCGCATCGAAGCCGGATGCGGTCACCGACAGAAGCGCTCGCTTGCCGCGCAGGCGGGTCTCGAGATAGACATCATGCCCCCAGAGCTCCCGCACATAGCCCAGGGTCTTTTCCGCGTGAGTCATGTCCAGATCGCGCCCGTCGTGTTCGTGCACCAGATAGAGGGCGCGGCGGCCGCGATAGTCGGCGTCATGGATGCGGATCACCGGAATGTTGCCGGTCCCCACCCGCCGCAGGAGCTCGCGCTTGACCTCCTCCCAATGGTCCTCGTCCGCCACCTTGGTCACCACCAGATGTTCGCCCCGCGGCCTGTAGGTGAACAGATCGAGCTCGCGCATGAGTTCCGGGGTGAGGAAGCGGCGCAGGAAGGAGACATCCCGGTCGACCTCGCGCACCTCGAACATCTTCTCCACCCCGAAGCGCTGCTCGATGTCCCTCCAGACCACGAAGCCGATGTGATAAGGATTGAGGCTTCCGGGATGGGGGCACACCACCTGATTGTGGCGCACCAGGAACTCCAGATGGAGTGCCTGCGGCAGATCGAGACTGTGGAGGATACGGTGGTGCCAATAGCTGGCCCAACCTTCGTTCATGATCTTGGTCTCGATCTGGGGGATGAAGTAGCGCGCCTCCTCATCGACAATGGTGAGCAGGTCCTTCTGCCACTCCGCCAGCTGGGGATTGTGGTCGCGGATGAACAGCAGCAGGTCCTCGTCCGGCTCCAGCGGCAGCCGGTCGAGGTCGGGCTCCTCCGGCTCCTCGCGCCGGTGGATGGCGGCGAAGGGATCGGGCCTGGGGCGGTGGCGCTCCAGCAGCCGGCGCCGCTGTTCCGCGCGCGAGAGCCGGCGCAGGGCGAGATTGCGGCTGCGGTTGAAGGCCAGCGCATGGGCGGCATCCAGCACCCGTTCCACCGCCTCGGCGCCGATGGAGGGGTCCTCGATGTAGGCGCGCACCCGATCCGCATGGGCCTTGAAGCGCGCGAGGGTCTGGCGGGCGTCGGTGGCCACGCGGAAATGGAAGTTGTTCTTGAAAAAGTCGTTGTGGCCGTAGACGTGGGCGATGGTGAGGATCTGCAGACATAGGCTGTTGTCCCGCATGAGATAGGCGAGACAGGGATCGGAATTGATCACCAGTTCGTACGGCAGGCCCTGAACACCATAGTCGTACATGGTCTTGATCTGTTCGAAGGCCTTGCCGTAGCTCCAGTGGGGATAGTGGGCCGGCATGCCGTGGTAGGCCATATAGCCCAGCATCGCCCGATGGTCGCAGATCTCGAACTCCTGCTCGTAGCAGTCGAGGCCGAATTCGGCCACCTTTGCGCGGATGCGGGCGTCCCACGCCTCCAGTTCGGCCAGGGTCCATTCGCGCCCCTCACACCGCACCGCCACCTCGCTCATACCCCCTCCGCCGGCTCGCGCTCGCGCGCCATGAAGGCCCGGAAGGCGGGCCAGATGTCCTCGCGGCGCTCGATCAGCACTGCCTGGAAGTTGTCCGCCCCGAGCTCGCGGAAGCGCTCCAGCATGGAGCTCTCATAATAGTGCGAGCCCATGGGCTTGATCTCGCCATAGCCGAACAGGTTGCACACCTGGCACAGCTCCCGCGCGGCCTGCATGGCCTCGTCATTGTCGCTCTCGAAATTGTCGCCATCGGAGCAGTGGAAGGCGTAGATGTTCCAGTGGGCTGGATGGTAGCGGTCGTGGATGATCTCCAGTGCCTTGCGATAGCCCGAGGAGATCATCGTCCCGCCCGATTCGCCCCGGCGGAAGAATTCGTCCTCGGTGACCTCCTTGGCCTCGGTATGGTGGGCAATGAACACGATGTCGACGTTATTATACTTTGTGCAAACGAACTGGTACAGCAGAAAGAAGAAGCTCCGCGCGAGGTACTTCTTCAGCCGGTCCATCGACCCCGAGGTGTCCATGATGCAGATCACCACCGCATTGCTCTCCTCGCGCGGATCGGTGCGCAGGCGGCGGTAGACCAGATCGTCCCGGTGGAAGGGAAAGCGCGGCTCCTCCCCGCCCGGCGGCGCCAGGGCGGCGGTGCGGCCGGTGGCCACCTTGCGCTTGATGCGCTGAAGTGCGGTACGTCGGCGATCCAGATGCGCCCGCACGCCCTGGCGGCGGTAGCCCTTCCGCCGCGCCACCCGCTCGGCGAGGACATTCTTGAGAATCTTGCGTTCGAGATCGGGCAGCTCGAGGTCCTCGAACATGATGTCCACGAGTTCCTCGAGGGTGATCTCGGTCTCGTAGATGTCGCTGCCCGGCTGGTTGCCGGCCGGGCCGGGGCCACCCTGGCCCTGCTGGCCGGCGCGTCCCACCACCTGGCCGGGGCGGGTGTCGCCGCGCCCCTGCCCCACGCCGCCATCATTGTCGCCATAGACGAAGCGGTACTCCTTCACGCCCCGGATCGGCACCCGGATGATGCGGTCGCGATCGCGGCCGATGATGCTCTCCTCGGCGATGATGTCGGCGATATGGTCGCGGATCGCCCGCCGCAGCTTCTCCCGGTGGCGCTTGCGGTCACCGGCGCTGCGGTCGGAGCGGAGCGCATCGCTCTCGGAGAAGGGCCGGAAGACGGTCACCGCCGCACCCCCGCCCCTCAGTCGCGCCACAGATGGTTGGCGGCATATTTGAGGATGGTGTCGATGCTGGACTCGTCATAGCCCTGCTCGATGAGATTGCGCACCATGGCGTCGTACTTCTCCTTCTGTTCCTCATCGCGGGTACGCGCCTTGGTGACGATACGGCTGATCTCCCGCACCGAGCTCATGAGCTTGCGCTCGATGGCCTCCTTGAGGGGCTCGTAGGACTCGTAGGAGATCTTCTCACCCCGGCGGGTGGCCGCCCACAGATAGGCGATCACCTCCTGCCGGAAGCCGTCGGCGGCAGGGCCGATGATGGCGATCTGCTCCTCGATGGACTTCAGAAAATCGACGTCAGGCTCCATCTCCTCGCTGGTGACCGGATCCTTGACCTTGGTGCGGGTCACATAGGCCTCGGCGTGGTCGAGATAGTTGTGGAACAGCGTCTCCGCCTGGTCGCGGAAGGAATAGACGAACGCCCGGGTGATGTCCTTCTCGAGCATCTCGAGATAGACCTTGTGGAGCGTATCCTGGAGGAATTCCAGGTACTGGCGCTTGGTGTCGTCGGGCAGGTCGGCCTCCTTCACCATCTGCACCAGCGCCTCGCGCACATTGATGGGGTGGATGACGCCGTCGTTCTGCGACAGGGCGGTATCGAGCGCCTTCATGATGAAGCGCGTGGAGATGCCGAACATGCCCTCACGCTTGGCGTCCTCCATCAGTTCCTGGGCGGTGAGGCGCTTGGGCCGGCCCTTCTCCAGCACCTCCTCGCCGTTGTAGATCTTGAGCTTGGTGAGGAGGTCGCACTTGGGGGTCGGCTCGAGGCGGGTGAGGATGGCGAACATGGAGGCGATCTCAAGGGTGTGGGGCGCAATGCGAGCGTTGAAACGCGCGCGCTTGAGGAATTTCTCGTAGATCTTGATCTCTTCCGACAGGCGGAGATTGTAGGGAACCTTGATCACCACGATGCGATCCAGGATCGCCTCGTTGGTGTGATCAGCCTTGAACTTCTGCCACTCGGCCTCGTTGCTGTGGGCGACGATGCAGCAGTCGACATAGACCGTTCCGTGGCGTCCGGGGGCGGGGATGAACTTCTCCTGGGTGGCGGTGATCATGGTGTGGAGGTATTCGGTCTCGTTCTTGAAGACCTCGATGAACTCCACCAGCCCGCGATTGCCGGCGTTGAAGGCGCCGTTGAGCTCCAGCACCCGCGGATCATCCTCGGAGAAGCGGTCGAGCTTGGAGATGTCCACCGAGCCGATCAGCACCGAGGTGTCCTGATTGTTGGGATCCACCGGCGGCACCACGCCGATGCCGCGCCGCGCCCGGGCCGAGAAGCGCACCGTCCGCACCGGCACCTTCTCATATTCGCCGCGGAACTCCTCCTTAAGGCGGAACCGGCACACCGGACAGAGATCGCCCTCGATCCGCACCCCCAGCATCTCCTCGAAGGCCGGCCGCAGATGGCGCGGGATCAGGTGCAGCGGCTCCTCATGCATGGGGCAGCCGTCGATGGCATAGAACGGCCCGAGCTCCTCGAGCCCCCGCTTGAGCCGTTCCACCAGCGAGCTCTTGCCCGAGCCCACCGGCCCCATGAGGTAGAGCACTTGGCGGCTCTCCTCGCCGCCCATGGCCGCGGCGTGGAAGTAGCGGACGATCTTCTCCAGCGTCCGCTCCATGCCGAAGAATTCATCCTTGAAGAAATGATACACCTTCACCGGACGGTCGCCGAACAGCCGCTTCGCCCGCGGATCGGCCTCACGGTCGAGTTCGGTGACACCGGCACGCATGATCATGTCATAGAGACGCTGGTGCGCCAGCGCCGCCACGCCGGGGTCGGCCTTGACGATCTCGAGATAGTCGAGCAGGGTGCCGCGCCATTCCTCCTGCTGGCGTGCGGCACGGTCCTGCTCGATGAGGGCGGCGAAGTCGAGCTTGTCTCCGGGCATCTGTCCTCACCTCACTGGCGACCCTGCGGATCCCGGCATGCGGGAGCGAGAGTCCCCGATCGAGTCCAGTTAACCATGAATCGCGAAGGGTGGAAAGCCCGATCCTTCGGCCCGGAGCGACAATTATCGGGCATTCGACAAAATCGTGAAGACAATTGTGGGAAGACTGTGATGATCGCACCCGTGGGACGGCGCCTTCTCAGGGCCACACCCGGCAGTGCTCCCGGGTTGCCACGCTCCCCTGCCCTCCCTGTGCGATGGATCGATCGAGGCGCACTCGCCCGCTCGCGACGGTCCCGAGGATGGCGCACGGGCCGCCCGGTTCCCACGACGTTCCAAGTCGCTATGATACGGAATTCCCCCCTAGGGTCAACGGCATACCCGCGGTCGGCGCGGACCCTGGCGGGCGGCCTGACGCCTCCTCACGGCCCTGCTATAATGTGTTGTGGTGCTGGGGGATGGGAGGCGGTGGCGCAAGCGGCGGTGCACAACCGGTGGTTCTATTTCGCCACCAAGCGGCTGTTCGATGCCGCCCTTGCCGCCTGCGGCCTGCTGCTGACGGCGCCGCTTATGGCGCTGGTAGCGCTGGCGGTACGCCTTGCCCTGGGCCCACCGGTGCTGTTCGTCCAGGAACGGGCCGGCCTCCATGGCCGTCCGTTCCGCCTCTACAAGTTCCGCACCATGATCGAGGCCCAGGATGCTGCCGGCCGGCCGCTGCCCGACGAACAGCGCCTGACGCGCCTTGGCGCCTTCCTGCGCTGGACCTCGTTGGATGAGCTGCCGCAGCTGTGGAACATCCTCCGCGGCGACATGTCCTTCGTCGGCCCGCGGCCCCTGCCCACCGCCTATCTGCCGCTCTATTCGCCCGAACAGGCACGCCGCCATGAGGTGCGCCCGGGCCTTACCGGCTGGGCCCAGATCCATGGCCGCAATCGGCTCTCCTGGGAGGAGCGCTTTCGCCTCGATGTCTGGTATGTGGACCATGCCTGCTGGCGGCTGGATCTCAGGATCCTCGCCCGCACCCTGGGGCTGGTGCTGCGGGGTGAGGGGGTGAGCCCCGAAGGACGTCTTACCTCCGAACCCTTCCGCGGCTCCACCCCTGGTGCGCTCGCCGCCGCCGAGGCGCTGGATCCCGAGCGCGGGGAGCAGCGCTCGTGAGCCACTGGCCCCAGTTCGCCGAGGATGAGATCGAGGCGGCGGTGCGGGTGCTGCGCTCGGGCCGGGTCAATGCCTGGACCGGCGAGGAGGTGGCCGCCTTCGAGCGCGAGTTCGCCGCCTTCCTCGGCTGCCGCCGGGCGGTGGCGCTGGCCAACGGCACCCTGGCGCTGGAGCTGGCGCTGCTGGCTCTCGGCATCGGCCCCGGCGATCGGGTGGTGGTCACCCCCCGCAGCTTCTTCGCCTCGGCCTCGGCCATCGTGCGGGTGGGCGCCGAGCCGGTGTTCGCCGATGTCGACCGCGACTCCCAGAACCTCACCGCCGAGACCATCGCCGCGGTGCTGGACCGGCGGGTGCGGGCGCTGGTGTGCGTCCATCTGGCCGGCTGGCCCTGCGCCATGGGGCCGATCCTGGAGCTGGCCGAGGCCCACGGGCTCGCCGTGGTGGAGGACTGTGCCCAGGCCCACGGTGCCGCCATCGACGGCCGGCGGGTGGGGACCTTCGGCCATCTCGCCGCCTGGTCCTTCTGTCAGGACAAGATCCTCACCACCGGTGGCGAGGGCGGCATGGTCACCACCGACGACGAGGACCTCTACCGCCGGGTGTGGTCCCTCAAGGACCATGGCAAGGGCTATGAGGCGGTGTTCACACGCCGCCATCCGCCGGGTTTCCGCTGGCTGCACGAGCGCTTTGGCACCAACGCCCGCCTGACCGAAATGCAGGCCGCCATCGGACGTCGCCAGCTCATGAAACTGCCCGCCTGGCTCGAACGGCGGGCGCACTTCGCTGGCCTCTACCGCGAGATCCTGGGCGGCCTTGCGGCGGTGCGGCTGCCCTGGCCGCCCGTCGGCGTGCGCCATGCCTGGTACAAATTCTATCTGTTCGTGCGCCCCGAGGCGCTCGCGGGCGGCTGGAGTCGCGATCGCATCCTGGTGGAGGCCCAGGCCCGCGGCGTGCCCTGTTTCACCGGCTCCTGCCCCGAGATCTACCGCGAGCGCGCCTTTGACGGCACGCCCTTCCGCCCCCCGCAGCCGCTCCCCGTGGCGCGCGAGCTCGGGGAGACCAGCCTGATGCTGGAAGTGCACCCCACCCTCACGGAGGCGGAGGTGGTGCGCCGCGGCGAGATCCTGCGGGCGCTGCTGCAAGAGGCCACGCGCTGAGACATCCCGCTCAGCGGCGCAGTGGCCGGAAGGTGCGGGTGGCCGGGCGCCAGTCGGGCGCCGGCCGGGGGCGGCGCGGCAGGACGCGAAGGCGCATGGGTTCGGCCAACAGACAGCCGGCCACCGCATCGAGGCCATCGTCGCGCCCCTGGGCGCCGGGGCGCCATTCCCGCATCTCGTTCACAAAGGGTGTGGCCAGCACCCGCCGGTGGACATGCAGCCGCCGGCTTGCCAGCAGCGGGTCGAAGGCCTCGAGGATACGCCGGTCCTTGGGGATGTGGCTGTGGTGCTCGCGCACCACCGTGGGGGCGCCGGTGCGCTGCAGTTCGCGGCGCAGGGTGGCCGGCAGGAAACGGCCGAGGCCGTTCACCTCCACCCGGATCACCGGCACCGCGTGGGCCGTGCAGAAGGCCGCCACCTCGCGGCACATCACCGAGGCCTCGTCGTCCTCCGGCGTGCGCGGAGTGGAATCGAGATAGCGCAGGTCGTGGAGGAAATAGTGGCCCTCGGCGTCGGTGAAGACCACCGCCACCACGCTGGCGTCACCCTTCTCCGGGCGGCCGATGGCCGGATCCCAGAAGGCGGTGGCCGAGACCATGCGGCGGCCGGCGATGGTCAGCACCAGCTCGCCATTGGCCTCGTACATCTCCGCCTCGTCGTCATAGGTCACCAGCTGGGCGGGATCGAGCCGCAGCTCTTCAAGCGGCACCGGCTGCAGCAGCATCTGGCTGCGAAAGCGTGCCGGTCCGCTCTCGCGCTCGATGCGGGCGATCTCCTCCGTGGGAAAGCGCTCGGGCCACAGGCTCCGGCCCTGTTCGTCGCGGATCGGCAGCACCAGCCGCCGGTAGCCGTCGAGGAACGGCCGTTCCTCCCCCAGCTCCGGCCGCGGTTCGGCCGCATAGATGCTGTGGTAGTGATGCGGCGTGCCCACATAGAGGATGGTGCCGCCGGGACACAGGACGAAGGGCAGCTCCGCCAGGCGGGCGCGCAGTTCGGCGCGCTTGGTGGGGGTGTCGCAGGTGTTGGGCACCTCCACATCGTCGCAGACGATCACATCCGCCCGGGCGCCGGTGATATTGGCGAACAGCCCGCGGGCCATCACCGAGGGATCGCGCAGATCCCGCCGACGGCGGACGGTGATCTGATCCTGGGCCCAGCCGCCCGGGCCCTCAGGGCGGATGGCGGCGCACAGCGGGTGGCGCTCGATGATACGGCGGATGTTGCGGGTCATCCGCGTGGCAAGGCCGTGTTCGGCGGCGAACACCAGGATCCGCAGATCGGGGTTGCGCTGCAGCAGCCAGGCGCAAAACAGCCCCACCAGGGTGGACTTGCCGGCATTGCGGAAGACCATCAGCAAAAGCCGCCGGTGGCCCTCGTGCCAGCTGGTCTCGAGCCAGTCGGCGATGCGCCGGTGGAGGGCGGGCGTCGACTGGCGCTGGATCACGTTCCAGAGGTAGACGAAGGCGCCGAAACCGAGCTCGCGGGTATCCAGCGGGAGCTCCGGCCGGCGCGGCGGCCGGCAGAGGGACTCCAGCTGGCCATAGGCGAGCGGGGGGATCTCCGCCATCGGGGCCTCACCCCAGAAGACTGCGACGGCGCACGAGGCCCCGCACCAGCCCCTCGGCCCGCGACAGCCAGCGTTCACTGCGGGCCAGCAGGTCGCGGCGGGCACGACGGCGGTAGAGATCGTCGACCGCCTCAAGCCGCTGGGCCAGGCGCGCGCGATCGGCCTCCATCTCGGCCTCGCTGCGGCGCTCGAGACCCCGGAGGACGGCATCGAAGGAGCTGCCGGTGGCCACCCCGGCAGCGCCCGCGCGCGCACGGGTGGCCGCCAGCCGCTCGAGCAGCTTTTCGCGCGCCTTGCGCTCCTCTTCCGCAAGACGCGCCAGAAGCTCGCGCCGGCGTTCGCGCTTTTCCCGCGCGAGCTCACGGCGGCGGCGGCGATAGGCCTCGCTCTGAAGGGCGAGTTCGAGTCCGAGGGTGGCAAGTGTACCCAGTCCCGACATGGGCCTTCAGACCTCCACTTCGAGGGTGACGGAGAGCAGGGTGAAGGGGCGCGGATCGTCGTCCTGCAGGCGGAAGGCCGGCGGATCCTCGCCGCGACGCCAGCCGAGCGCCCGCAGGCTGACATCGCCCGTATGGGGTACTGCCGGAAGCGGGACGGCCCCGGCACCGCGGCCGAGATCCACGGCGAGACGGTAGGTCTCCAGCAGCCGCAAGGTCACCCGCACCGGCCGCCACGGCCGATCGGCCGCCACCCCGGCGCCGGCATCGGTGGGCGCAAAGGGGATGAGCTCATGGGTGAAGCCGTGGCCGATCAGGAGCTCGCCCACCGGCTCGGCAAAGCCCAGGCTGCCGCTCTGGATCACGAGCGGCCCCAGGGGCTCGCCATCCACCACGAGGCGCACGGTGCGGCCGATCCAGCGATCGAGGCCGGTGAAGGTGGTGGCCGGCGGCGAGGCCTGATAGCGGATGGCGCCATCGAGCCCGACGGCCGGATCCAGTCGTTCGAGGGCGGGCGTGCCGGCGCGTTCCACCAGCAGATAGACCCGACCGTCGAGGGTGAGGGCATCGCGCACGAGCCCGTCGGTGGCATGCGAGGCCCAGGCCACCACATTGGCGTTGCGGTCGACGGTCAGCGACGCAAGGCGGCCGTCGCCGCGCACGAGCCACAGGCGCCGGCCCACCGGCTCGAAGGCCAGCGCGCGGGGCTCTTCCACCAGGTGGGCGGCGAGCATGGCGAGATCCGCCGCCTGCCACGCCTGTTCCGTGTCGGTATAGACGAATTCCCGCAGATCGCGGCCGCTGCGGCCGACGAACAGCACCGCACCGTCCACCTCCACCGGCCGTGCACGCCGCTCGGAGGGGCTGCCGATGCGGGTCTGGCGGGCCACCTCCACCCGGGTGGGGGTGATGGGATCGCCGTGGACCACCCATTCGCCGGCGGAGGTGAAGACGAACAGCCGGCGGCCCGCCACCAGATGACGCACCAGCTCGCGCTCCTCGCCCACGAGGCGGAAGGCCACGGCCTCATCATCGAGGCCGGTGCCCACATCGAAGTCGAACGGCCGCCCGCTGCGCGACAGCCACACGAAGTCGGGGAGATCGCGGGTGCCCCCCACCACCAGCCGGTTCTGATGGACCGCGACGGTGGCGGGCCAGCCGCGGGCGGGCGAGAAGGCCTGTTCGGCCCAGTCGTCGGTGCCCACGAGCCCGGCGGGATCCTGCGGACTCTCCACCTCCACCTGGGTGGCGCTGATGACATTGAAGATGCGGGCGAAGAGCGGGCCGATGCGGAGCCAAGTGGCTACGTGCTGGGCGGTGAAGACGGGCGCGCTGGCGGTGACGGTGAAGGTCCAGCCACCACCGCTCGTTTGAACATTGGCAAGGCCCAGCCGCACCCCTTGCGGGGCGATGCGCTCGAAGGGGACGAACGGGCGCGAGAGGGGATCGCCGGGATCCTCGCGGCGGAAGGGCCAGGGTTCGAACACCCAGCCGAAGGGCGGATCGAACACCAGCCGATGGGGCTCCACCTCGGGATGCACCAGCAGTAGCGCATCGTCCCAGACGGCGTGGTCGAGGGTGGCGATGCGCGCGGACGTATAGCCCGCAAAGGCGATCTGCTGATCCAGAGTGCCGTCGGGATAGAGCAGGTCGAGCCCCGTGGGCCGAAGTGCTACCAGCCGGTCGCCGGCACTGCGGGGGAACGGCAGGATGCGCTCAGCCGCCGGCAGATCCACAAGATGCCAGCTGCCCGGTCGGCGACGCAGCCCGCCGGTGACCTCGGGGACGAGATTGTGCAGACGCCGCGCACCCTCGCGCCGCGCCCGCAGGTCGAAGCGGCCGGCCAGCCGCGGGTCGAGTTCGCCCGCGGCAAAGCTGGTCTGGAAGGCGAGCCGGCGGGTCATGAGCGCCTCGCGCGGATCAGGGTGAAGTCCTCGACCCGCCGCGGGGTCGCCTGCTGGCTGTCGATCAGCCGTGCGAGCTTGAGCTCGGCCTCGGCCAGCCGACGCAGGGTGCGGGCGCGGCTCTCGGCCTCGGTGAGCGGCAGGGCGAACTCGGCCGCCAGCCGGGCGATGAGGGCATTGGCGAAGAAGGCGGGAAAGGCGCTCTCCGGCACCCGGCGCTGATAGGTGAGGGTCACCCGGGGTGCATCGGTCACCAGCCGGTCGCCGCGGATGCGGAACACCAGCCCGCGGCCGCGGCCGCCGGTGCCGGCGGAGATGCTCCGCAGCATGTCGCTTGGGAGGAAATAGGCATAGGCGAAGTCGCCCGGCCGGGTGGCATCGTCGCGCACCAGCTCCGCCTGGGCGACGGTGAAGGACCAGGGATGGGCGGCGAGCAGCGCATCGCGCACCATGGGGTAGAGCTGGCCCGCCACCTCGGCCTCGGCGCGGGGCTCGGAGAAGGAGGCGATCCCCGGGATGCCGAGCTTGAGGAGGGCCTTGGAGCAGAGTTCGACGTCGGTGTACATGGCTCCGTTCCGCCAGGTGGCCGGGGGAGAGCGCCGGCGGGCGCGGGGGCCGGGGTCGGTCGGACCCCGGCCCCGCAGGCTCAGTCGGCGTTGGTGCTGCCGAAGGGCGTGAGGTTGGTGACGTCGACGCTGGTGCCGTCGTTCGCCACCACCACCATCACACCATGGGAGGGCGCGCTGTCGATGGCGGCGTTGACGAAGATGAAGTCGCCCACCCGCAGCATCCGCGCTGCCTCGTTGAAGTAACCGAGATCGTCCACTTCCGACGGCAGGTCGGAAGTGCGGTAGTGCCACAGGGTGAAGCCGTTGGCGTAGGTCAGCGCGCTGAGGTTCTTGGGATCGTATGCCATGATCAGGCCTCCAGGCAGGGCATGCGGACGACACCGGCGGGATCGATCAGACCGGCACCCTGGGACATCATGTTCGAGACGAAGTAGGCGGCGCGGTCACCGTGCCAGGTGATGTCGGTGGTGATGTCCTGGCCGACGGCGTGACCCACGGCGCTCTTGTGGTACCAGAAGCACTGGCGCACGCCGGCCTCGAGCGGCAGCCCCGAGTGCGGGATCCACAGGGTGCCGAGCCAGTACTTCGCCTGGGTGCCGCGCCAGGGGAGATCGTTGTCGCCGACGAACTCGGCATTGGCGAACTCGGGCAGGTTGAGCAGCTCCGACCACTGCTTCCAGCCGATCACCGCATAGCGCTGGCCATCGTCGGGGACGTCGTTGGCGCCGAGGATCTCGAACGCCTCCAGCACCTTCTCCTTGGTGAGGCCGGTGGTGGCATCGCCGGCGACGTTGGTGGTCTGGGCGAGGGCCTCGACGATGAGCTCGTCGGTCTTGCGCCCGAGGGCGAAGGCGCCGGCATTGGCCAGCACCTGGCGCTCGTCGATGTTGGTCTTGAGCTCATCCAGCCGGTCGACCCACTCGCCGGCGTAATAGTCCACCAGGAACACCTCGACGGCGCTGAAGTCCACATTCATCACCGGCACCATGCCGTGGCGCGCCTTGGTGGCGGCGGAACCGCGGCCGACCCGCTGGAACACGGTGGAGCTGCCCCGCACGCCGTTCTTGACGCGGACCGTGGGGCGCAGCTTCGAGCCCTGGCGCTGGTAGGCCTCGTGGACCTCGCGCTCGAACTGCTTGATGAAGGCCTGTTCGATGGTGATGCTCATGACAGCTCCGATCTCCGTTCGGGGTGAGCGGGAGGGTTCGGACCGGTTGTCCACATGGGGCCGATCCGTGGGGGAGAGCCCGCGGACCGTCGGGCGGTTGCCCGCGGGATCGCGGCGTCAGTCGCCGTAGAGCCGGCGGAAGCCCTCGGTGACCTGCGCCACGAATTCGGGGTCGCGATCGCGCCAGTAGCGGGGATCGCGCATCATCTCGACCAGCTGGTCCTCATCCGGCACGAGCCCGCCGCCCTCGGCCTCGGCGAACAGCTCGGGCTCCTCCGCCAGCGCCATGCGATGCAGCGCCAGCACGCCCTCATAGCTGGAACTCAGGGCCTCGGCGGTGGCGGGATCGAGCCGCCGCTGGGCGAAGTCGCGGAGCTCCCGGGCGATCGCCTCGAAGCGCTCGCGCCCGCCGAAATGGGCCTCGAGCCGCTCGCGCTCGCGGCGGGCGGTGGCCTCGGCCACCACCTCGGCCACCGCCGGCAGCAGCCGCTCGGCGGCGAGCTCATAGACCAGCTTCGCCTGGTCGCGGGTAAAGCCGGCCTCGTGCAGCCGCCGGTCAAGCTCGGGATCGCGTTCGATCAGCGGATGGGGCGAGTCGAAGTCATAGTCCTCCGGCCGCGCGGGCCAGCCCAGCGCCCTAAGGAGCCGCCGGCGCCCGGCCTCATCCTCGGGCCCCTCGGGCAGGCTCACCATGCGGCCGAGCTTGCGCTCGAGCTCGGCGTAGGATTCAAGCAGGGCGTCCACCCGCACCTCACCCCGCGCCGCATCCCAGAACTTCTCCGGTACGTGTGGCGGGCGCGGGCGGGGCATGGCCTCCCCGGGTTCGGTGCCTTCACTTTCGGCCGCATCGGCCTCGGTCACCGCGGCAGCGTCGGCTGCGGCGGCGGCATCGGCGGCGTCACCGGCGGGCATCCCGCCCTCGCCTCCGTCCGCCGGCGCGGTGGCTGCGGTCGCATCGGCGGTGCCGGTGTTCGCGTCGGCACCGGCGGTGGCCGGGGCGGTGTCCGTTGCGAACGGCTCGGTTGCCGGCATGCCGGAGGGCACGTCCCGTTCGGGCTCGGGGCTGGGCAGGTCGGTCGAGGATGGCAGGACGGTCATGGCAGGCTCCTCACTGACGGCGCTCGCGGGCCTGGCGGACGAGGCTCTCGATGTGGGCGACGACGCTGCGCTGGCCCTCCACGTGGCGCAGCACCGCATCCGGGGCGGTGGGCGGCACCCGCCGGCCGAGAAAGGCGCGGCGCAGATAGTCCAGCACGCGGCGGCCGGCGGGGGTGTCGAAACAGGCGGCGAACAGCTCCACCAGCTCGTCCGACGCCTGGCGCGCGGCGGCGGGATCCAGGCGGCTCCAGCCGCGGCGGGAGGTGCGGGGCCTCATGGCCGCTCCTCCCGGCCCACCGCCTGGGCCAACAGTGTCAGCGGGTTACCGTCGCGCACGAACTCCGCCGGCACACCCAGCCGTTCGGCGAGCCAGCGCACCGCCGCCCCCACCTCCACCAGCGGGCGGGCGACCTCACCGAGACGCTCGACGGTCTCGAGCCACAGCAACACATTGCGCACATCCTGACGTGCCTGTTCACGGGCGAGCGGTGTGCGGAAGGCGACCTCGACGGTGTGGCCGTCCACCGGCAGGTCGGGAATGGCGCCGCGGCGGCGGAGGATGTGGACCGCCCGATCCAGAAGCGGGCGCAACAGTTCGCCCTCGAGCCGGCCATAGATGGCACCCAGCAGGCGGGCCATCTCGGCGCTGCGCTCCAGCACCTCGGTGGCGGTCATGCGCGGGCCGTCCACCGGCCCCAGCCGGTCCACCAGCAGCGCATGACGGATGCGGGCGCGGAGATCCGACAGCACCAGCTCGGAGACATCAAAGCGGCCGGGGGTCTCGAGCGGGGTGAGGCCGGCGGAGCCCGGCGCCTTGGGGATGATGCTGCCGGGCGAGAGGTCGATGTTGGCCGGATTGAGCACGCCATCGTCCTCGGCCAGCCAGATGCCGGTGACGGCGATGGAGGCGTTCTGCAGGATCAGCTCCACCACCTTGTTGGCGGTGCGGATGTCGGGCAGCGCCGTCATCACCGGCGAACGGCCGTAGGTCTCGCCGGCGGCCTTGAGCCAGCGGAAGGTGAGGAAGGGGGAGTGGGCGAAACGGCCGCGGGCGAGCACCACCGCGGTGGGAAGACCGGCACTGCGGGCGGGGATGAAGGCGGCATAGTGCCAGCCGTCCTCGGCCGCCAGCACCGCCTCCACCAGCTCCGCCGGCCGCTCGGGCTCCTCCTCCATGCGCGCCATCAGCTCCGGCGGCAACTCGGCAGCCGGAAAGCGCTCGCGCAACTGACCCCAGCTGGGACTGGTGCGGCGGAACTGCCGGGTGATGCGGCCGTCGGCATCGCCCAGCACGAACATCTCCGTCACCGGCACGGCGGTGAAGCGGAAGGCCGAAGGTGCCCCCAGCGGCGCCTCACGGAACAGCAGGGTGGCGGTGCCGGCGGTGACCAGGTCCAGAAGACACTGGTGCAGCTCCACATAGAGGTTGGAGCGGGCGAAATGGCCCTCGATCACTCGGGTGGCGCGCTCCAGTTCGGGCGCGAGGGCGGCGCGGGTGGCCTCGTCCAGGTCGGTGCCGGGGGTGAGCTCGAACCAGCGCGACCAGGGCGGGGCGAGCTCGGCCAAGAGACTGGCGGCGAGCTGTTCGGTGGCATCGCAGGCGGTGCCGTCGAACAGCTCGTCTTGGGTGCGCACCGCCTCCCCGAGGCGGCCGGCACGCACCGGGGCGGCATAGGCGAAACATTCCTGCCAGAGGGGTTCCCAGCTCTTACGGCGGCGGCTGGCCTCGGCGAACAGATGGTCGAGGGTGGCCGGGGACGGCGCGGACATTCGCGGTCTCCGCTCAGGACTTTGTGCGGGTGTAACGGTATTTATTCCTAAACCCGCTGTCAAGCCCGTGGCCGGGCCACCAGCACACAACGCCGATCCCGCCGCAGCCGGCGGTAGAGCGCCCACGGCGTGAGCGGCGGCCGCCCGCCGAGCCCCAGCAGCCGGCGGGTGAGCTCCACGCAGGAGAAGGGTGCGGGCAGCAACCGCCGCGCCCGCGGGGCCACCACCGGAGCCACTAGGCCCAGCACGGTGGCACCCAGGCGGGCGTAGCTCCGGGCCAGCGGCTCGACACCCACGTCCGGAGCGGGCATGATGTGGACGCCGGAGGCGCGGCTGTCGCACAGGATCCATCCGTCGCCGGCGCGCAACAGACAGAAGCAGTGGCGGAAGCCCGGGGTGAGGGGGCGCAGCCAGCGGCTGTCGGGTCGGTCCTCGAACACCACGAGGGCGGTGATCTGCGCGGCGGGACGATGAGGGGGGCTCATGCGCATGTTCCTGCGTCTCTGGGATAGGGATCCTTGACTCGGCAGGTTTTCCTGTCAAGTCTGCCGGCGACCACGGAAGGGGTTCGGGAGCGGGGCGCACCATGCTGACGCACGATCAGATCTGGCGCGGAATCGACCGACTCGCGGAGCGTCACGGCCTCTCCCCGTCCGCCCTCGCCCGCAAGGCCGGCCTTGATCCCACCACCTTCAACCGCAGCAAGCGCCGCACCCGCGAGGGCAAGTTGCGCTGGCCCAGCACCGAGAGCCTCGCCAAGGTGCTGCAGGCCACCGGCACCAGCTTCCAGGAGTTCGTCGCCCTCATCGAGGACAATCCCGAGCCGCCCGCGACCCCACCTAGGCGACTGCGGGCGCGCCGGCTGGGCGAGCTCGAGCCGCTGGTGCATCTGGATGCCAGCGGCTTTCCCCTGGGCGAGTGGGACGAGATCGACTTCCCCCGGATCGAGGATCCCGACGCCTACGGCATCGAACTTGATCGCGACGTGGCCCCACCCTGCTATCGCACCGGCGATCTGGTGCTGGTGTCACCCCGCCAGAGCGTGCGCCGCGCCGATCGGGTGCTGCTGTGCACCCGCGACGGCGAGCTGCTGTTCGGCGTGCTTGATCGCCGCACCCTCACCCGGGTGGTGCTGGATCCCCTCGACCCGCGCGGCCAGCCGCGCGATCTGCCGGCCGAGGAGCTGGCCTGGCTCGCCCGCATCGTGATGGTCTCCCAGTAAGCCCCGGCCCGCCGCACTCACGGCCGCGTGGGCAAGCCTCGAGAGTGGAGCAGCAGGCGCCGAAACCGCCTTCGCCGATGACGGGGTTGCCGTGGAGAGCGCGCAAAGCGGCGCCTTGGTGCCGGCGCTCTTGGGATGGCGCGGGGAGACCGGGACCAGCCCCGCGCGAACGCCCCCCGCGGCTCCGCCCTGCGGTCGCCCTGGTCCGCCATCCACCGCGAGGCCACCAGGGCGTTCGCAAAAAAGGTGGCCGCCCGCAGGCGGCCCAAGTCGAGGCAGGCGTCACGACATCGGGGAGGACGGGAGGGAGAAGGGACAGCCCCTTTCTCGCTGCCCGGCCTCCTTCCTAGCAGCCGAATCCTAACGGATGGTTAACGCCGTGCGGGAAACGCCGAGGGCATATCTCAGTATGCGCGGGCGATGCAGAAATCCACCAGCCCCAGGAGCGCCTCGCGAAAGCGCGACGGCGGGAACACCGAAAGCGCCTGCCGCGCCTCCTCGCCGTAGGCCCGCGCCCGCTCCAGGGTGGCGCCCACGGTGCCGTGGCGGGCGAGGATGGCACAGGCCCGCTCGAGGTCGCCCTCGCGCTGGTCCAGCTGTTCCAGGGTCCGCTGCCAGAAGGCCCGCTCCTCCCCATCCGCCCGCGCCAGCGCCAGAATCACCGGCAGGGTGAGCTTGCCCTCGCGGAAATCGTCGCCCACCCCCTTGCCCAGACGTCCGGGGTCGGCGGCATAGTCGAGGGCATCATCCACCAGCTGGAAGGCGATTCCGAGATGACGCCCATAGCGCCCCAGCGCCTCCTCCTCCGCCGGTGGCCGCCCGGCCACCGCGGCGCCCACCCGGCAGGCGGCCTCGAACAGGGCCGCGGTCTTGGCCTCGATCACCGCGAGATAGCGGGCCTCATCGGTGGTAAGATCGCCCGTGGTCTCCAGCTGGGCCACCTCGCCCTCGGCGATGATCGCCGACGCCCGCGCCAGAATCTCCAAAACCCGCAGGCTGCCGTCGGCGGTCATCAGCTGGAACGCCCGCGAGAACAGAAAGTCGCCCACCAGCACCGGCGCCTTGTTGCCCCAGATGGCGTTGGCCGAGGCACGCCCGCGCCGCAGATCGCTGCCGTCCACCACATCGTCGTGCAGCAGCGTGGCCGTGTGGATGAACTCGACGCAGGTGGCAAGGCCGATGTGGCGATCGCCGGCATAGCCGCACAGCCGCGCCGCCAGGAGCGTCAGCAGCGGCCGGATGCGCTTGCCCCCGGCCGCCACCAGATGGCGCGCGAGCTCTGCCACCAGCGGCACCCGGCTCTCCAGCCGCGCCACCACCAGCCGGTTGACCCGGGCGAGATCCTCGGCGACCAGAAGCCGGGCCCGCTCGAAGGCGTCCTCGGCGACCGCCTCGGGGCGGGCAGGGGCCAGGGATCCGATGCGCAAACGCTCCCTCCTGCGGGGATAGTCCGGACGGTCTCACCGTCCGCACGGATTCGCAAACACGGAATCCCCCATGTGAGCAAGGGGTGAGGTGGTCGCGGCCAGCGGCGGAGGCAAGCCATGGAGACGGTGCTCGCCACCAACGATCCAGTGGAACTCGCCTGGGCCCGGGCGGTGCTGGCCGAAGCCGGCATCGACCACCAGGTGTTCGACGAGCAGACCAGCGTGCTCGAGGGCAGCATCGGCGCCATCCCCCGGCGGC
This sequence comes from Rhodospirillales bacterium, assembly GCA_015490605.1. Classification (GTDB taxonomy): domain Bacteria; phylum Pseudomonadota; class Alphaproteobacteria; order Geminicoccales; family Geminicoccaceae; genus HRBIN39. The sequence continues at coordinate 23,059 of WFXL01000145.1, forward strand.
TGGTGGTGCCCGCCGACCAGGCCTCGCGGGCACGCTGGCTGCTGCGCACCGCCCGCGGACAGCTCACCTCCGGATCCCGGTGACGCGGCCCGGCACCACCACCGACGACCGCCTGCTGGGCGGTCGCCTGCGGCTGCTGCAGCCGGCACGCGGCTATCGCGTGGCGGTGGATGCCCTGCTGCTGCAGGCGGCGGTGCCGGCACGGGCGGGTGAGACGGTGGTGGATGCGGGCGCCGGGGTGGGTGCTGCCGGTCTTGCCCTGGCGGTGCGGGTTCCGGGCGTGCGGGTGCTGTTGGTGGAGCGCGATCCTGACCTCGCCGCCCTCGCCCGCGCCAATGTCGCGCGCAACCGGCTGGAGGCGCGGGTGGAGGTGATGCAGGCGGATGTGGCCGAGTTGCCGCGCCGGCTCGCCGGTCGGCGCATCGACCATGTGATGACCAATCCGCCCCACCTGCCAGCAGCGCGTGCGCGCCCGCCCGGACGCCATCCCGAGGCGGTGGTGGAGACGCTGCCGCTCGCCGCTTGGTGCGATGCCGTGTTGCGGCCGCTGCGCCCGCGCGGCTGGCTGGTGGTGGTCCATCGCGCCGACCGCTGGCCGGAGCTCGCCCGCGCCCTCGACCACCGCACCGGCGATCTGCGGCTGTTGCCGCTGTGGCCGCGCGCCGATGCCGCCACCGCCCGCCGCCTCATCCTCGCCGCCCGCAAGGCCTCGCGTGCCCCCGCGCGGCTGCTGCGGGGCCTCGTGCTCCACCGCGAGGACGGCGATTTCACGCCGGCGGCAGAGGCGATCCTGCGCCACGCCGGCGCCCTCGACCTCGGCTGGGATCCCGCTGGAGGGAGCTAGGACCATGGCCACCCTGCCCCGCATCCTCACCCGTCTGCGCCCGCCGGTGGTGCCGCTGGTGCGAATCCAGGGTCCGCTGGCAACCGGTCTTCGGCCCCTGGGCGGGGTCACCCTGCGCCAGCTGGAGCGCCCTCTCGAGGCCGCCTTCACCCTGAAGCGGGCGGTGGCGGTGGCGCTGGTGATCGACTCGCCTGGCGGCAGCCCGGCCCAGGCGGAGCTCATCGCCGGCCGCATCTGCACCCTCGCCCGCCGCCACCGCCGCCCGACCCTCGCCTTCGTCGAGGGGCTCGCCGCCTCCGGCGGCTACTGGATCGCCTGTGCCGCCGATGAGATCTTCGCCCTGCCCACTTCCCTGGTGGGCAGCATCGGCGTCATCACCAGCGGCTTCGGCCTGCACGAGCTGTTGCGGCGCCACGGCATCGAACGACGGATCCACGCCCGCGGCCCGCTCAAAGCCTTCCTCGATCCCTTCCGCCCGGAGGACCCGGCGCAGCTGGCAGTGCTCGAGGAACTCCACGCCGACCTCTATGCGAGCTTCCTCGACTGGGTGCGCCAGCGCCGCGGCCCCCGCCTGCAGCTGGATGAGGCCACCCTCGGCTCCGGCCGCCTGTGGACCGGACGCCAAGCGCGGGAGCTGGGGCTGGTGGACGGGCTTGGGGAGGTGGAGGATGTTGTCCGCGCCCGCTTCGGCCCCGCGGTGCGGCTGCGCCCGCTGGGACCAGCCCGCCGGCGGTGGCCCTGGGGGCTGGTGGAGCGGGCGGCAACTTGCTTTGCCGAGGCGCTCCTGGACGGCCTCGAGGCCCGCCTCACCACCACCCCGCCGGGCTTCGGCACCGCCCGCCCTTTTCCCACCGAGGGCGATCGCTAGTTGGCAACCCGGGCGGAGGGAGGTCCCGGCGTGTTCGGCCTGTCGCTCACCAAGATCCTCTTCACCCTGCTGGTGATCGTCGCGGTGTGGAAGGGATTCCGCCTTCTGGGCCGACTGCAGGCGCGCGCGCGCCAGACCCCGGCACGGCAACCCGGCCGCAGCGCCACCAGACGTCGCGAACCACAGGAGGCGGCCCGCAGCGGCCAGGCGCTGGAGCTCGAACCCTGCCCCCTCTGCGGCACCTATGTGCCGGTGGGCACCCGCTGTGAGAGCGTGGAGCGCTGTCTGCGGCGCAAACCGGCCACCGCCCCCGGGGAGCGGGCCGGCCGGTGAGCCGTCAGTGGAGGATCTGGCTCAGGAACAGGCGCGTGCGTTCCGAGCGCGGGTTGGCGAAGAACTCATCGGGCGGCGCCATCTCGACGATCTCGCCCTGGTCCATGAAGCAGATGAAATCCGCCACCTGACGGGCGAAGCCCATCTCGTGGGTGACCACCACCATGGTCATGCCCTCATTGGCCAGCTCGATCATCACATCCAGCACCTCCTTCACCATCTCCGGATCGAGGGCGGAGGTGGGCTCGTCGAACAGCATGATCTTGGGCTTCATGCAGAGCGCGCGGGCGATGGCGACCCGCTGCTGCTGACCGCCCGAGAGCTGACCGGGGTATTTGTGGGCCTGTTCGGGGATCTTCACCCGCTCGAGGAAGAACATGGCCAGTTCCTCGGCCTCGTGGCGGGGCATGTGGCGCACGTGCATCGGCGCCAGGATGAGGTTCTCCATCACCGTCAGGTGAGGAAACAGGTTGAACTGCTGGAACACCATCCCGACCTCACGGCGGATGGCATCCAGATGCTTGACGTCGCCGTCCAGCGGGATGCCGTCCACCACGATTTCGCCGCGCTGATAGTCCTCGAGCCCGTTGATACAGCGGATCATGGTGGACTTGCCCGAGCCCGACGGGCCGCACACCACCACCTTCTGGCCGCGTTCCACCTCCAGCGTGATGCCGCGCAGCACGTGGAACTCGCCGAACCACTTGTGCACATCGCGCATAACGATGATGGGACCGGCGCCCTCCTGCGCCATCGCTGCCCTCCCCTCAGTCGCGCTCACGGCCCGTCGCCAGCTTGCGTTCGACATACTGGCTGTAGCGGGACATGCCGAAACAGAAGATCCAGAAGCCGAAGGCGGCAAAGAGATAGGACTCCGCCGCCCGCCCGAGCCAGGCGGGGTCGGTGGTGATGAGTTTGGCCATGCCCAGGAGATCGTACAGGCCAATGATGGTCACCAGTGAGGTGTCCTTGAACAGGCCGATGAAGGTGTTGACGATGCCGGGGATCACCAGGCGCAGCGCCTGCGGCAGGATCACAAGCCGCATCATCTGCCAGTAGGAGAGCCCCAGCGCCTGGGCGGCCTCGTATTGTCCCTTGGGAATCGCCTGCAGCCCGCCGCGCACCACCTCGGCCATGTAGGCCGAGGAGAACAGCGACACGCCCACCAGCGCCCGCAGCAGCTTGTCGATGCTCACCCCGGGCGGCAGGAACAGCGGCAGCATCACCGAGGCCATGAACAGGATGGTCACCAGCGGCACGCCCCGCACCAGCTCGATGAACACCACCGACAGCGAGCGGATCACCGGCATGGACGAGCGCCGTCCCAGCGCCAGCAGGATCCCCAGGGGCAGCGAGGTGGTAATCCCCACACCGGCAATCACCAGGGTCAGGAACAGACCGCCCCAATTGGCGGTCTCCACCGGCTCGAGTCCGAACCAGCCGCCGGCGAACAGCCCATAGGCGACGGGCGGATAGACCAGGATCAGGCCGATGGCGTAGCTGATGCGGCGCGGCATGCGGGGCAGGAACAGCGGCACCATCGCCACCACCAGGATGGCGAAGGCCAGCAGCACCCGCCAGCGCTCCTCCACCGGATAGAGGCCGAACAGATACTGGTGGAAGCGGATGCGGATCAGCGCCCAGCAGGCGCCGTCCGACGGACAGTCGGCCTTGCTGCTGCCGGCAAGGGAGGCGTTGAGCACGGCCCATTCGAAGAAGGGCACCAGGGTTGCCCACAGCAGCCACAGCACCAGCAGGGTCAGCAGGCTGTTGTACCAGGTGGAGAAGAGATTGTGCTTGAGCCAGGCGAGCGGGCCGATGCGCTCGCTGACCGGCGGCCGCACTTCGGCGGCAGGATGTTGGCTGGGCACAGCCATGGCTTAGCGCTCCACCAGCGCCATGCGGCGATTGTACCAGTTCATGAAGGCGGAGATCAAAAGCGACAGGGTGAGGTAGACCGCCATGGTAATGGCGATCACCTCCACCGCCTGGCCGGTCTGATTGTTGATGGTGCCGGCGACATTGAAGAAATCCGGATAGCCGATCGCCACTCCGAGGGAGGAGTTCTTGGTGAGGTTGAGGTACTGGCTCGTCTGCGGCGGGATGATCACCCGCAGCGCCTGGGGGATGACGATCAGCCGCAGCGTTTGGCCGCGGGTGAGCCCCAGCGACCAGGCCGCCTCCCACTGGCCCTTGCTCACCGACTCGATGCCGGCGCGGACGATCTCGGCGATGAAGGAGGCGGTATAGACTGACAGCCCCGCCACCATGGCGAGGAACTCCGGCAGCATCACCAGCCCGCCGGTAACGCGGAACTTGCCTAGCTCGGGATATTCGAAGGTGAGCGGCCGGCCGGTCAGCAGGAAGGTAGCGACCGGCAGCAGCACCAGGATGGCGAGGCCCACCCGGAAGGTGGGAAACGGCTGGCCGGTGGCCTCGAACCGGCGGCGCGCCCAGCGCGCCAGCAGCACCACCGCCACCACCGCCACGCCCAGGGCCACCAGCGTGTATTCGAAGCCGGGCTCGAACACCGGCCGCGGCACAAACAGGCCGCGGACATTGAGATAGAGCCCCTCGCCCAGCACCACGCTGTTGCGCGGCGCCGGCAGCCCGCCCAGCACGACGAAGTACCAGACGATCAGCTGCAGCAGCAGCGGCACATTGCGGATGATCTCGATGTAGGCGGCTGCCACCTTGGCCACCAGCCAGTTGGACGAAAGCCGGGCGATGCCGACGATGAAGCCGAGGATGGTGGCGATGACAATGGAGACGAGGGAGACGTAGAAGGTATTGAGCAGGCCCACCAGGAACGCGCGGGCATAAGTATAGGTGCGGTCATAGGCGATCAGCGTCTGGCTGATGTCGAAGCCGGCAGTGGTCCAGAGGAAGCCGAAGCCGGTGGAGACGCCGAGACGCTCGAGATTGAGCAGCGTGTTGCGAATGAGATAGGCCGCGCCGGCCAGCACCAGCGCCAGCACCACCAGCTGGGCGAAGATGGCCCGCACCCGGGCATCGTTCCAGAAGGCCGTCGGCCGGCGCCGCGGCCGCGCGACTGAATCCCTGGCCATGGTCGTCGATCAGGGTCGGCGGTGGGATGGTGAGGCCGCGGCCCGGTGCGCGACCCGGAAGGCCGCGCACCGGACCCTTCGGCTCAGCGGAACGGCATGGCGTACTGCAGACCGCCGCGGGTCCACAGGTCGTTGATGCCGCGATCGATCTTGAGCGGGGTGTTCTGGCCGAGATTGCGTTCGAAGATCTCGCCGTAGTTGCCCACCTGCTTGATCACCTGATAGGCCCAGTCCTGCGGCAGGCCGAGGTACTTGCCGAACTCGTCCTCCACCCCCAGCAGCCGGCGGATGGTGGGATCGGTGCTCTTCTCCCGCATCTCATCCACATTGGCGCTGGTCACGCCATACTCCTCGGCCTCGATGGTGGCGTAGAACACCCAGCGCACGATGTCGCCCCACTCATTGTCGCCATGACGCACCACCGGCCCGAGCGGCTCCTTGGAGATCACCTCGGGCAGGATCACCCACTCGTCGGGATTGTCGAAGCGGGTGCGCTCGGCATAGAGGCCCGAACGGTCGGTGGTGAAGACGTCGCAGCGGCCAGCCTGGAAGGCGGCGATGGCCTCATTGGCGTTCTCAAACACCACCGGCTCATACTTCATATTGTGCTTACGGAAATAGTCCGCCAGGTTGCGCTCGGTGGTGGTGCCGGTCTGGACGCACACCGAGGCGCCGTCGAGTTCAAGAGCACTCTTCACACCGAGGCTCTTGTTCACCATGAAGCCCTGGCCGTCATAGTAGTTCACCCCGACGAAATCGAGGCCGAGGGCGGTATCGCGGGTGAGCGTCCAGGTAGTGTTGCGGATGAGCACATCGATCTCGCCCGACTGCAGGGCGGTGAAGCGCTCCTTGGCCGACAGCGGCACGTACTTGACCTTGGAGGTGTCGCCGAAGATGGCCGCCGCCACCGCCTTGCAGTAGTCGACATCGAAACCCGACCAGTTGCCCTGGTCGTCGACGGTGGCGAAGCCCGGCAGGCCGCCGCCATTGACGCCGCAGCGCACGAAGCCGTTCTTCTTGACCGCCTCGAGGGTGGGGCTCGCCTCGGCGATGCCGAAGCCGGCCACCACGAGCGCGCCTGCCAGCGCGAGAGACGACAGTCTCATGGTACCTCCCGTAGCACGATGGCGTGTCCCACGACCACCCCGCCGGGGTGGCCGGCCGGCAGCATGGCACGTCGCGCGCATGTTGCAAGGCCATGGTCCCATGCCTGCGCGCTTGGGTGGGCGATCGGGGCCGTGCTATGCTTGTCCCACCGGGCCAGCGGGGAGGATGGACCGTGTGGTGGCGACGGATGGCGGTGCTCATGGCCGGCCTGGCGCTGACGGCGCCGGCGGCGGCCGGGGAGGATGGCGGCGATGCCGCCCGCGGACGCAAGCTCGCCGAGCAGGTCTGTGGCCGCTGCCATGCGTGGGACCCGGCCGATCCCTACAATTCCATCGATTCCACCCCCTCATTCCAGTGGATGGCCAAGAAGCTCGACTTCTACCGCGAGCGCATCCTGAGCGTCACCGACCGGCTGCCCCACATCGCCCAACGTCTTGAAGTGGATGCCGCCGACCTCGAGGACATCCTTGCCTATGTGGTGACCCTCGCACCCCAGTCGCAGCAGGGCCCGGCGGCGGCGGAGGAAGAGGAGGACGACACCACCCGCCGGCTGCGGGAATATCTGCGCAAGCTGCGCCAGGGCGGCGGCTGACCCGCCGGTCGGTCGCACCACCCTGCCACAGCCACCCCACCATCCCATCTTGCGACCGGGGCCCGGGTCTTTGCCGGAGAATGCCGCGTGTCCGCCACCGATGCCACCGCTCTCGCCCGTCATGCCGGCCAGCTGTGGGCCGAAATGCTGCGCCATCCGCCGGTCGACGATGGCCCGCGGATCCCCGATCCCGTCGACATCGCCCGCATCTTTGCCCTCGCCTGGGCGGAGCTGGCGCTGTTCCACCGCCACCATGTGGCGGCGCTCCAGCAGGCCTGGCTGCAGGACCTGCAGGCGGTGCTGCAGCGGGTGATGGATCGCGCCGGCGGTGGTGCGGTTGAACCGGTGGCGCTGCCCGAGCCCGGCGATCGCCGCTTCCAGGACCCCGCCTGGGGCGAGGATCCGCGCTTCGATGCCCTGCGCCAGGCGTGGGCGGTGACGGTGCGGCGGCTGCGCGAGCTGTTCGCCGCAGTGACGCGGCTCTCGCCACGCGATCGGCGCAAGCTCGACTTCTATCTGCGGCTCTACCTCAACGCCATCTGCCCGGCCAACTTCCCCGCCACCAATCCGACGGTGCTGCGACGCGCTCTCGAGACCCGCGGGGAGTCGCTCCAGCGCGGCCTCGTCCACCTGCTCGAGGACCTCGCCCGCGGCCACGGCCGGTTGCGGATCCGCACCACCCGCCACGAGCCCTTCCGTCTGGGCGAGACCCTTGCCACCACCCCGGGCAAGGTGGTGCTGCGCAACCGGCTGATGGAGCTGATCCAGTATGCCCCCGCCACCGAGACGGTCCACCGCCGGCCGCTGCTGATCGTGCCGCCGTGGATCAACAAATACTACATCCTCGACCTGCGGCCGAACAACAGCTTCGTGCGCTGGGCGGTGGCCCAGGGATTGACGGTGTTCCTCATCTCCTGGGCCAATCCCGACGAGACGCTGCGGGATGTCACCTTCGAGGACTATCTGCGCGAGGGGCCGCTGGCAGCGCTCGAGGCCATCCGCACCCAGACGGGCGAGCCCGAGGCCAATGTCATCGGCTATTGCATCGGCGGCACGCTGGTGGCCTGCATGCTGGCCTGGCTTGCGGCCCGGGGCGAGCGCCGGGTGCGGGCGGCCACCTTCTTCACCGCACTCACCGACTTCGAGGAGCCGGGCGATCTCGGCGTGTTCATCGACGAGGATCAGCTCGCCCGGCTGGAGTCCTACATGGCGCGGCGGGGCTATCTCGATGCCGCCTACATGCAGACGGTGTTCGCGCTGCTGCGGGATGTGGACCTCATCTGGAACTATGTGATCAACAATTATCTTCTCGGCAACGATCCGCCGGCCTTCGATATTCTCTACTGGAATGACGATTCGACCCACATGCCCTGCATGATGCAGAGCTTCTATCTGCGGCGCTTCTACCTCGAGAACGCCCTCGCCCGCCCGGGCGCCCTCACCCTCCTGGGTGAGCCCCTGGATCTCGGCCGTATCCGCAACCCCTGCTACATGCTCGCCACCCTGGACGACCACATCGCCCCCTGGAAGAGCGTCTATCGCGGTGCGCTGCGCTTCGGCGGCCCGGTGCGCTTCGTGGTGGGCCAGTCGGGCCACATCGCCGGGGTGATCAACCCGCCCGCGGCCCACAGATACGGTTACTATGTGGGCCGGCGGCGGCTGCCCGACCCTGAGCGCTATCTCGCCAGCGCCAGCTTCCACCCGGGCTCCTGGTGGCCCGACTGGTACCGCTGGCTCCGCCGCCACGCCGGCCCCCAGGTAGCGGCCCGCGATCCTGCGAAGGGCCCCTTGCCGCCGCTGGATGATGCCCCCGGCCGTTATGTGCGGGTGCGGCGGGTGGACTGAGGGGTCAAAAAAGATGCCGGGTCGTGCGACCCGGCCAAGTGGATCAGGGAGGCTGAACGTCTGGGAAGACGAAGCGCGAAGGCTCCATCCTGCGGGCCCAAGCCCGCATGCTCGGCACTGCCGACCGTTCCCGGTCCCAGACACCCGGGAACCACGCGCCCTCTTAAATACAAACCCACCCCCGCGCTGCCAAGGGGGCGAGGTCGCTGGAGGCGAAGCGTCGCACCCGCGGGGGCTGTTGTCGCCGTTATCCGGATGCCATCCCTCCAGAGGCGAACCCCGGGCGGTCTCCATCGCCGGTTTGTTGCGTCGTTGAAAGATCTTGGCGGCAGATGCTAGGATCCCGCACGAGCAGAGCATGGAATCCATGATCGCATCCCCCACCTTCCTGGAGCGGCTCAGCGCCTTCCCCTTCCGGCGGCTGGCGGCGCGGCTGGCCCAGGTCGCACCGCCCCCCCATCTCACGCCCATCGACCTGGCCCTGGGCGAGCCGCGCCACGCGCCACCGGCGCTCCTGGCCGAGACCGTCGCCGCCCACGCCCACGAATGGAACCGCTATCCCCCGCCCGCCGGCACCTCCGCCTACCGCGAGGCCTGCGCCGAGTGGCTGTGCCGGCGCTACCGCCTGCCGGCCGATGCCATCGATCCCGAACGCCATCTGCTGGCGCTGGCTGGCACCAAGGAGGGACTGTTTCTGGTGGCGGCCTTGGTAAAGCCGGATGCGGGTTCGCCCAAGCGGCTGGCACTGATGCCGGATCCGCTCTACGGTGTGTATTACGGTGCGGCGCTGGCCTGGGGGCTCGAGCCCCGCCCGCTGCCCGCCACCCGCACCACCGGCTTTCTTCCCGACCTCGAGGCGCTCGATGCCGCCACTCTTGACCGTACCGCGCTCTTCTATCTGTGCTCGCCCTCCAACCCCGAGGGGGCGGTGGCCGATCGCACCTATCTCGCCCGCGCGCTGGAGCTCGCCCGCCGGCACGATTTCCTGCTGGTGCTGGATGAATGCTATGCCGAAATCTACCACGGCGAACCGCCGCCGGGCGGGCTCGAGGTGGCCTGGGACATGGCGGGTGACTTCCGCAATCTGCTGGTGTTCCACAGCCTCTCCAAACGCTCCAGCGCCCCCGGCCTTCGCGCCGGCTTCGTGGCCGGCGATCCCGACCTCCGAGCGCGCTTTCTCCACCTGCGGAGCTATGGCGCGCCGGTGGTGCCGCTGCCGCTGGAGGCCGCCGCCGCCGCGCTGTGGCGCGATGAGGCCCATGTGGCGGCCAATCGTGCGCGCTATCGGCAGAAATTCGACCTGGCCCAGGAGATCCTCGGCGACCTCGCGGGCTTCCGCCGCCCCGCTGGCGGCTTCTTCCTGTGGTTGGATGTGGGCGACGGCGAACGGATCGCGGTGGAACTATGGCAAAGGGCGGCTCTGCGGGTTCTTCCCGGCGCCTATCTGAGCGTGGGAGCCGAAGCGGCGGCTCCCGGGCGAAATTACGTACGGCTGGCGCTGGTCCACGACGAGGCGACGACCGCCGAGGCCCTCAGACGGCTCGCGGCGGTACTGGGCTGAAGGCTGGACGCGCCACGCGCACCTCCTCCCTCGGCAGCCGGCGGAAACCGACCATGGCCCATGCCCTCCTCTCCCCCTCGCTGCGCCCCCGCCTGGCCCGCGCGCTGCGGGCGGCGCTGGTGCGCGCCCTCGGCCTCGTGCTGCTGGCGGCAGGCCTGTGGGGCCTGGTGGCGCTTTTGGGTTTCGATGCCGGCGATCCCTCCTGGAATGCCACCGGCCGTGGACCGGTGGCCAACCCGCTGGGCTATGCCGGCGCGGTATTCGCCGACCTCGGCCTGCAGCTCTTCGGGATCGCCGCCGGTCTCTTGCCTCTGGCCCTGCTGGCCTGGGGTGCGCGCCTGGCGTTCGGCACCCCGTGGCGTCAGCCGGCGATCCCCCTCACAAGCCTGCCACTCGCCCTGATCGCCTCGGCAGCAGCCCTCGCCGCGCTGGCGACGCCGGCGGCCTGGCCCTATCGCGTGGGCCTCGGCGGGCTGGTGGGCGATCTGATCTACACCCGCCTCGTGCCCGCCCTCGGCCAGGAGACCTACCTCAGCCTCACCCTGCCGCTGGCGCTGGTGCTGGGCGTGCTGGCGCTGGGTCCGCGGGTGGCGGAGGCGCTGTGGGCACTGGGACGGCTTGCGGCCGCCTCGCGCCGGGCCGGCCGGGGCGCCGGGCGGGTGGCGGCGGCCACGGTCCGTGCCGGTTATGCTGGCCTCCGGCGGCTGCGCCCACCGCGTCCGCCGGCACCCCGCGCAGCCACCTCCGCATCTCCGTCGCCGGCCCACACCACCCCGGCCTCGAGCGCACGCCTGCGCCGCCTGGGACGGGCACTGGCACGGCTGCTGCAGCCGTCGGGGCCCGATGTCGCCACCGCCGGCGTCGGCCGCCGCCCCCGCGCGACCGTCGAGGCCGTCGGCGAGGATGCCGCGCCGCCGACGCCACCAC
>WFXL01000146.1 GCA_015490605.1 Rhodospirillales bacterium
GTTGCGACAAGGTGATCGTCGACAAGGAGCACACCACCATCGTCGGCGGCAAGGGCGATCCCGAGCAGATCAAGGCGCGGATCAACCAGATCAAGGCCCAGATCGAGGAGACCACCTCCGACTATGACCGCGAGAAGCTGCAGGAGCGGCTTGCCAAGCTGGCCGGCGGGGTGGCGGTGATCCGCGTGGGTGGCGCCACCGAGGTGGAGGTCAAGGAGCGCAAGGACCGGGTGGAGGATGCCATCCACGCCACCAAGGCGGCGGCGGAGGAGGGCATCGTTCCCGGTGGCGGTGTGGCGCTGCTGCGCGCAAGCGCGGTGCTGGATTCGGTGCAGCCGGCCAATGACGACCAGGCCACCGGGGTCCAGATTGTCCGGCGGGCGCTGCAGGCCCCCATCCGCCAGATCGCCGAGAATGCCGGCTTTGATGGTGCGGTGGTGGTGGGCCGCGTGCTGGAGACCGATGATCCCAACTGGGGCTTCGATGCCCAGGCGGGTGAGTACGGCGACCTCGTCCAGCGCGGCATCATCGACCCGCTCAAGGTGGTGCGCACGGCGCTGCAGGATGCCGCCTCCATCGGTGCATTGCTGGTGACCACTGAGGCGCTGGTGACCGAGCGGCCCAAGGAGGAGGACGAGAAGGCCGAGGCCGAGGCCGCCTGAGGCCGGCATCCGCCGAGGCGCCGGCACCGCCCGGGCCGGATCCCGCGGTGTGTCAGGCGACGGCCCCGCTCACGGGGCCGTCTTTGTGGCAAGTTCCAGGGCCAGCGGGGCGGTGCGGGGCCAGGGGCGGTGGCGTTCCACCAGCGCACCCATGGCCAGCAGCCGGGCCTCCCCGCCCAGCGGTGCGCCCAGCATGATTCCCACCGGCAGGCCCCCGCGTGTGCGGCCGAAGGGCAGGGCGATGGCGGGGCAGCCGGTGGCGTTGTAGAGGATGGTGAAGCCCACATAGGGCCGGTTGCGGGCGAGGAAGCGGGCGAGGTCGGGGTCGTTCTGGTCGATCTCGCCCACCCGCGGCGGCGGCGCCGCACAGACCGGCGAGAGCAGCAGGTGGAAGCGGGTGAACAATCGCCCCAAGGTGCGCGCGCTCGTCTGCAGGGTGTGCAGTGCCGTCAGCAGTTCCACCGCGCCGAGGGTGCGACCCCGCGCCACCAGGGCGAGGGTTGCGGCCTCCAGATGGGCGGCATCTGCCGGGCGGCCGGTGGTGGCCGACCACCAGCCCACATCGCGGGCGAGATGGGCCGCCACCACCGCAAGGAAGGCCTCGCTGAAGGCGGCGGCATCCAGCGGCAGCGCCACCTCCTCCACCGCATGGCCATGGTCGGCGAAGAAGGCCGCCGCCTGCTCCAGCACCGCCGCCACCGCCGGATCCAGCGACACCCCGGGAGCCAGGGGCTGGCGCCAGAGGCCGATCCGAAGCGGTGGAGGCGTTTGCTCGAGGGCCCGCGCAAAGGTGGTGTTGGGCGGTGGGCAGGCGTAAGGGTCGCCGGGCTCGGGCCCGTGGACCGCATCCAGCACCGCCGCCACATCGCCCACCGTGCGCGCCAGCACGAAGCCGCTCGCAAGCCCGCTCCAGACCTCGCCCGCCACCGGCCCCACCGGCGTGCGCCCGCGCGAGGGCTTGAGGCCCACAAGCCCGCAGTGGGATGCGGGAATCCGGATGGAGCCGCCGCCATCGCTGGCATGGGCCAGCGGCACGATGCCCGCGGCCACCGCCGCCGCCGCGCCGCCCGAGGAGCCGCCGGGGCTGAAGGCCGGATCCCACGGGTTGCGGCAGGGACCGTGGAGCAGCGGCTCGCTCACCACATTGAGGCCGAATTCGGGGCTCGTGGTCTTGGCGAAGGGGACGAAGCCCGCCTCCAGCAGCCGGCGCACCAAGGTGCCGTCGAAGCTCGCCACATGATCGCGCACCAGCCGGCTGCCGTTGGTCACCACCGTACCCCGCCAGAAGGCGTAGAGATCCTTGAGCACCAGCGGCACGCCGGCAAACGGGCCGGTTCGGGGCCCACGCGCCACCAGCGCTTCGGCATGGGCGCTGTCGTCGACGCTGAGACAGCCGAGATGCGGCTGGGCCGCTGCCGCCTGTGCCCGTGCACAGGCCAGCAGCTCCGCCGGCGTCACCTCGCCGCGGCGCACCAGCGCCGCCAGCTCCCAACCATCCCGCGCCACATATTCACTCACCCGCATGTCAGCCCTCACTCCCGCGCCGGCGGACGGCCCTTGCCGCCCCCGCCCCGCATGGCACACTAGAGGTCAAGCGATGATGACAGAAGGGAGAGGCCGGTGGCCGAATGGCAGCGGGTGAGGCTTGCCCGCCGGCAGGTGCTGGTGGTGGAGGCCGGAGACATCAAGGTGACCATCCACGGCGAGGGCAGGGTCCAGGTGGCGCCGGCCGACAGCCATCTGCAACCCCATTGGCGCCAGCCACCGCTTGCCCGACTGACACCGGTGCGGAATTCCGACGAGGAGGATGGGTCAGGCGGGGAGACATGAGAGCCATGAGTGAGCGTCCGGCGTTCCGTCTGCCATGGCGGCCGCTGCTGGCGGCAGCGTTGGCGGTGCCGCTGGCGATGACGGCCGCCGCGGCCCCGGTGGTGCGCACCGAGGCGCCGGTGGTGCGCGTGAACCTCGATGTGGCGGGTGCGGTGCTGGTGCGCGAGGTGGCGCTGGAGTTTGCCGCCGACACCCGCCAGCTGGTGGTGACGGGCCTGCCGGCGGATCTGGATGTGACCCAACTGGAGGTGGCGCTCACGCCGCAGGAGGCGGGGCAGCTGTTGGCCATCGCCGCCCGCACCGTACCGCTGGCCCAAGCCGCCGCCGCCCGCGAGCGCGAGCTTGAGGGCCGGATCGAGGAGCTCCGCAGCCGGCTGCAGGTCCATCGCGATCGCATCGAGGCCGGCCGCATCCAGCTCGAGCTGGTACGTCGCATCGGCGGCAGTGCGGCCGAGCTGGCAAGCCGCCAGCTGGTGGAGGGTGAGATCGCACCCGAGGCCTGGCGCCGGGCGTGGGAGGCGCTTGGGACCGGCGCCCTCGACATCCTTACCCTGATCCGGGAGCAGGAGCAGGCCGCCCGCACCCTTGAGCGCGAGATCGAACGGCTCGAGCGCGAGCTCGAGGGGCTGCGCACCGGCCGGCGCGAGGTGCGCGAGCTGGTGCTGGATCTCGCCGCGGTGCGTCCCGGCCGGGCGCGGCTGGTGCTGGTCCATCGCAGCCCCGAGGCGCGCGCCGATCCCCGGCTGGTGGCGCGGCTTGACAGCACCACGGGCCGGCTCGCGCTGGTGCGGCGGGTGCGGCTGACCCAGCGCACCGGTGAGGACTGGCAGCAGGTGATGCTGGCCATCACCACCGCCGACCCGTCGCGGCCGCCGGCACCGCCGCGTCCGGATCCCCTCTGGGTGGATGTGACA
>WFXL01000147.1 GCA_015490605.1 Rhodospirillales bacterium
CTCTTCCCGCGGGGGTTCGGGGGCGGTGGCCACCGGATCCGCCGGTGGAGCGTCCGGCTCGTCTACCGGCAGATCGCTCGCCGCCACCAGCTCCACCACCAAGGGCGGCGTCGGTTCGGCCGGTCCGAAGTCGAGGCGTGCGAGCGCCAGCAGCAGGAGACCGTGGAGCAGGGCCGAGAGGACCAATGCCCGCCGCACGGCCACCTGCCCTCAGCGCGTGCGGGTGGCGGGATCCGGCGGGCGCGCGGCGGTGCGCGGCGGCTCCGTCACCAGCGCCACCCGCACAAAGCCCGCCTCCTTAAGCGCGCTCACCACCGCCACCACGGTGCCATAGTCGGCCGCCCGATCGCCCCGGACGAACACCCGCCGGCCGCCGTTCTCCGCCGCCAGCGCCTGCAGCACCGGCGCAAGCTCGCCCACCACCAGCTCACGCTCCTCCACAAACACCCGCCCGTCCCGGGTGACCGAGACCACCAGCGGTGCATCGGTACCGGGCAGCGGCCGGCGGCTCCCCTCCGGCAGATCCACCGCCACGCCGGTGGTGAGCAGCGGTGCGGTGACCATGAACACCACCAGCAGCACCAGCATCACATCGACGAAGGGGGTGACGTTGATCTCCGCCAGCGGCGGCCGGCGGCGGCGCCTCCGCGAACGAGAGGGGCCGGAAAGCGTGGCCGCCATTTCAGGCCGCCCTCGCCAGATCGAACTCGCGGCCCAGCACCACCACCAGCTCATCAGCCATGGCCTCGAGCCGGGCGGCATAGGCCTCCACCATGCGCGACAGGCGGTTGTAGGCCACCACCGCGGGAATCGCGGCCAGCAGCCCCATGGCGGTGGCGAAGAGGGCCTCGGCGATGCCCGGGGCCACCACCGCGAGGCTGGTGTCCTGGCTCTGGGCGATGGACTGGAAGCTGTTCATGATCCCCCAGACGGTGCCGAACAGGCCGACGAAGGGGGCGGTGGAACCGATGGTGGCGAGCGACGGGATCCCGCGCTCGAGGGCCTCGAGCTCCCGCTCCAGGGTGAGCCGGGCAACCCGGCCGATGCGCTCCAGGAGATTGCGCTGGGCCTCGGGGTCGGCACTCTTGGGTGCTTCCTGCCATTCCGCCATGGCGTTGACGAACATCAGCGCCATCGGATGGTCGGGGCGCTGGACCAGGCGCCGGTAGAGATCCTGAAGATTGGGGACCGACCAGAAGTCCTGTTCGAAGCGGCTGGCCTTGCGGTTGATGCGCACAAGCCGAAGGCCCCGGTCCAGAATCACCGCCCAGCACCAGATGGAGGCCAGCAGCAGCAGCACCAGCACCCCCTGGACCACCGGGTCGGCGCTGACGATCATGGACCAGACGCCGTCGCCGGCAGGCGAACCCAAGGCGACGGCAGGGACGGTATCCAGGGCCATGGGAGACGACCTCAGGGCGGCGGGGAACCGGGGCCATGTGAGCCGCACACTCTCCTAATCGGAGAGCCGGCGGCGGCTGTCAAGCACTTCACGTGATAGTGCAGATGTCAGCGCGAACGCCTTGGGACACGGCCTTGACCCTCAGCTGGTACCGGCTGCCGCACGGCGCTCCTCCCGCTCCATCTGCCAGCGCAGCGCCCACTGCTGGGCGATGGAAAGGATGTTGCTCCAGGTCCAGTAGAGTACCAGCCCTGCGGGGAAGCTCGCGAACAGGAAGGTGAACATCACCGGCAGCAGGTTCATCACCTTGGCCTGCACCGGGTCGGCCGGCTGCGGGTTGAGCTTCTGCTGGAGCCACATGGTGAAGCCCATCAGCACCGGCAGCGCGCCGATCTGGAGGAAGGAGGGCGGGTCCCACGGCAGCAGACCGAAGAGATTGAACAGGCTGGTGGGATCCGGCGCCGACAGGTCCTTGATCCAGCCGAAGAAGGGCGCATGGCGCATCTCAATGCTGACGAACAGCACCTTATAGAGGGCGAAGAAGATCGGGATCTGCACCAGAATCGGCAGACAGCCCGCCATCGGGTTGACCTTTTCCCGGCGGTAGAGCTCCATCAGCTCCTGGTTGAGGCGGGCCTTGTCGTTCTCGTAGAGTTCCCGCAGGCGCATCATCTCCGGCTGGAGTTTCTTCAGCCGGTTCATGGCGCGGAAGGACTTGTTGGCCAGCGGGAACAGGATCAGGCGGACCAGCAGCGTCATGATGATGATTGCGACACCATAGTTGCCGGTCCACCTGTAGAGGTAGTGGAGTACATAGAATATCGGCTTGGTAAGGAAATAGAACCACCCGAAGTCGATCGCGCGGTCGAACAGGGGAATCCCCAGCTCAGCCGCATAGCGGTCCAGCAGCACCACCTCCTTGGCGCCGGCGAACAGGCGATCGGTGACCTCGGCACGCCCGCCCGCTGGCACCACCACCGGATCGCGCACGAAGTCGGTCTGATAGATGGGCCGGCCGTTGCGCACCACCCGGCGGAAGGTGGCACGGATCTCGCTCGTCTGGTCGGGGATCAGCGCCACCAGCCAGTATTTGTCGGTAATCCCGAGCCAGCCGCCGCGGCTTTCGCGCACCACCGGGCCGTCCTCGGCGAGATCGTCGTACTTGATCTCCTCAAGCGTTCCCTGGAGCACACCCAGGGGGCCTTCATGAAGGATGAAATAGCCCAGGGTCTCGGGCGTGCCGTAGCGACTCACGAGGCCGTAGGGGTAGAGGGTGACCGGGCGCTCGCTGCGGTTTTCCACCGTGCGCACCACCCGGAACATGTAGTTTTCATCAAGGGTGAGGCGCTGGCGGAACACCAGTCCGGCGCCATTGTCCCACGCCAGCACCAGCTCCTCGCCCGGGGCCAATCGGCCCGACACCACCCGCCATTCGGTGGTGGGGCCGGGTACCGCCACCCCTTCCTCGGTGGTGGTCCAGCCGAACTGGGCGAAATAGGCGTTGGCGGTGCCCACCGGATAGAGCAGGCGGATGCGCGGTGAGTCGGGCTCGGGCGCGAGGCGGTAGTCGTCCAGCAACAGGTCATCCAGGCGCGCGCCGCGGAGATTGAGGGAGCCCGTAAGCCGTCCATTGTCCACCGGCACCCGGGGCGCCTGCTTGAGCGCCAGCTCCACCAGCCGCTCGCCCAGGGGAGTCCCCGCCGCCAGCGGCGCCTCGCCCGGGACCGCGGGCACCTCGCCGGCGGTGGGTGCACCCGCCGGTTGTTCGGTGGCCGCCGGTGCCTGCTGGGCTTCGCGCTGGAGCCGTTCGCGCTGGGGAATGCCCCAGAAATACTCGAAGCCCATGATGATGGCCACCGACAGGGCGATCGCCAGGATCAGATTGCGCTGCTCATTCATCGGCGGGATTCCGCGGCTTGGGAGGAGTCCGGTGGCGGCACCGGGTCGTGGCCGTGGCCGCCCCAGGGATGGCAGCGGGCGATCCGGCGGAGCGCCAGCCAGCCACCTCGGAGCGCCCCGTGCAGACGCACCGCCTCGAGGGCGTATTCGGAACAGGTGGGCAGATAGCGGCAGCGGGGCGGCAGCAGCGGCGAGAGCAGCAGGCGGTAGGCCCGGATCAGGCCGAGGAGGAGGGCGGCCGCGATTCCCGGCCGCGCCGTCGGAGGCGCGCCAGCGCCTGCACGAGCTGCGCCTCGAGGTCGGAGAAGGGGCATGTGAGCACCGCCTGCCGCGCGATCAGTACGTAGTCGCGTCCCGCCTCGCCGTGGAGCGGCAGCACCCGCCGGGCCAGCTCGCGCAACCGCCGGCGGGCCCGGTTGCGCGCCACCGCCTTGCCCACCCGCCTCGATGCGGTGAAGCCCACCCCGATGGTGGGCTCCGGATCCGGCCCCGGCCGCGGGATGCTCTGCACCACCAGGGCCGGCATCACCACCTTGGCGCCGCGGGCGGCGGCGAGGAAGCGGGCGCGCTGCCGCAGCCGTTCGAGCCGCGGCCAAGCCGGCGTCACACCGTCAGGCGCTTGCGCCCCTTCGCCCGGCGCCGCTTGAGCACGCGCCGACCGCCCACCGTCGCCATGCGGGCGCGAAAGCCGTGGCGCCGCTTGCGGATGATCCGACTCGGCTGATAGGTGCGCTTCACGGGAGACCACCCTTGGCGAAGATCCGTCCGCTCGAAAGCGGGCGGTCATATAGGCCCCCGTTCGGGGGGTGTCAAACGCACCACCCCTTGCATCCGCCGGCGGCGACGCCACCCTGGAACCGGTCGTGGGGAGTGGCACCATGAAGCGGCGCGAGCTTCTCGGCGGGGCGGCAGCCGCGGCGCTGGCAGCCGCCGCCCCCGGGGTCGAAGCCCAGTCAGTGCGGGAGCTGCGCATCGGCATCAGCCAGTATCCCGCCACCCTCCATCCGCTGATCGACTCCATGGCCGCCAAGAGCTATGTGCTCGGCGCCACCCACCGGCCCTTCACCGCCTTCGGCCCCGACTGGCGGCCGCGCACCTATCTCGCCACCGAACAGCCCAGCTTCGCGAACGGCCGTGCGGTGCGCGAGCCTTCGCCCGAGGGCGGCCAAGGGGTGGCCACCACCTGGACCATCCGCGAAGGCGCCCGCTGGGGCGACGGTACCCCCGTCACCACCCGCGATGTGGTCTTCACCTGGGAGGTGGGGCGCCATCCAAAGACCGGGGTCGCCAGCCTCGAGAGCTTCCGCCGCATCCACCGGATCGAGGTGGTGGATGAGCGCACCTTCATCCTCCACGACAGCCGCCTCACCTACCAATACGACCTGCTGGACCTGCAGCTGCTGCCGGAACATCTGGAGCGGCCCATCTTCGCGCGCGACCCTGCCACCTACCGCAACCGCACCCTCTATGTCACCCGTCCCACCGAGCCGGGCCTGTGGCTCGGCCCCTACCGGGTGGCGGAGGTGGTCCCCGGCGCCCACATCCGCCTCGAGCGCAACCCCACCTTCTGGGGCAGCCGTCCCTTTTTCGACCAGGTGCTGATCCGCACCGTCGAGAACACCGCGGCGCTGGAGGCGCATCTTCTGGCGGGGGCGATCGACATGGTGGACGGCGGCCTCAGCCTCAGCCTCGACCAGGCCCTCGCCTTCGAACGCCGCCACGGCGACCGCTTCATCGTCCGCTACCAGCCGGGGCTGGTGTATGAGCACATCGAACTGTTGCTGGACAATCCCCACCTCGCCCGCCTGGAGGTGCGCTGGGCGCTGCTGCATGCCCTCGACCGCGAGCTCTTGGTGAGGAAGCTGTTCGCCGGCAAACAGCCGGTGGCCCACGCCAACGTCCACCCCCTGGATGCGGTCTACGACCCCGATGTGCCCAAATATCCGTTCGATCCCGAGCGGGCGGTGCAGCTTCTGCAGCGGGCGGGCTATCGCCGCGGGGCCGATGGCGTGTGGGTGGATCCGCAGGGGCGGCGGCTGTCGCTGGTGCTTATGACCACCGCCGGCAACCGCACCCGCGAGCTGGTGCAGCAGGTGCTGCAGGGCATGTGGCGGCGGGTGGGGATCGAGGTCACCATCCGCAACGAGCCGGCGCGGGTGTTCTTCGGCGAGACCGTCACCCGCCGGCGCTTTCGCGCCATGGCGCTGTTCGCCTGGATCAGTGCACCCGAGAACGTGCCGCGCAGCACCCTCCATTGCGAGGAGATCCCAAGCGAGGCCAACGGCTGGTCGGGCCAGAACTTCACCGGCTACTGCAATCCCGAGATGGACGAGCTGCTGGATGCCATCGAGCGGGAGCTTGATTTCGAACAGCGCAAGCGCCTCTGGAGCCGGCTGCAGCGGCTCTATGCCGAGGAGCTGCCGGCGCTGCCACTCTATTTCCGGGTCAATCCCCACATCTGGCCGCGGTGGCTTGAGGGGGTCGAGCCCACCGGCCATCAGGCGCCCACCACCCTCGGCATCGAACACTGGCGGCGGCGGGAGGCGTGAAGCCGCAGCCTTTCCGCTCGCCACCGCCGCCACCATCTGACACTCTCAGCGGCCCGGTGCCGCCGTCGCCATCCGTCCCGCTACCTCGACTTCCGGGATCGCCAGTGATGGACCGCGAGCGTGAACGCGAACTGATCCGCACATCCCGTGCCTGGCCGTGCACCGAGGCGGTGGCGCTGCTTGAGCGGGTCGAGCGCCGGCCGCCCAGGAAGGGCCATGTGCTGTTCGAGACCGGCTACGGCCCCTCGGGCCTGCCCCATATCGGCACCTTCGCCGAGGTCTTCCGCACCACCCTGGTGCGCCAGGCCTTCCGTCGGCTCTCGGATCTGCCCACGCGCCTCTACTGCTTCTCCGACGACATGGACGGGCTGCGCAAGATCCCCGATAATGTCCCCCGGCCGGAGATGCTGCAGGCGCACCTGGGCAAGCCCCTGACCGCGATCCCGGACCCTTTCGGCGAACACGAATCCTACGGCCATCACATGAACGCCCGGCTGCGGGCGTTCCTCGACGCCTTCGGCTTCGACTATGAGTTCGTCTCCGCCACCGACTGCTACCGCAGCGGCCGCTTCGATCCGGTGCTGCGGCGGGTGCTGGAGAAGCACGAGGAGATCCGCCGGGTGGTGCTGCCGCACCTCAGGGAGGAGCGCCGCCGCACCTACAGTCCGATCCTGCCGATTTCGCCCAGGACCGGCCGGGTGCTGCAGGTGCCCATCCTCGAGGTCCATCCCGAGCGGGGCACGGTGGTGTTCCGTGACGAGGACGGCACCCTCACCGAGGTGCCGGTCACCGGCGGCCACTGCAAGCTGCAGTGGCGGGCCGACTGGGCGCTGCGCTGGACGGCGCTGGAGGTGGACTATGAGATGGCCGGCAAGGACCTGATCGATTCGGTGCGGCTCTCCGGCCAGATCTGCCGCATCCTTGGCGGCACCCCGCCCAATGGCTTCATCTATGAACTGTTCCTCGACGAGAAGGGCGAGAAGATCTCCAAGTCCAAGGGCAACGGACTCACCATTGAGGAATGGCTTCTCTATGGCACCAAAGAAAGCCTCATGCTGTTCCTCTTCAAGGAACCGCGCAAGGCCAAGAGGCTCTATTTCGATGTGATCCCGCGCCATGTGGACGAGTATTATGAACGCCTCGAACAGTTCGCCCGCGATGCGGATCTGGACGGGGCGCTCGCACGTCTTCTGGCGGAACCAGCCGCGCAAGTGGTGGTGCCGGCGGCGCTGGCGGCATCGCTGAAGCTCGAAGCCGGCCCGGTGGCGGCGGCAACGCTCGCCCAGAAGCGGCAGGAGCTGGGGACGCGGATGCTGCAGAACCCTGTCTGGCACCTCCACGACGGGGTGCCGCCGCGCCGCCGCATGCCGCTCTCCTATGCCATGCTGCTCAATCTCGCGGCGGTGGTGGGTGCGGATGAGCCGGCACTCTTGTGGGGTTTCGTGCGCAAATACGCCCCCGAGGCCACGCCCGAGAACAGCCCCGAGCTCAGCGCGCTGATCGAGCGGGCGCTCGCCTACTATCGCGACTTCATCGCACCCCACAAACGCTACCGCGCCCCCGACCACCGCGAGCGGGCGGCGCTGGAGGAGCTGCGCGCCTGGCTTGCTACCATCCCCGAGGACACGCCGGCCGAGGCGATCCAGAACGAGCTGTACGAAATCGGCAAGCGCCACGGCTTCCACCAGCTGCGCGACTGGTTCCGGGCTCTCTATGAGGTGCTCCTGGGCCAGAGTCAGGGGCCGCGCTTTGGCAGTTTCATCGCCACCTATGGCGTGCGAGCCACCGTCGAGCTCATCGACCGCACCCTGGCGCGCCACGCCCAGCCCGCCACTCCGGCCCCCGCACCTCAGGGGCCGGGCGGCGGCTGACAGGTCTCTTCGGGACAGGGGCCGAAGCCCAGCACCGCGCCGAAGGCGATGCCGATGGTGGGCACATTCGCCTGGATGCCCCGGCGCCAGCGGCAGGTCGGCGAGCGCCGCCCGCGCCAGCACATCGGCCAGGCTCTGGCGCGGCAGCGCCTGCCGAGCCCAGGACGGGGCGCCGTCATCGGGTGGGGTGCGGAAGATCTCATTCAGCGACGGCGCGGAGCCGGACGCGCGCCCGCCCGGGGGCAGGAGCCGGGGCCTTTGACCCCGTCTCTCGCGCGGTTTCTGGGCGCTGTCAGGCTTACCCTCGGGAGCCTGCGACGACGGCCCTTTCGCCGCAGCGGGCGGCGTCGGCCCCAGATGGGGCGGTACATGGATAGCCAGCGCCGGTGCCGCCGCCAGCCAGCCGGCAAGGGTGAGCGGGCACAGCCTTAAGGCGGAAGAACATAAGGGATTCCTCAACCTTTGCGCGATGGATCGAACAGCCACAGCATCTTCCACGCAGGGACGCTGGCCGGAGGCCGTCCATGCCCCATCTTGGCGACGAACCGCGCGAGGGGCGGGAGTCGCAAGCACCATGGAAGCGCCCACCACAGGCGAGTCATTGGCCGCTGCCGGTCGCGGGCACCCGCGGGCGTGGGCGGGGGATGCCCGCGCGCTGGCGCTCGCGGTGCTGGAGGCGGTCCTCGGGCCCGAGCGGCGGCCGGCGGAGGAGACCTTCGCCCGGCTTGCCGCCACCAGCGGCCTGGATCGGCGCGATCGCGCCTTTGCTCGGCGACTCTATGCCACCGCCTTGCGCCGGCTGGGCGAGCTCGACCGGCTGATCGCACGCTACTGCCCGCGGCGGCCGCGGCGGCGGCTGCGCCATCTGCTGCGGCTCGGCCTGGTCCAGCTGGTGCATCTGGCCACACCTCCCCATGCCGCCGTCGCCACCACCGTGGCCCTCGCCCGGCGCCTCGCCCCGGCGCAGGCGGCCTTCGTCAATGCGGTGCTGCGCCGGGCGGCGCGCGAGCATCCGCCGCCGCTTGCCGGTGCTGCCGCGGTGGAGGCCAACACCCCGGTGTGGCTGTTCGAGCGCTGGTGCGAGACCTATGGCCGCGCCCAAACCCTCGCGATCGGCCAGGTGCATCTCGAAGAACCACCGCTCGACCTGCGGCCGCTTGCCGATGCCGCCCTGTGGGCCGAGCGCTTGGGCGGTGATCTGCTGCCGGGTGGGGTGGTGCGGCTTGTGCGCGCGCAGCCGGTGGAGAGCCTGCCCGGCTACCGCGAGGGGGCGTGGATCGTGCAGGATGTGGCCGCCGGCCTGCCGGCCTGCCTCCTCGGCGCTCGGCCCCATGAGCCGGTGCTGGATCTGTGTGCGGCACCCGGCGGCAAGACGGTGCAGCTTGCCGCCGCCGGTGCGCGGGTGGTGGCGGTGGACATCTCGCGGCCCCGGATGGAGCGGTTGCGGGCCAATCTCACCCGCACCCGGCTGATCGAGCGGGTCGAGCTGGTGCAGGCCGATGCCCGCAGCTTCCAGCCGGCCCAACCCTTCGCAAGGGTGCTGTTGGATGCGTCCTGTACCGCCACCGGCACCATCCGGCGCCATCCCGACATCCTCTGGACCAAGCAGCCCGAGGATGTGGCACGCATGGCGGCGCTTCAGGATGAGCTCCTGGAGGCGGCGGTGCGGGTGCTGGCCCCCGGCGGGCGGCTGGTCTATGCCGTCTGTTCGCTTCAGCCGGAGGAGGGCGAGGTACGCATCACAGCTCTGCTCGCGCGCCATCCTGAGCTGGAGGTGGAGCCGCCGCGGGCGGAGGAACTCGCCGGACTTCCGGTCACGGTGACGCCCGCAGGCTTTGTCCGTACCCTGCCTTCGGATCTCGCCGAACGCGG
Source organism: Rhodospirillales bacterium (assembly GCA_015490605.1). GTDB lineage: Bacteria > Pseudomonadota > Alphaproteobacteria > Geminicoccales > Geminicoccaceae > HRBIN39. Next base: position 9,594 of record WFXL01000147.1, read on the forward strand.
CGGCATGGACGGCTTCTTCATCGCCCGGCTGCGGCGTGGCGGCGGGAGCGGGAGGTGAGCTAAGCGAGAGGGAGTGCCGTCCATGGATGTGATCCCGGTGCGCCGGGCGCTGCTGTCGGCCTCGGACAAGCGGGGGCTTGTGGACTTTGCCCGGCGGCTTGCCGCCTGTGGGGTGGAGCTGCTGTCCACCGGCGGGACCGCAGCGGCCCTGCGGGAGGCCGGGCTTGCGGTGGTGGAGGTGGGAGAGCTCACCGGCGCCGGCGAGTTTCTCGATGGTCGCGTCAAGACCCTCCACCCGGCGGTGCACGGCGCCATCCTCGCCCGGCGCGACCGGGAAGAGCACCGGCAGGCGCTGGAGGCGCGCGCCATCACCCCCATCGATCTGGTGGTGGTCAATCTCTACCCCTTCGAGGCGACGGTGGCGGGCGGCGGCGACTTCGATGCCGGCATCGAGACCATCGACATCGGCGGTCCCGCCATGATCCGTGCTGCCGCCAAGAACCACGCCTTCGTGGCGGTGGTGGTGGAACCGGAGGACTATGAGGCGGTGGCGGCCGAGATCGAGCGCCACGGCGGCACCACCCTCACCACCCGCCGGCAGCTTGCCGCCCGTGCCTTCCGCCGCACCGCCGCCTATGATGCCGCCATCGCCCGCTGGCTTACCGCCGCCGTCGGCGAGTCGCCGCTGGCCGAGCGTTTCGTCCTTGCTGGTGAACGGCTGCAGACCCTGCGCTATGGCGAGAACCCGCACCAGCAGGCCGCCTTGTATCGCAGCGATGAGGCCCGCCCAGGTGCGGTGCGAGCCCGCCAGCTCCAGGGCAAGGCGCTGAGCTACAACAATCTGCTGGACGCCGATGCGGCCTTCGAGCTGGCCGCCGAGTTCGACCAGCCGGCGGTGGTGATCGTCAAGCACAACAACCCGTGTGGTGTGGCGGTGGGGCACGATCCGGTGGAAGTGTGGAAGCGGGCGCTGGCCTCGGATCCGGTGAGCGCCTTCGGCGGCATCGTCGCTCTCAATCACCGGGTGGAGGCGGAGCTCGCCCAGGAGCTCACCCGCCTCTTTCTGGAGGTGGTGATCGCCCCCGAATTCGCCCCCGAGGCGCGGGAGCTGCTGGCGCGCAAGGCCAATCTGCGGCTGCTCGAGACCGGCGGTGTGCCGCGGCCGGATGACAATGGGCTCATGGTGCGGACTCTGGCCGGCGGCTTTCTCGTGCAGGAGCGCGACCGCGGCAGCGTGAGCTCGGATCGGCTCGAGGTGGTGACCCGACGCGCTCCCACCGAAGCCGAGCTGGCTGATCTGCTGTTCGCCTGGAAGGTGGTGAAACATGTGCGCTCGAACGCCATCGTGCTGGCCCGGGCGCGTGCGACTGTGGGCGTCGGCGCCGGCCAGATGAGCCGGGTGGATGCGGTGCGGCTGGCCGTGGAGAAGGCTCGCGCCGGGCGCGGCAGCCGCGGTGCGGTGCTGGCCTCCGACGCCTTCTTCCCCTTCGCCGACGGGCTGGTGGAGGCGGCCCGGGCCGGCGTGACGGCCGTGATCCAGCCCGGCGGCAGCGTGCGTGATGGTGAGGTGATCGCCGCTGCCGACGAGCACGACATGGCCATGGTCTTCACCCGCATGCGCCACTTCCGCCACTGACCCCGGGGAGCTGCCCATGCAGCGCCGCACGCTTTTGCAGACGCTACCGGCCCTGGCCCTGGTGCCGTCGTTTCTGCGCCCGGCCAGGGCGGCGGCGCGCTTCGCCCTGGGGCCACGGCCGCCTGTGGGGGCGCGCTATGCCATCGATCTCGAGCGGGTGCGCGAGGTCTATGATGCTGGCGCCTGGGTGGTGGAGGCGCGCGCCCGCGCCCGCGCCCGCCTCGAGGTGGAAGATGCCGGGCGCCTTCGCTGGCGCTGGACCCGCTATGGTGCCGAGGAGCCGGAAGCGGATGCGGGGCGGCCGCCCGATCCTCTGCGGCTGCGGATGGCGCGGCTGTGGGAGGATGTGGCCTTCGCCTTCCAGGTAGACGGTACTGGCCGGCTGCAGGGACTGGCGGATGCCGCCGCCGCCCGCCGCCAGCTGGAGCAGGCGCTGGATGCGGCGCTTGCGGATGTGGCCGACGCGCTCGTACGTGAAGGCCGCCCGCGAGAGCAGGTCACCGCCGCCCTGACGGAACTGCGCCGGCGCTTCCTCGCCCCCTATGGCGACGAGGGCGCCCTCGCCCGTGGTCTGTTGCTGGAGCCGGCGGTGCTGTTCGAGCTTGGTGGGCTCAGCATGGCGCCGGGCGAGGAGAGCGAGCGGGTGGAGCCGCGGCCTTTGGACTTCGCCCCGGGGCGGCGGCAGGCCATGCGGGTGCGGGACCATTTCGTCTGGTACGACGAGGCCGAAGGCAGCGGTCTCATCCGGCGGATCGAGGAGCCGGCGGAGCCGCTCGATCGCACCCTGCTGCTGGATCGGGTGCCGGGACTCGCTGCCATGTGGCGCGCCCTGCCGGAGGAGAAGCGGGCCGAGGTGCTGGCGGCGCTGCCGAAGACCCGCTACCGGCGCACCAGCCGCCTGCTGGTGCCGCTTGCGGGCGATCGGCTGCCGCGGGAGGTGGTGCGGGTGGAGCAGAGCGGCCTCGGCACGCTGATGCGACGCCTGCGCCTCGAGCTGCGGCTGCGGCGACTCGAGACCTAGGGCCTAGTCGGCCGGAAGCCGCAGCGAGACATATCGCGGCTCGCCCCTGCGCTCCACCAGCAGCAGCGCATTCCTGCGGCCCGCTTCGCGCGCCGCCTCGAGTCGGGCCACCAGCTCCGGCGGCGTGCGCACCTCTTCGGAGTCCACTTCCAGCACCCGATCCCCCGGGGCAAGGCCGGCGTGGGCGGCGGGGCTGTCGGCGGCCACCGCCACCACCACCACTCCCTCGGCATCGTCCGGAAGCTCAAAGCGCTGCCGCAGGGCGGCATCGAGGCTCGCCACTTCGAGGCCGAGGCCCGGCAAGCGCGCACGGGCGTCGGTCCGCGGTGCCGGCGTGGGCGCGCTCAGCCGCGCCAGCTCCTCGTCCGAGGGCAGTTCCGCCGGGGTGATCTCCAGCTTCAGGGTCTCGCCCCGGCGCCACAGGGTGACGGTCACCGGCACGCCCACCGCACTCTCCGCCACCACCCGCGGCAGCTCCCGCATCTGCCGGATGGGCCGGTCGCCGAAGGCGAGGATCACATCGCCCTGGCGGATGCCGGCACGGGCGGCGGGTCCCTCCGGCACCACCGCCGCCACCAGCGCACCGCGGGCGGCGTCGAGGCCGAGACTCTCGGCGATCTCCGGCGTCACCCGCTGGATGCGCACGCCGATCCAGGCGCGGATCACCCGGCCCTTCTCGATCAGACTCTCCACCACCCGGCGGGCGAGGTTGGAGGGGATGGCGAAACCGATGCCGATGTTGGTGCCGGAGGGCGAGAAGATGGCTGTATTCACACCGAACACCCGCCCCTCGAGGGTAAAGGACGGGCCGCCGGAATTGCCGCGGTTGATGGCGGCGTCCACCTGGAAGAAGTCGTCATAGGGCCCGGCACGGATGTCGCGGCCGCGGGCCGAGACGATGCCGGCGGTGACCGAGGTGCCAAGGCCGAAGGGATTGCCGATGGCGATCATCCAATCGCCGATCCGCACCCGGTCGCTGTCGGCCCATTCCACATAGGGAAACGGTCCCTCGCCCTCGAGTTTCAGCACCGCGAGATCGGTCTTGGGATCGCGTCCCACCACGGTGGCGCGATAGCGGCTCTCGTCGTGGAGGATGACGGTGATCTCCTCCGCCCCCTCGATCACATGGTTGTTGGTGACCACATAGCCGCGGGGGTCGATGATGAAGCCCGAGCCCAGCGAGAACACCCGCGGCGCGGGCTCGGCCCCGTCACCGTCGAAGAAGTCACGGAAGAACTCCTCGAACGGCGAGCCGGGCGGGAACTGCGGTCGCGGCAGGCGCTCCTGCACCCGTCGGGTGGTGGAGATGTTGACCACCGCCGGTGCCACCCGTTCCACCACGTCGGCGAAGCTCGGCGGCAATCCCTGGGCGCGGGCACCGACGGCAAGGAGCAGCACCGCCAGCCCCACCACTATCCATTGCCGCGCCCATGCCCCTGGCCTCATTTCCCGCGGCCTCCCTTCGGGCCGAGCGCCCGCCTTAAGGGACCATGAGCGCCCGGCGCACCAACCATACCAGCAGCACGCCCAGCACCGCGGCGGCAAGGCCCATGAGCCGCAGCTGGCGGCTGTCGAGGGCCAGCGCCAGCGCCGCCGCCTTCTTCATGCCGTCGGGAAAGAGCGCCCACAACACCCCCTCGAGCACCAGTACGAGGCCGAGGGCCGTGAACAGATCGCGCATGAGCCGGCCAGCTCAGGGCGTCCGGGGCGGTGTCCCGGCCCCGACCGCCGCCCGTTCCGGCGCCACCTGCTGGAAGAAGCGGAAGAATTCGCTCTCCGGCGACAGCACATAGCTGGTGGAGTCGGCATCCAGCGCCTTGCGGTAGGCCTGGAGCGAACGGTAGAAGGCGAAGAAGTCGGGATCGCGCTCGGCCACCTCGGAGACGATCCGGATCGCCTCGGCATCACCCTCACCGCGCAGCTTCTCGGCATCGCGCTCGGCCTCGGCGATCAGCACCCGCGCCTCGCGGTCGGCCCGCGCGCGGATCCGCTGGGCGATTTCATTGCCCTGGGCACGCAGTTCGTTGGCCTCACGCAGCCGTTCCGCCCGCATCCGCCGGAACACCGCCTCCATATTCTCCGGCGGCAGGTCAGCGCGCTTGATGCGCACATCCACCACCTCCACGCCGAAGCGTGCCACCTGGGCATTGGTGAGTTCGCGGATGCGCGCCATCAGTGCGGTGCGGTCCTTGGACAGAAGATCGGTCAGCGAGGTCTCGCCGAGGACGTTGCGCAGCGCCGAGATCATGATGGGGGCAAGCCGGCCGATGAAGGCCGCCTCACTGCCGGCGGTCTGGCGGAAGGCGAGGGCGTCGGCGATGCGGTAGCGGGCGAAGGCGTCCACCACCAGGCGGCGCTGATCGCCCAGGATCAGCTCCACCGCCGGCGCATCATAGCCCAGCACCCGCCGTTCGAAATATTCCACCTGCTGGATGAAGGGCAGCTTCACCTGCAGCCCGGGCTCGCGCACCACCCGCACCGGATTGCCGAACTGCAGCACCAGCGCCTGGCGGGTCTGGTGAACGGTGAAGAAGGTGTCGGACAGCAGGATCAGCACCAGCACCAGGGCGCCGATCAGGGCCAACGACCACGGCCGCCTCATCGGCCCGCCTCCCGCTTGGCACCGTCGAGGGCCGGCAGCGGCAGATAGGGCAGCACCGGCTGAGCACCACTCTCGCCGCCCACCACCACCTTGGGCCGGCCCGGCAGCACCTCCTCCATGGTCTCGAGATACATCCGCTGGAGCGTGATCTCGCGCGCGGCGATGTAGCGCTTGAGCACCTGCTCGAAGCGGGCGGCTTCACCGGTGGCGCGGGCGATCACCTCCTGGCGGTAAGCCTCCGCCTCCTGCAGGATGCGTTCGGCGCGCCCACGGGCCTCGGGGATCACCTTGTTGGCATAGGCCTCGGCTTCGTTCTGCAGGCGCTCGCGGTCGGCCTGAGCCGCCTGCACATCCTTGAAGGCATCGATCACCTGGGCCGGCGGATCCGACTTCTGCAGCTGCACCGCGCTGATGAGAATGCCGGCGCGGTACTCGTTCATGAGCTGCTGCAGCTGCTCTGCTGCCTGCTGTTCGATCCGCTGGCGGCCCTCGGTGGTGGCCTCGACGATGGGCGTGCGGCCGATGATCTCGCGCATCACGCTCTCGGCCACGATCTTGAGGGTCGCTTCGGGATCGCGGATGTTGAACAGATAGTCGGCGGCGTTGCCGATCTTCCACAGGACGACGAAGTTGATGTCGACGATATTCTCGTCGCCGGTGAGCATCAGCGCCTCTTCCGGCACCTCGCGCGTGCCTCCGGCAACGCTGCGGAAGCCCACCTCGATGCGGTTGACCCGCGTGACCTTGGGCTTGACCACCGTCTCGATGGGCCACGGCAGACGATAGCGCAGGCCCGGGGCCGTCACCCGGTCGAGCCGGCCGAAGCGCAGCACCACCCCCTGTTCATCCGGCTGCACCCGATAGATGCCGGAAGCCAGCCATACCAGCACCACGGCCAGCACCACCAGCAGGATGCCGCGGCGCCCTCCGCGGCCGCCACCGAGACCGAGGCCGCCGCCTCCACCGCCGCCACCCCCCAGAATCCGGCGCAGACGTTCCTGGGTCTTGCGTACCACCTCTTCGAGATCGGGGGGCTGCTGGCCGCCGGGGCCCGGACGCGGCCCCCAGGGTCCACCGCCGCCACCCCAAGGTCCGCCTCGCTGCTGCCAGGGCATCGGCTTTCGTTTCCGGTACGGGTTCCCGCCCGGGCGCGATCCGTCGCCTCGCCGCGCCGCGGATCGCGGCCTATATCGGCCGGCGGTGAGAGGGGGTCAAGCATGAGCGCACCGAGCCGCGACGAGATCCTCGCCCGTCTGCGCGAGATCCGCCACCCCAAATCCGGCCGCAGCATCGTCGAGCTGGGCATGGTCTCGGGCATCGTCATCCGCGGCTCCAATGTGGGCTTTGCGCTCGAGATCGACCCGGCCGAGGCGGAGGAGCTGGAGCCCCTCAGGCGGGCGTGCGAGGAGGCGGTGCGGACGCTGCCCGGGGTCACCTCTTGCACGGTGGTGCTCACCGCCGAACGGCGCCCGGCTGCAGCGGGTGATCCCGGGGCGGCGCCGGCGGGCGGCAGCGGGCCGGCCACGGCGCGGCGCACCCGACCCAAGATCGCGCTGCCCGGCGTGCGCGCGGTGGTGGCGGTGGCCTCGGGCAAGGGCGGCGTCGGCAAGTCCACCACTGCCGTCAATCTCGCCTATGGCCTGAGATCGCTGGGCTGGCGGGTGGGGCTGCTGGATGCCGACATCTACGGCCCCTCGGTGCCGCGCATGACCGGCGCCCGCGGGCGGCCGACCTCGCCGGATGGCGAGAAGCTGGTGCCGGTGGAGAGCTATGGCATTTCCATGATGTCGGTGGGCTTCCTCGTGGACGAGGAGACACCGATGATCTGGCGCGGTCCCATGGTCCAGGGGGCGCTCCAGCAGATGCTGGGGGATGTGCTGTGGGGCGAGCTGGATGTGCTGGTGGTGGATCTGCCGCCCGGCACCGGCGATGCCCAGCTCACCATGGCTCAGCAGGTGCCGCTTACGGGTGCGGTGATCGTCTCCACCCCTCAGGACATCGCGCTGTTGGATGCGCGCAAGGCCATCAACATGTTCCGCAAGGTGGACGTGCCGGTATTCGGCATCGTCGAGAATATGAGCTATTTCCTCTGCCCCCACTGCGGCGGCCGCAGCGACATCTTCGCCCATGGCGGCGCCCGCGCCTGTGCCGAGCGCTACGGCGTCGACTTCCTCGCCGAGATCCCGCTCGATCTCGCCATCCGCGAGCATGCCGACGCCGGCCGGCCGCTTGCCGTGTTCGCGCCCGAAAGCCCCCAGGCCCAGGCCTATCTCGAACTCGCGCGCAACGTCCGCGACCGCATCGAGGCCCAGCTCGGCCGTCCCACCCGCCGGCCACCCCGGATCCGCTACCTCTGAGGCCGCAGCCCATGGCTATTCGGGAGGCCGCACCGCGCCCGCAGGCGCTTGCGGGCATCACCCCGCTGATGGACCGCTATGCCGGCTGGTTGGTGGATCAGTGGGGCGTGATCCATGACGGTGAGCGGGCGCTTGGTGAGGGGGTGGCGGCCCTCGCCCGCCTGCGCGAGGCTGGCCGGCGGGTGGTGCTGCTGTCCAACTCCGGCCGCCGCCGCGCCCACAGCCTGCGCCATCTCGCCGCCATGGGCATCGGTCCGGAGCTCTATGATGAGGTGGTGACCTCGGGTGAGGTGGCGTGGCGGCTGTTGCGCGAGCGCCGCCTTGAGCCGTTCCGCGCTCTCGGCCGTCGTTGTTTGCTGTTCACCCGCTTCGGCGACCTCGAGGTGGTGGCGGGGCTCGATCTGGAGCTGGTGGACGATCCTGCGGCTGCCGACTTCATCTTCCTCTCGGGCGTGGACAGTCCGAAGCGGACCCTCGACGACTACCGCCCGGCGCTGGAGGTGGCGGCCCGCCGCCGCCTGTGGATGGTGTGCGCCAATCCCGACCGGGTAGCACCCCAGGGCGAGCGGCTGATCATGGCGCCGGGCACGGTGGCCGCCCTCTATGAGCGGCTCGGCGGGCGGGTGGTCTATACCGGCAAGCCCCATCCGCCCATCTACGCCATGGCACAAGAGGCGCTGGCGGTGCCGCCGGCGGCCACCGTGGCGGTGGGCGATTCCTTCGAACATGATGTGGTAGGCGCGCGCCGGGCCGGCCTCGATGTGCTGTTCGTGTTGGCCGGCATCCACGCGCGCGAGTTTCCGCCGGAGCTGGATGAGGCGGCCGTGGAAGCGCGCATCCTCGCCCTCGCCCGCCGTCATGGGGCGCTGCCGCAGGGCTGGCTCTGGCGCTTTCGCCCCTGAGCGAAAAAAGGAGGCGGCTCCGGAGAGCCGCCGAGTCGACTTGACCATCGGCCAGGGAGGGAAGGGAAACTCGCGGCAATCGGCCGGGATCCGGCCCTTGCTGCACCGCACAAGATAGGTGCCGGGCCGGTGCTGAGAAGCGCACCTCGTGAAGGTCTCCCATGCGCACAGCGCATGGCCCCGGTGCAAGGCAAAAAAGCGGCGGCTCCGAGGAGCCGCCGAAGTCACCATCGGTCAGGGAGGGAAGGGAAACTCGCCGCAGTCCCGGCGCTGCACCGGGCTTGCTGCGCCGCACAAACTAGGTGGCGGCGGGCCCACGGCAAGTTGCATCCTGCGGGAAGCCGCCATGCACACACCGCATGGCCCGTCGAGACGGGCCGCCCGGTTGTCGCTGCCGGCGGCTTGTGGTCTTGTGGGGGGTGTGGCGATGCGGATCCTGCCGATGGACGCGCCCGTCTTCGAGCTGGTGGAGCCGCAGGGCCCGCCGGCGCCGGTGCTGATCACGGCCCCCCACAGCGGCACCTGCCTGCCGCCGGATGTGGCCGCTTCCCTGGCAGCGGATGCCGCCACCGCCGCCGGCCTCGACGACGGGCCGGTGCATCGGCTGTTCCTCGACGCCGTCCCCTTGGGCGCCACCCTGCTGGTGGCCCGCTGTCGGCGCGCGTGCGTCGATCTCAACCGCGATCCCCGGGAGATGGCGCCGGAGGCGCTGGAAGGGCTGCCCGCCGGCCTGCGTCCCCATATCACCCCGCGGGCGCGGGCCGGGCTCGGGGTGGTGCCCACCCGTGCCGGTGCGGTGCGACTCTATCGCGCACCCCTTTCCACCGAGGCCTTCGTCCGGCGCCTTGCGACCTATTGGGAGCCCTGGCACCGGGCGCTGCAGCAGCGGCTTGCGGCCCTGGCCGAGCGTTTCGGCCGGGTGCTGCTCTTGGATGTCCACACCATGCCCACCTCCGCCGCCGGCGAGGCGGGGGCGCCGGTGGATGTGTGCATCGGTGACCGCTTCGGCAAAAGCGCTGCCCCGGCGCTCTCGCGCGCCGCCTTTGAGCTGTGCGCCGCCCATGGCCTCAGGGTTGCCCGCAACACGCCCTTTGCCGGCGGCTTCATCACCCGGCACTACGGCCGGCCCGAGCGCGGCATCCACGCTCTCCAGATCGAAATCCGGCGTGCCCTGTTCCTCGACGAGGCCACCCTCGAGCCCCATGCCGGCCTCCAACGGCTGCGGCCCCTGGGGCGCGCACTGGTGGCACGGCTGCTGGCGGAGCTTCCGGCCCGCACCGTCGCACCGGCGGCCTAGCCGGCCGCACCTTCGGGTGCGCCCCAAGCACCCCCGGGCTTGCACCCCGCGCCCCGCGGGCGAGCATGGGGTGGGGTGCGGAGGGACGACCATGTCGGCGCAAGGCGAATCCCCGGCGGGCGAGGGGGCGACGGCGAGCCTCACGGTGGCGCTGCTGCGCGAGGCGGTGGCGGTGGGTGAGCGGCTGCGGGCGGTGGCGGCAACGCCGCCGTCAGAGGCCGAGCCGCTGGAACTGTTGGGCTGGCATGCGGCGGTGCTGGATGCCACCAGTCGGCTCGCGGCGGTGGTGGCCTGGCTTCTGGCCCGCCGGGCGGTGGAGAGTGGCGAGCGCGCCGACGATCCCGAGGACGGGCTGCAGCGCCTGCTGGAGCTGCCGCCGCGGCCGCAGCCGGCGGTCGAGCTGCCGCCACCGCTTGCCGGTGCCATCGCCCCGGTGGTGGCCCTCTATGAGCGCATCCGCCGGCTGGAGGCGTTGCGCCGTCAGTCCGCCGGTGCGTCCGGCTGACGCTCCGGCAGCGCCCGCTGGAACGCCGGCAGGGCGTTGAGGGCGGCTTCGAGCCGGGCGATGGTGGGCCAGGGCGCGAGGCCCACGCCATAGCGGCGGGCGTTGTAGACCTGTGGCACCAGAAAGGCATCGGCGAGGGTGAGGGTATCGCCCCAGCAATAGCAGCCGGCCGAGCGGGCGAGCTCCCGCTCCAGCAAATCAAAACCCTCGCGGATCCAGTGGCGGTACCAGGCGGTCACCTGGTCCTCGCTCCAGCCCTGCGCGCTGCGCAGATGATTGAGCACCCGCAGATTGTTGAGCGGGTGGATCTCGCAGGCGATCAGGGCGCACAACGCCCGCACCCGCGCCCGCGCCACCTCATCCGCCGGCAGCAGCGCGGGCGTGGGATGGCGCGCCTCGAGATATTCGCAGATGGCAAGCGACTGGGCGAGCCCGAGCCCATCTTCCTCATAATAGGGCACCAGCCCTTGGGGATTGCGGCGGAGATAGTCGGGTGCCCGCTGGCGTCCTGCCCGCAGATCAATGGCTACATACTCATAGGGCAGGCCCTTGAGCTCGAGCACGATCCGCACCCGATAGGAGGCCGAACTGCGCCAATAGCCATAGAGTCGTCGCATCACCGTTCCTCCCCGCGAACCGCCCCCGGGCTAGGCCTCCATTGGTGGCGAATCCAGCCCCGGGCGACCGCACCGCCACCTTGACCCCCGCCGACGCCTGCCCTTTATCAGCGCGGGACCGGGGCCGGGCGGCCGCGGGCCGGCCGTCGTATCGCCGGACGATCCGATTCTCCTCTCAACCGCAGCAGGTGGGCCGATGGCGCTCGAAGAATACGTCTTCACCAGCGAGTCCGTCTCCGAGGGGCACCCCGACAAGGTCTGCGACCGCGTCTCCGATGAGGTGGTGGACGCCTATCTGCGGGCCTATCCCTATTCGCGGGTGGCCTGCGAGACCCTGGCGACCACCGACCGGCTGGTGATCGCCGGCGAGGTGCGCGGGCCCGAGACCATCACCGCCGACCACATCCGCTGCCTCGCGCGCGAGGCGGTGCGGGAGATCGGCTACAGCCAGCCGGGCTTCGACTGGCGTACGCTGAACATCGACGTCTATCTCCACGAACAGTCGCCCGACATCGCCATGGGGGTGGACGCCCGCGAGGACAAGGATGAGGGGGCGGGCGATCAGGGCATGATGTTCGGCTATGCCTGCGATGAGACGCCGGCGCTGATGCCCGCGCCCATCTACTATGCCCACCAGATCCTCAGGAGCCTGGCGGAGGCCCGGCGCGCCGGCGAGCATCCGGAGCTGGGGCCTGATGCCAAGAGCCAGGTGACGCTGCGCTACGTCCAGGGCCGCCCCCTCGGGGCCACCTCCATCGTGGTCTCCACCCAGCACAGCGCTGAAGTGAGCCAGGCGGCGGTGCGCGACATCGTGCGCCGCCACGTGCTGCGGGTGCTGCCCGAGGGCTGGATGTGCCCGGAGGAGGAATTCTACGTCAATCCCACCGGCCGTTTCGTGGTGGGCGGTCCGGTGGGCGATGCCGGGCTCACCGGCCGCAAGATCATCGTCGACACCTATGGCGGGGCTGCGCCCCACGGCGGCGGTGCCTTCTCCGGCAAGGATCCCACCAAGGTGGACCGCTCCGCTGCCTATGCCGCCCGCTGGCTCGCCAAGAATGTGGTGGCCGCCGGGCTCGCGCGGCGCTGCCTGATCCAGCTCGCCTATGCCATCGGCGTGGCCAAGCCGCTGTCCATCTACGTCGACCTCATGGGCACCGGCGAGATCGACGAGCGCCGGCTGGTGGAGTTCTTCCACGACCTCAATCTGAGCCCGCGCAACATCCGCGAGCGCCTCGGCCTCAACCGGCCCATCTATGCCCGCACCGCGGCCTACGGCCACTTCGGACGGGATCCCGAACCCGATGGCGGCTTCTCCTGGGAGCGCACCGATCTCGTCGACGAGCTCCGTCGCCTCGCCTGACGCCCGCCCCAGGCGGCTCATCTATGGCCGCCGCCTCGGCCCGCGCCTGAGCCCGCGCCGCCGCCGGCTCTTGGAGGAGCGGCTGCCGCAGTTGCGGCTCGATCTCGATTCAGCCGAATGGGCGCAGATCGATCCCCGGGCGCTGTTCCCCGGCGCGCAGGCCTTTGAACTCGAGATCGGCTTCGGCGGCGGCGAACACCTGCTGTGGCAGGCCGAGCGCCACCCCGAACACGGCTTCATCGGGGTCGAACCCTATCTCGGCGGCGTGGCCAAGCTGCTCGCCGGGCTCGAGGCGCGGGGGCTCAACAATGTGCGCATCGTGGTGGACGATGCGCGACTGCTGCTGCCGCGCCTGCCCACCGCGAGCCTGGCCCGGATCTATGTGCTGTTTCCTGATCCCTGGCCCAAGCGGCGCCACCACAAGCGCCGCATCGTCAACCGCGAGACGGTGGCCGAATTCGCCCGGCTGCTGCATCCCGGTGGTGAGTTGCGGCTGGCTACCGATGATCCCGACTATGCCCGCTGGATGCTGGCGGCGGTGCTCGCGGAGCCGCGGTTTTGCTGGCTTGCCGAGAGCGCTCGCGACTGGCGCGAGCAGCCGGAGGACTGGCCCGAGACCCGCTATGAGGCCAAGGCCCGGCGGGCCGGCCGCCGGCCGGTGTTCCTGCGGCTCGTGCGGCAGGCGGTGGAAGGAGAGGCGGACCCATGACCCGCAACTGGCGGCGGGCCACCCGGCTGGTCCACGGCGGCAGCGAGCGCACCCCCTGGGGCGAGACCTCGGAAGCGCTGCTGTTGACCTCGGGCTTCGTCTATGAGCGGGCCGAGATTGCCGAAGCGCGCTTTGCCGGCCGGGCCGAGGGCTACACCTATTCGCGCCTGGCCAATCCCACCGTGCGCATGTTCGAGCGGCGCATGGCGCAACTCGAGGGCAGCGAGGAGGCCGCCGCCACCGCCTCGGGCATGGCCGCCCTCACGGCGGTGCTGATGGCGAGTCTTTGCGCCGGCGATCGGGTGGTGGCGGCCCGGCTCCTCTTCGGCTCCACCCTGTGGCTGCTCACCGAGCTCCTGCCCCGCTTCGGCGTCCAGGTGGAGCTGGTGGACGCAACCTCAGAGGACGCCTGGGCGCGGGCGCTCGAGCGGCCCGCCCGGCTGGTGCTGTTCGAGACCCCGGGCAATCCCACCCTCGAGATCGTCGACATCCGCACCGTGGCCGAACGGGCCCACGCCGCCGGTGCGCTGGTGGTGGTGGACAATGTGCTGGCAACACCGATCCTGCAGCATCCACTCGAGCATGGCGCCGATGTGGTGGTCTATTCCGCCACCAAGCACATCGACGGCCAGGGCCGCTGTCTCGGCGGAGTGATCTGCTGCAGCGAGTCCTTCCGCAAGGACGTGCTCCTGCCCTGGCTGCGCCATGCTGGCCCGGTGCTCTCACCCTTCAACGCCTGGGTGCTGCTCAAAGGGCTCGAGACCCTGGAACTGCGGGTGCGGCGGGCCACCGCCACCGCCGAGACGCTGGCGCGCTTTCTTGCCGACCATCCGCGGGTGGAGGCGGTGCTCTATCCCGGCCTCGCCCACCATCCCGGCCACGACATCGCCCGCTTGCAGATGGAGGCGCCGGGACCGGTGCTGGCCTTCCGGACCGGCGGCGGCAAGGCGCGCGCCTTCGAGGTGCTGGATCGGCTGCGGCTCTTTCGGATCTCCAACAATCTCGGAGATGCCAAGAGCCTCGCCACCCATCCCGCCACCACCACCCACCAGCGGCTTTCGGCCGAGGAACGGGCCCAGCTCGGCATCACCGACGACCTCATTCGCCTGTCGGTGGGGCTCGAGGACCCGGAGGACCTGCTGGAGGATCTGGCGGAGGCGCTGCGATGACGGCCACCACCGACTCCCTCCGCGCCGCCCTCGGCCGCAGTCGGCGGGTGGAAGCGCTGCTGGATCCCTTTCCCGTGCGCGCGCTGCAGGCGGCCCTCGACCGCGAGCCCCTGGCCGGGCCGGACGATCCGCTGCCGCCCGGCTGGCACCATCTCTACTTCCACGAGCCGGTGTTCGCCCGCGACACCGGCATCGATGGCCACGAACGCCTCGGCCGCTTCCTGCCGGCGCTCGAAGGGGTGCGGCGGATGTGGGCGGGCGGCCGGCTGCGCTTTGAGCGCCCCCTGAGGCTGGGGACGCGCGCCGTCAAGACCTCCACCATCCGCGCCATCACCCCCAAGCAGGGCCGGAGCGGCCGGCTGGTGTTCGTCACGGTGGAACACCGCATCGACGACGGCGACGGCACGGCGCTGGTGGAGGAGCAACAGATCGTCTACCGGGAGCCGCGACCCCTCGCCCGCTGCCACGAGCCCTTCACCCCGCCGCACACACCCGTGGCCGAAGCCCGCTACTGTCCCGACGAGGTGCTGCTGTTCCGCTACTCCGCCCTCACCTGGAACAGCCACCGGATCCACTATGATCGGCGCTATGCGTGCGAGGTGGAGGGCTATCCCGACCTGGTGGTCCACGGACCGCTCTTGGCCCTCCTGGGCCTGATGCTGGCAGCCGACCACCATGGCGCAGCGCGGATCGCCGCCTTCGACTTCCGCAACCACGTCCCGCTGTTCGTCGGCCGGCCGCTGCGCATCCTCCTGGGCCCCGAGGCCGAACGCACGGCCCCCTTGTGGGTGGTAGGCGAGGACGGGCGCCTTGCGCTCGCCGGAACGCTCGCGCTCAGACCGACAAATTGAGCTCTCAGGCGGTCTTGCGCTGGCAGGTGTCGATCCCCAGCAGGCGATAGGCCGGGCACCAGCCCGCCAGTCCGGTGATCAGCGGGATCAGCCCGATCCAGCCCCAGTTGGTCTGGGGGCCCCAGAACACCAGCGCGATCAGCACGAGGCCCACCACCACCCGCACCACCCGATCGATGGTTCCGACATTGCAGCTCATGCGCACTCCTCCCTGCCCGCGGATCCCATCAGAAGATTCCCTATCGGCCGCCCGTTCCACACCGATGGACGGTCGGCCTCAGTCCTTGAAATAGGGATGGCGGCGGCACAGCGCAGCCCCCTCACGACCCCGTGAGGCCGCAAAGGGCGACGGCCGCCCAGGGCGGCCGCCGGTCCGGACATCTTGTGTGGTTGGGCTAGAACTTAGCCGTGGGCAGCGGGACCGGCTTGCGACCGCCCCCAGCACCGTGCCAGCGTACCGGCGGATGGGACCCCGTGGGGCGGCCCGAAGCCTGCTCCTTCCGGGTATTCACCCCGTCCGCATAACCCCACGGCCGCCGCCCGCTGTCAACCGCAAATAGTATCATCTTTCGCGATTTTCTGTGGATATGTCCCCGAGTCGGCGGCACACCGCCTCCAGCTGGGCCGGGGTGGAATAGCGGATGACCACCCGCCCGCCGCGCCGGCCATGGCGGATCTCCACCCTCAACCCCAACATCTGGCTCAATTTCCGCGCAACAGCCGCAAGATCTGGGTCCGATTCCGCGGCCGTCCTTCGCCGCGTCGGCGTCTTGCGCTGGCGGCGGACCCGCTCCTCGGTCTCGCGCACGCTCAACTTATGCGCGATAACCTCGCGCGCGAGCGCCACGGGATCGGTCGCCGCCAAGAGCGCGCGGGCGTGGCCGGCGGTGAGTTCGCCCCGGCGCAACAGCTCACGCACCGGCTCGGGCAGCTGCAGCAGCCGCAGGGTGTTGGCGATGTGGCTGCGGCTGCGGCCGAGGGCCTGGGCCACCTCCTCCTGGCTGCGGCCGAAGTCCTGCACCAGCCGCGCGTAGGCCTCGGCCTCCTCCAGTGGGTTCAGATCCTCCCGCTGGAGGTTCTCCACGAGGGCGAGTTCGAGGGCGCCGCGGTCATCGAGCTCGCGCACCACCACCGGCACCTCCTCGAGGCCGGCGCGCTGGGCGGCGCGCCAGCGCCGCTCGCCGGCGACGATCTCATAGGCGGCGCCGGGGCCGCGAGCCGGGCGCACCAGGATCGGCTGCAACAGACCGTGTTCGCGAATACTGGCGGCCAGCGCCGCCAGCTCCTCATCGGCGAAGGTGCGCCGCGGCTGCAGCGGCGAGGGTTCGAGATACTCCACCGGCACCCGGCGCACATCCGCGCCCTCGTCGGTGGCATCCGCCGGCGGCACCTCGCCGAGGAGCGCCGAGAGTCCCATGCCGAGGCCGCGTTTTTTCGCCATCAGGCCGCATCCCGTTCGCGTTCCAGCATCTCGCCGGCAAGGCGCGCATAGGCCTCCGCCCCGGCACAGCGGACAT
The DNA here is from genome assembly GCA_015490605.1 of Rhodospirillales bacterium. GTDB lineage: Bacteria > Pseudomonadota > Alphaproteobacteria > Geminicoccales > Geminicoccaceae > HRBIN39. The sequence goes on from WFXL01000147.1 coordinate 26,137, forward strand.
CGTAGAGCATCACCGGCTTGCCGTGGGAGGGCGCCTCCGAGATCCGGACATTGCGGGGGATCACCGTGCGGAAGACGCGATCGCCCAGGAACGCCCGCACATCCTCCGCCACCTGGGCGGAGAGATTGTTGCGGCGGTCGTACATGGTGAGCACCACGCCGTGGACCGCAAGCCGCGGATTGTGGGCCCGCCGCACCCGCTCGATGGTGCGCAGCAGCAGCCCCAGCCCCTCGAGGGCGAAGAACTCGCACTGCAGCGGCACGATCACCCCATGGGCCGCCACCAGTGCGTTGAGGGTGAGCACCCCGAGGGAGGGCGGACAGTCCACGAAGATGTAGTCATAGGGCTCGCGAAAGCGCCTGAGCGCATCGCGCAGCCGCCACACCCGCCGTGGGTCCTCGGCCAGCTCCACCTCCACCGCCGACAGGTCCACCGTCGCCGGCACCAGGTCCAGCTGCGGCACCTCGGTGGCGATCACCGCCCGGGCGAGTTCCACCTCCCCCATCAACACCTCATAGGTGGTGAGGGTGCGGCGCTCGGGGGCGATGCCGAGACCGGTGGAGGCATTTCCCTGGGGGTCGATGTCGATGATGAGCACGCGCTTGCCCACTGCCGTGAGCGCGGTGCCGAGATTGATGGCGGTGGTGGTCTTGCCGACCCCACCCTTCTGGTTGGCCACGGCATAGACGCGACCGCGGGCGAGGATCTCACGCAACGGGCTCGACACCGGCCATCCCTTCGATCACGAGGATGCGCCCCTCGGGCGCGCTCAGACTGGGTTCGATCCGCACCGCCATCTTCCAACGCCGTCGGGCCGCGGTCAATTCCGCCTCGACCCCGCGTCCCTTGGGGAACAGGCCGCGGGTGTGGGGGCCGAAGAAGGGACGGGCAAGCGCCAGCAGCCGCTCCAGCGGCGCCAGCGCCCGCGCCGTCACCACATCGGCCGCAAAGGGCGCCAGCTCCTCGATCCGGCGGGCATGGACCACCACCCCCTGACAGCCACACACCCGCGCCGCCTCCCGGAGAAAGGCGGCCTTGCGCCGGTCGGCCTCGATCAGATGGACCTCGGGCACGCCCAGGATCGCCAGCACCAGCCCAGGAAAGCCGGCGCCGCTGCCAAGGTCCACCAGCACCTTGGTGGCCGGCGGCAGCAGGGCGCAGAGCTGGGCCGAATCCAGCACATGGCGCCGCCAGGGATCCCGCAGGGTGGAGGCGCCCACCAGATTGAGGCGGCGCTGCCAGCGCCGCAGCAGCTCCAGATGGGCCTCAAGCCGCGCCACCACCGCCGGACTCAGGTCGAGCATGCGGGCCACCTCGGTTGCGGTGAGGGGGGCGGGCTCAGGCGACGCGGCGGGCATGGCGGTAGAGCAGCACCAGGGCTGCCGGTGTCACCCCGGGGATGCGGGCAGCCGCTCCCAGAGTCTGCGGCCGGGCCCGGGCCAGCGCCTCGCGCACTTCCGACGACAGGCCCGGCAGGGCATGATAGTCGAGATCCGGCGGCAACCGCAGCGCCTCCTCCTCGCGGAAGGCGCGGATGTCCTCCTGCTGGCGGGCGAGATAGCCGGCATAGCGCCCCTCGCATTCCACCACCTGGGCGGCATCCGCACCGAAGGCGGCAAGCTCCGGCCACCGCCGCACATAGAGCTCAAGGCTCGCCCCGGGCTGGCGCAGGAGCTCGAAGGCGCTGCGTCTGCGGCCATCGCGCACCACCCGGATCCCCAGCCGCCGCGCCTCATCGGGGGTAAGGCTGAGGTCCTCGAGCCGCCGGCGCAGGGCCTCGATGCGCGCCTTGCGGGCGCGGGCATGGCGCAGCCGCACGTTGCCCACCACCCCGATCTGTGCACCCTTCTCGGTCAGCCGCAGATCGGCATTATCAGCCCGCAGATGGAGCCGGTATTCGGCGCGGGAGGTGAGCATGCGATAGGGCTCGCTCACCCCGCGGGTGGTGAGATCGTCGATGAGGACGCCGATATAGGCTTCGGCCCGGTCCAGCACGAAATCGCGGCCGCCGCCGGCCGCCCGCAGCGCCGCATTGATGCCGGCGATGATCCCCTGGGCGGCGGCCTCCTCATAGCCGGTGGTGCCGTTGATCTGGCCAGCGAGGAACAGATGCGGCAGCCGCAGGAGCTCGAGGGTGGGGGCGAGCTCGCGCGGATCCACATGGTCATATTCCACCGCATAGCCGTAGCGCAGCACCCGCACCCGCGCGAGCCCCGGGATCTGCCGCAGCATCGCCTCCTGCACCGGCGCCGGCAGCGAGGTGGAGATGCCGTTGGGATAGACGGTCACCCCATCACCCTCGGGCTCGAGGAAAATGCGGTGGCGCGGCCGGTCGGCAAAGCGCACCACCTTGTCCTCGATGGAGGGACAGTAGCGCACGCCGGTAGCGCGGATGCGGCCGGCATAGATGGGGGATTCGTGCAGGTGCGCGCGGATCAGCGCGTGCACCTCGGGCGTGGTCCAGCTGAGCCAGCAGTCCACCTGCGGCCGCTCGATGCGCTCGGTGAGGAAGGAGAAGGGCGGCGGCGGCTGGTCGCCGGGCTGGCGCTCGAGCACGGCATAGTCGATGGTGCGGCCATCGAGCCTGGGCGGCGTGCCGGTCTTGAGCCGCCCCATGGCGAGTCCCAGCGCTTCCAGCTGGCGCGCGAGCGCCACCGCCGGCGGCTCGCCGATGCGCCCCGCCGGACGGCTCTCGCGGCCGATGTGGATCACCCCCCGCAGAAAGGTGCCGGTGGTGAGCACCACCGCCCCGGCGGCAAGCGCGCCACCTCGGGCGGTCTCCACACCGGTGCAGCGGCCGTGTGCCAGCCGCAGGCCCACCACCTCGTCCTCGCGGATTTCGAGGCCTGGCTGGGCCATCAGCAGCGCCTGCACCACCTCGGCGTAGCGGCGGCGGTCGGCCTGGGCGCGCGGCGCCTGCACCGCCGGCCCGCGCGAGCGGTTGAGAATGCGGAACTGGATGCCGGCGGCGTCGATGGCGCGCGCCATCAGGCCGTCGAGGGCGTCCACCTCGCGCACCAGATGGCCGCGCCCGAGGCCGCCGATGGCGGGGTTGCACGACATGGCGCCGATGGTGTCGCGCCGGTGGGTCACCAGCAGCGTGCGCGCACCCATGCGCGCCGCCGCGGCGGCCGCCTCGATGCCGGCATGGCCCCCGCCCACCACGATCACATCGAAACCCATGGCGCCTTCCATGTGCGCCCCCATGGCGGCCGGTCAAGCCGGCGGGTTCGGCGGATTTTAGGGGAGATCGCCTCGATATCGAAACGATCGCGCTTGCGGACGGCGCGGGCCTGCCCACACTGGGGATGGGCGCCGCATGCGCCCGGCGTCACGAGCGAGGAGCGGCGGTGTGCACGTCACGGTTCTGGTGATCGGCCCCGTCACCCGGGCCCTCGCGGGGCTCGAGCATCGCCTGCGGCGCCTCGCCGCCGAACGGCTGCGCTTCGTGCGCGCCGGCGATGCCGATCGGGCGCTGGCCCGCCTTGCCGACCAGCCGGCGGACCTGGTGCTGGTGGATCTGGGGGTGCGTGGGCGCGGGCTCGATCTCCTCTGGCGGCTGCAGGCGCTGGCGCCGGGAGCCGCCATCTGGCCACTTGCGGGCGGCGGCCCCTTCGATCCCGCCGCCGCCTCCGACCGCACCCTCCGCCGGGTGCTGGAAGCGCTGGTGCGGGCGCGCCACGACTGGCGCCGGCTGGTCCATCGCGCCACCCACGAT
>WFXL01000148.1 GCA_015490605.1 Rhodospirillales bacterium
CGCCCGATGCCGCGGCCGAAGAACCGTCACCTCCGACACCGGCGCCGACCACCCCCAAGCCGAAACCGCCGCCCGAGGCCAAGCCGAGCCCGCCCCAGCGGCTTGCCCGGCTGCATCCGACCCCGCGCCCGGCACCGCCGGCCGAACGCCGCCGTACGGCTGTCCCCACGCCGCCGCGCCCGCCCGTGGCCAAGCCGCGCCCGGCGCCGCGTCCCGAGGTGGCGGCGCGCACCGACCCCGCCGGCGAGCGGGCCGATGTGCAGGCAGAGGATGCCTTCGACACCCTGCTGCGGAGCGTCGAGCGGCTGGAACGGCGCGAGCGGGCGCAAGCGCGCCGGCAGGGACGCGGGCGCAGCCTCGAGGCCGGGGCGGCGCCACGGCGGGATCTGGGGGTGCGGGAACAGGTGGGGCCGGCTCAGCTGGCGCTTTTGCAGCGGCTGGTGGAGGAGCAGGTCTATCGCTGCTGGAGCATTCCGCTAGCGGCCCGCGGGCTGCGGGAGATGCGGGTGCTGGTGCGCTTTGAACTCACCCCGGACGGGCGCGTGGTCCGGGCCGAGATCGTCGATCAGGCGCGTTTTGCCCGCGATCCGGTCTTCCGCATCGTCGCCGAAAGTGCCATTCGTGCGGTGCACCGCTGCGCGCCGCTGCGGTTGCCGCGGAAACTTTACGCCGCCTGGCGGACCATCGAGATGAACTTCGATCTGGGGCGGGCCCTGTCGGGATGAGCGCCGATCTTTCGCGACGTACCGTGCTCACACTGCTGGGCGCCGGCGCCGGCCTGGCGCTGCTGCCGCGCGCCTTCGCCCAGCTGCGGGTGGACATCACCCGTGGACGGGTGGAGCCGGTGGCGCTGGCGATTGCTCCCTTTGCCTATGATGCGCCCGAGCTCGCGCAGCTGGCGCGCGAGCTGCCGGATGTGGTGGCGGCCGATCTTGAGAGCTCGGGCTTTTTCCGCCGGATCGACCCGCGCGCCTATCTGCAGACGCCGGACGAGCTCCGCGGCACCCCGCGGTTCGAGGACTGGCGCCGGATCGACGCTCAGGCGCTGGTGGCGGGGCTGGTGCGGCTTGCCGGCAGCGGCGAGATCGCGGTGGAGTTCCGCCTGTGGGATGTCTTCACCGGCGCCCATCTGGCCGGCTTTCGCTATGTGCTGCCGCGGGCGAGCTGGCGGCGGGCGGCCCACAAGATCGCCGATGCGGTCTATGTGCGCCTGACCGGCGAGGGCGGCTGGTTCGACACCCGCATCGCCTATGTTGCCGAGAGCGGCCCCGCCACCCAGCGCATCAAGCGTCTGGCCATCATGGACCGGGATGGCGCCAACCACCGCTTCCTCACCGATGGGCGCGAGCTGGTGATGACCCCGCGCTTTTCGCCCGATGCTCGGCGGCTGGTGTATGTGGCCTGGCGCGGCGGGCGGCCGGCCATCTTCGAGCGCGACCTCGAGAGCGGGCGCGAGCGCCGCCTCGGCCCCTTCCCCGGCACCGCCTTCGCCCCGCGCTATGCCCCCGACGGCAGCGAACTGCTGCTGACGGTCGCGGTGCGCGGCAATTCCGACATCTATCGGCTGCCGCTGCCGAGCGGGCGGCTCGAACGGCTCACCGACCATCCCGCCATCGACACTTCGCCGGCCTACGACCCCGATGCCCGCGAGATCCTGTTCAACTCCGACCGCGCCGGCTCGCCCCAGCTCTATCTCATGGACCGCCAAGGCGGGCGCGTGCGCCGGCTGAGCTTTGAGCGGGGGCGCTACGGCTCGCCGGTGTGGTCGCCGCGGGGCGATGTCATCGCCTACAGCGTGGTGCGGGGCGGCTATTTTCACATCGGCGTGATGCGTCCCGACGGCTCCGATGCCCGCCCCATCACCCGCAGCTATTTCGACGAGGGGCCGAGCTTCGCCCCCAACGGTCGGGTGCTGGTGTTCACACGTCAGGACCCGCTTCGGGATACCAAACGGCTCATGACCATCGATGTGGCCGGTTACAATCTGCGCGAACTGCCCACGCCGCTGGATGCGGTCGATCCCGACTGGTCGCCGCTGTTGCCCTGAGACCCCGTGGAGGAGAGAGGACCCATGCCGCTTCGTCGTCTGTTGCCCGCCCTTGCCGTAAGTCTGCTGCTCGCCGCCTGCGCCTCGGCTCCCCAGGAGCAGCTCGCCGGCACCGCCGGTGCCGGAGTGGCGGGCGGTGGCGCCGCCGGGGCGGCCTCCGCCCCTGCCGGTACGGTGGCGGCGAGCGAACTCGCTGCCCCCGAGCCCGGCACCCAGGAGGACCTGGAGGTCAATGTGGGCGATCGGGTGTTCTTCGCCTTCGACAGCGCTGCCCTCGACGAGAAGGCGCGGGCGGTGCTGGACCGCCAGGCCGAATGGCTGCTGCGCTATCCCCACATCACCGTCACTATCGAGGGCCATGCCGACGAGCGCGGCACGCGCGAGTACAATCTCGCCCTGGGCGAGCGCCGCGCCCAGGCGGTCAAGGACTATCTGGTGGCCAAGGGGGTCGCCCCCGATCGCATCCTCACCATTTCCTACGGTGAAGAACGGCCGGTGGACCCGGGCCACAATGAAGCGGCCTGGGCCCTCAACCGCCGGGCGGTGACGGTGGTGAACGTGACCCAGTGAGGAGCGCGTAACGGTGGCGCGAGGAGGGAGGAGGGCGCCTGCGGGACGGGCGCTTGCACTCGCGATGCTGCTGGCGACAGCAGCAGCCGCGCCGGCGGCAGCCCAGGAACTGCGGCCGGCGGACCCGGCCGGGTTGGTGGTGCGGGTGCAGCGCCTTGAAGAGGAGGTGGCGCGGCTGCGCGGGCGCATCGAGGAGCTGGAATATGCCCTGCGGCGGCTCGAGGGGCGGCTTGCGCCTGGTGTCACCACCATGCCGCTGCCGCCGCCGGCCACCGCCAGTGCCCCGGAAGACGGCGCACCACCTGCCGCCCCGGCGACGCCGACCGAGGGGAGGGCCGCCGATACGGCGCCACCGGCGGCCGCCAGCGCCGGCGCGCCGCTGCTCAACCCGGCCGCGCCCGCGGATGCGGCCGCAA
>WFXL01000149.1 GCA_015490605.1 Rhodospirillales bacterium
GGGCCAGCGGCATCAGCACGGCGGCGGTCACAAACAGCTGCAGGGTGCCGAGCCCGAAGACGTAGCGGCGCATGGCCCACAGGGTCTCGGGCCGCATCTCGAGGCCGATGGCGTAGAGCAGGAAGACCACACCGATCTCCGCCACCCGCCGCAGCTCCTCGCCCCCGGCGAGCACACCGAGACCATGGGGCCCGATGGCCATGCCCACCACCAGGAGCCCCAGCACCGAACCGAAGCCGAGGCGGCGGAACACCACGAGGCCGGCAACACCGCCGGCGGCGAGGGCGACGGTGGCGGTCAGCAGATCGGACTCCACAGCGGCCATGGCACCTTCTCCGGTTCAGGAGACGACCAGGGGCCGCCGGCGCGGGCCGCGGCGCTCGGTCTCGCCCTCACCGAGACGGCGCCGACGGTCGGCCTCATAGTCGCTCCAGTTGCCCTCGAAGAAGGTTACCCGGCCCTCACCCTCGAACACCAGCATGTGGGTGCAGATGCGGTCGAGGAACCAGCGGTCATGGCTGATGACCATCACGCTGCCGGCGAAATCCAGCAATGCGTCTTCGAGCGCGCGGAGGGTGTCCACGTCGAGGTCGTTGGTGGGCTCATCCAGCAGCAGGAAGTTGGCCCCCGACTTGAGCAGCCGGGCGAGATGGACGCGGTTGCGTTCGCCACCGGAGAGTTCCCCGACCTTTTTCTGCTGATCGGGGCCGCGGAAGTTGAAGGCCGCCACATAGGCTCGGGCCGGCACCTCGTGGCGGCCCAGGCGGACGGTCTGGCGCCCCTCGGCGATCACCTCCCACACCGGGCGCTCCGGGTCGAGGGCCGCGCGGGTCTGGTCCACATAGCCCAGCACCACCGTCTCCCCGAGGTGCAGCCGGCCGGCATCCGGTTTCTCCTCGCCGACGATCAGGCGGAAGAGGGTGGTCTTGCCGACGCCATTGGGGCCCGTGACGCCGACGATGGCACCGGACGGAACAGTGAACTCCAGCCCCTCGAACAGCACCCGCTCGCCATAGCGCTTGGTGAGACCCTCCACTTCCAGCACCACATCACCCAGCCGCGGGCCCGGCGGGATCACGATCTGGGCTGCCTGGGGCGGGCGCTCGCGCGCCTGGCGCAGCAGTTCCTCATAGGCGCGGATGCGGGCCTTGGCCTTGGCCCGGCGGGCCTCCGGAGTGCTGCGGATCCATTCGGCCTCACGCGCGAGCACCCGGCGGCGGGCCTGTTCCTCGCGCGCCTCCTGCTCGAGCCGGCGCCGACGCGCCTCGAGCCAGGCCGAATAGTTGCCCTCGAAGGGGAAGGCGCGGCCGCGATCGAGCTCGAGAATCCAGCCGGCCACCTGGTCGAGGAAGTAGCGATCATGGGTCACGCACACCACCGTGCCGGGATAGTCCCGCAACTGCTGTTCGAGCCAGGCGACGCTCTCAGCATCCAGATGATTGGTGGGCTCGTCCAGCAGCAGCAGATCCGGACGCGCGAGCAGCAGGCGGCAGAGCGCCACCCGTCGCCGCTCACCGCCCGAGAGGACGCCTGCCGGCGTGTCCGGTGGCGGGCAGCGCAGCGCCTCCATGGCCATTTCCACCCGGCGGTCGAGCTCCCAGCCATCGACCGCCTCGATGCGGCTCTGGAGCTCCGCCTGTTCTGCCAGCAGCCGCTCCATTTCGGTCTCGTCGGTGACCTCGGCAAAGCGCAGCGACACCTCTTCGAAGCGCTGCAGCAGGGCGCGGATGTCCGCCACGCCCTCAAGCACATGGTCGCGCACGCTGCGCTCGGGATCAAGCTGAGGCTCCTGTTCCAGGAAACCGACGCGGATCCCCTCAGCTGCCCAGGCCTCGCCAGCATAGTCGCGATCCAATCCGGCCATGATCCGAAGCAGGGTCGACTTGCCGGCGCCGTTGGCGCCGACCACGCCGATCTTGGCGCCGGGAAGGAAGGCGAGGGTGATCCGGTCCAGTACGGTCCTGCCGCCCGGCAGAACCTTGGTGAGGTCCTTGAGCACGAACACGAAACGCGGGGTGGTCATGGGTGGATCGGGGGCTCCGCCATGTGAAGGCCATTAACCGTTTGTCAGGAAATGTGTGCGAGGGTCGGGGGTGCAAGGGAAGGATGAAGCGTGGAGCGAGCTGTCGATGCCGGCATCCCCGATGCATGAGCCTCCGCTGTGGCCGGATCGCGCCCGGCGGGAGAGGCGGGACACGGAGCCCGGGCTGTCCGACGACATTCTCGCGGAGTTTCTCGAACCCCGACGGGGTAAGGTGGTGGCGTTTCCCCGGGCACGGGTGCGGGATGGCCACAGGGGGAGGGGTCGATGGACGAACTGGTGAGCGAATTCATCGCCGAGACCCGCGAGGGGCTCGAGCGGGTGGAAGAGGGGCTGCTGGCGCTGGAACAGGGCGAGGTGGCCCCGGAGACGGTGCACGAACTCTTCCGGGTGCTGCACACCATCAAGGGAACCTGCGGCTTCCTCGGGCTCGAGCGGCTCAGGGAAGTCGCCCATGCCGGCGAGAATGTGCTGGCGGCCGCGCGCGATGGCGAACTCGCCTGGAGCGATGAGGCGGTTTCGGTGGTGCTGGAGGCGGTGGACCGCATCCGCGAGATCGTCGATGTGCTCGAGCGCGAGGGGCACGAGCCGCCGGGGGACGACCGGCCCCTTCTGGCGCGGATCGAGGCGGTGCTGGCGGGTGCAGGCGGGGACAAGGATCAGGCGGCCGAGACCCCCGCAGAGGCCACAGTCCCCGAACCGACAGTGCAGGCCGAAGACGAACAGGCCGGGGCTGCCACGGGTGGTGGCATCCAGGATAGTGACGGTCAGAAGGCCGCGTCCCCTGAGCCGCCGGCGGTACTTGAGGCCAAGCCGGAGCCCCCGCAGCGCGAAGCCACCTCTGCTGGTGCGGCCGCGGGGGCGGGCGCCGGCGGGCCCACGGCCGCCGACGGTGCCGCTGCCGCCCCGGAAGTGCAGCGGGCGACCCTGCGGGTGCCGGTGGCGCTTTTGGATGCGCTCATGAGCCAGGTGAGCGAGCTCGTGCTCACCCGCAACCAGCTGCTGCGGGCCTGTCAGGGGGGTGGTGAGATCGACGGCACCCTCCAGCGGCTCGACCATGTCACCACCGAGCTGCGCGAGGCGGTGATGCGGGCGCGGATGCAGCCCATCTCTCAGGCCTGGACCGGTCTCCAGCGGATGGTGCGCGATCTCGCCCGCAGCCTCGGCAAGAAGGTGCGGCTGGTCACCGAGGGCGGCGAGACCGAGCTCGACCGCCAGATGCTGGAGGCCATCCGCGACCCCCTGACCCATCTGGTGCGCAATGCCGTGGATCACGGCATCGAGCCACCGGAGGAACGGCTCGCCGCCGGCAAGCCCGCCACCGGCACGCTGCGCATCCATGCACGCCAGCACAGCGGCGTGATCGTGGTGACGGTGGAGGACGATGGCCGCGGTATCGATGTGGAACGGGTGCGGCGCAAGGCCATCGAGCGGGGGCTGCTGTCGCCGCATGAGGCCGCGGCGCTCTCGCGCGAGCGGGTACTGGATCTCATCTTCCTCCCCGGTTTCTCCACCGCCCGCGAAGTGAGTGATGTGTCCGGACGCGGCGTGGGGATGGATGTGGTGCGCAGCCGCCTTGAGAAGTTCGGCGGGAAGGTGGAGGTTCGTACCGAAGCCGGCCGTGGCACCAGCTTCCTCCTCACCCTGCCTCTCACCCTGGCCATCATGCCGGCACTGTTGGTGGAGACTGCCGGCCTGCCCTTCGCCGTGCCTCAGATCGCGGTGGAGGAGGTGGTCCGCCTCGGCGATCTCACCGAGGAAGGCAGCGCACGCATCGACGGCACGCGGGTTTTGCGGTTGCGGGACGAGCCGCTGCCGTTGGTCTCGCTTGCGGCCATCCTTGGCTTTCCCGAGGCGCAGGAGGGTGAACGCCTCGCCCTGGTGCTGGGGGTCGATCGCCGCCGGGTAGCGGTATCAGTGGCCCACATCCGCGATACCGAGGAGATCGTGGTGGAGCCCGTCTCGAGTCTGCTTAGGGACTTCGGTGCGCTTGCCGGCACCACCGTGCTGGGCGACGGCTCGGTGGCCATGGTGCTGGAGCCCAAGGGGCTGGTGGCCCAGGCCTCGGTACCCTCACGCGAGGAAGGAGCGGCCAGCGAGGAGGTGGACGACACCATCCGCGAGCGGGTCACACTGCTGCGTTTTGATCCTGGCGATGGCAGCAGCTGGGCGCTTCCGGTCTCCTTCGTCAACCGCATTGCACGCCTGCAGGAAGCCGCTGCAGGGGCGGATACCGGCCTTCTTGACGGTGATCCGCTGCCCCTGGTGCGGCTGCACGGTTGCAACCCTGAGGGACCGCTGGTGCTGGTGCTGGAGGCTGAGGGACGCCGCATGGGCCTGCACATCGCAGGCGTGCGCGACGTAGCCGAGGCCGAGCTGGAGCTCCATCCCGCCAACGGTCGCGAGGAGACCCTGGGTTGCACGGTGGTAGATGGAGAACTCGTCCACATTGTGGACATGGCCAGTGTGGCCGAGCGTGTCTTCGGTCCGTGGACAGCACCGCGGCTGGAGGTGGGTGACCGGCCACGGCGGGTGCTGGTGGTGGATGACAGCCGCTTCTTCCGCGAGCTGTTGGCACCACTCCTGGAGGGCTATGGCTTCGAGGTCGAGACGGCGGCCAACGGCCGCGAAGCCTGGGCCCGTTTCGAGGCGGGTGAGCGCTTCGATCTCCTGGTGTCGGATCTGGAGATGCCTGAGATGGACGGTTTCGCCCTGGCCCGGCGATTGCGGGAATCGCCTTGGGCGGATGTGCCCCGCATCGCCCTGAGCTCGCGCGCCGAACCGGAGGATGTGGAACGGGCCCTGGCCGCCGGCTTTCATATCCACGTCTCCAAGCTGGATCGGCGGGCGCTGTTTGCGGCGCTGGCACGGACCCTCGGGCGTGAGACCGACCGGCAGGAGGTGGCAGCATGAACACGCTCTTGATTGTCCAGGTGGCGGGCGAGCGGGTCGGTGTGGGGGTGGATGAGGTCCACCATGCGGTCTCGCGCACCTCATTGCAGCCATTGCCGGGGGCCCACGGGGCGGTGGCCGGCTTCGTCTCGTTGCGGGGGCGGGTGGCGACCGCAGTCGATCTCGCCGTCTGCCTGGGGCTTGAGAAGGCGGCGGCGATCGATCGGCGTGATCGGCCGGCCATCGTCATCCAACGCCGCGGCGAGCTGTTCGCACTCCTGGTAGATGCCATCGAGGACCTGTTCGAACCCGAGCGAGAACCGCTGGGAGACGAGGCGGTGGAGGGGTTCACACCACGCTGGCGGCGGCTGGTGCGGGCACTCCATCCGGATGAGTGTGGACTGGTGGCCGAGCTCGATGTGGAACGGGTGCTCGCGGCGGCACGTCGCGGCACCGGGGAGAGAGAGCCATGTCCCTCCGCTGCCTGATTGTCGACGATTCCCCCACGCTGCGCCGCATTCTCACGCGGATGCTGGGCGCACTGGGGCTGGAGACGGAGGAGGCGGAGCACGGCCAGGCTGCCTTGGAGGCCTGCCGGCGCCGGATGCCGGAGGTGATCCTTCTTGACTGGAACATGCCGGAGATGGACGGACTGACCTTTCTTAAGGCCCTCCGGCGTGAGCCTGAAGGCAACCGTCCGGTCGTGATCTTCTGCACCACCATGGACGACATCGCCCACATCGAACAGGCCCTCGAGGCCGGTGCCGATGAATATGTCATCAAACCCTTCGACCAGGAGCTGATCCGCCTCAAGCTCCAGCAGACCGGGGTGCTGTGATGCGCCAGCTGCCGGCGCAGGAAGCACGCGGCCCGGAAAGCCCTTGGGTTGAAGGTGCGGTAGCGGTGGGAGCCTCGACCGGGGGGCCAAGGGCGCTCGCCGAGTTTCTCCGAACCCTCGGCCCCATCGGGGTGCCCATCTTCATCGTTCAGCACCTGCCGGCGTCGTTTGTGCCCAGCTTCACCAGCCAGCTGGCACGATCGACCCGGCGCGACTGCCGCCTCGGTGAAGACGGGCTCGAGCCCCGGCCGGACGTGGTCTATGTGGCTCCCGGCGACCACCACATGCGGGTGGTTCGAGGTAGATCGGCGCCACGCCTCCGACTTACCCGTGAACCGCCGGTCCATCACTGCCGACCCGCGGTCGATCCCTTGTTTGCCAGTGCAGCTCAGGTCTATGGTGCTCGACTGATCGCCGTGGTCCTTACCGGCATGGGCCAGGATGGACTTGCGGGTGCACGCGAGATCGTGCGCCAAGGTGGCCAGGTGCTGGCCCAGGACCGGGCCAGCAGCGTCGTCTGGGGCATGCCCGGGGCTGTGACTAAGGATGGGCTCGTCGCCTATACGGGCTCGCCCCGCGCATTGGCCGAATGGATCCGGGCCCGCGCCCGCAGGAGACTCGTTCCATGTCCATCATGATGGATGCCGCGACCTTTGCCGAAATCAGCCGGCTGGTGCGCGACTATGCCGGCCTCGCGTTCGGTCCGGACAAGCGCTATTTGTTTGAATCCCGGTTACGGCCGATACTCGCACGTTTCGGCCTGCGTTCCTTCGACGAGCTGCCCCGAGCGCTCGCGCGCGATCGTGACGGTCTGCGGGTGGCGGTGATCCAAGCGCTGGTCACCCACGAAACCTCCTTCTTCCGCGATCGGCGGGTGTTCGATCATCTGGAGAGGCAGCTGCTACCGGAGCTGGCCGCGCGGCGAGGCGGCCAGCTCCGGATCTGGAGCGCTGCCACCTCCACCGGGCAGGAGGCGTGGACGCTCGCGATCGTAACCGACCGGCTGCGCCGCACGCATCCCGGGCTGAAGTGCGAGATCATCGGCAGTGATCTGTCCGAGGCCGCCCTCGCCCGTGCCCGCGAGGGGCGCTATTCCACCTTTGAAGTCCAGCGCGGCCTCACCGCCCGCGAGCTGGTGGAGTACTTCGAACGGGATGGCGAACATTGGCGTGTGCGGGCGCGGTTGCGGGCGTTCGTGCGTTTTCACCGGCACAATCTCCTGGATTCGCCACGGCCTTTGGGGCCACCCTTCGATCTGGTGCTGCTGCGCAATGTGCTGATCTACATGGACGTCCCCACCCGCACCCGGATCCTGCGCCATGTGGTGGCAGCACTCGCCCCCGGCGGCGGACTGCTGCTGGGTACAAGCGAGTTGTTGCCACCGGGGATCGCGCTCGAACGGGATCCCGCGATTGCCGGCCTCTATCGCAGTGGTGGCGCGATCCGACGCTCCAGCGATCTTCGGGATCCGAATGCTGCGCGTCTGCGCCGCGAGATCATACCGGGGAGAGCGCTCTCTCCGTAAGCTCACCGGCCCGTCGAGCGCCGCCGCAGCACGAGCCGACCATACGAGAAATCTCCGGACGGGTCCGAGGATCACGCCCCCATTCGCCCCGGCGATCGCGTACAATCCGTAGGCCGGGAATCGGAGTGAAGGATCCTCATCAAGCACATTCAGAGATTCCTCCAGACCATGGGGACAATTTGCATCCGTACGCGTACATGCGCATTTCCATGATGCACATCTTTTTATACGCATATTTTTATGCAGCCGTGTCTCATGAGCGTGATCGAGATCGGCCGACAACACCTTCAGACCTTGATGTCCGATGGGAATCCTCCTGCGACACTCCTACACCCGGCTCCCGATGGCGAATGAGGGACAACCGAGCACACCGGCGGTTTTCTCTGCGGCTTGGTCGGCTGGCGAGCGTTCTTGGTATTCGCGGTACCCGGAGGATCGTCTTTCCCCTCCCCAGGCCAACGGAGGGATGGAGGGATGGTCGGAAAGTGACCGTGCAGCAAGACCTCATGCAAGGCGCTTGAAGGCGTGATTTACGGAAGGGCAGGGGAGGGAAAAGCTGCGGAGTCGTGCAAGATCACGAAAGTCTCCGAGCGTGCCGATGTCCCGCATGATCCGGGCTTGCACCGCGGCGAGCTTGAGGTTCGCGCTCCGCTGGCGAGACTGCAGTCTGCACCTTCACGGTGCGTACGCGATCACCGGGATGATGTCCTGCGGCTCTAACCCCTTCCATCGACCCGAGGATCGTGCGCTGCCCTCTTATCGACCGACCCCTTGAAAGCCATCCGTTCTGCTGGGTTCCGCTCATGCCGCGAGAGCGGAGGCAGTTGTTCGGACCATATCCCCTTTTTCGCGGGTGGCGGCATACGGCCTGTCGTGGAAGGTTCAACCTCCGCCGTTACGGACCATGCCTTTCGCATCCGGGTCCACGGGCGCCCGGTCGGCGCGCCGCTCTTTCGACGACGCTACACGCCGCATGACGGTCACATCCGCGAATGCGTGCACGACATCGCCAATCGGCGATCCCCCAACTGCCGATCCAGCTCCAAAAAAACCTTCACGACAGGCATCGCGTTGCAAAAGTCACACCCAGCACCTTCACGGCGTGTTCCGACCCGGCCGTCTTGGCCGAACGACCTACGCCTCATCCGCGGGTGACAATTACCGCGGTGAATCTGTTCGCCTTGGGAAGGGCGGGATAAGGCCATGCCTGAATCCTGAGCGGTTAGATCAGAAAACGCAACAAAGCGCTCGGCCGTTCTACCGACCGACATGCATCTCACCACAGATCGCCTCAAGGGCTACTCTGCCAAACGGAGATTTCATCCGTTCTCGAATGGAACGCATATCAACCTTTTTCAGTAGGCAGATATATCTCAGTCCGCCACAGTTTGCGGTCGATTCCAAACATCTCATCGCCCCCCTATTTAATCGCACCCCTATTTAAAGTGATTATACCATTCATCGCGCCATGATCGAGTTGGTAAATATAAAATGGTTTAATGTTCCATTAATGTTTTGATCATTGTTGACTAAATACAACTTTTATAAAAATGATTTTATCAAACGTTTTTCAGTTGATACGCAAAAACAATTTCCGCTTACTACCGCAAAAACATCACATTTCATTAACAACACGATCGGATTTCTACAAAATGGCACGTAGATATTGACTAAATCCCAAGAATTTTAGACCTCTCCGTAACCCCTTGTCTGTGGTGTTGAGGTGTGATTCG
>WFXL01000150.1 GCA_015490605.1 Rhodospirillales bacterium
GCCATAGAGCAGCGGATCGCCCAGGCACAGGAGGGCCACGTCGCGGCCCTGCTGACTGCTGGCGCGGGCGGCCTCGGCGATGGCGCCATAGACGCCGTCCTTGGCGCTGCGGGTTGCCGTCATGGCGAGGGGGAAGAGGCGCAGGCGCGTGCCCGCCGGCAGCTGGGGGCGGACCGCCTCCAGCGCCCGCGCACGGCCGTCGCTGGCGGCGATGGCCCACACCTCCTGCACCCGCCGCAGTTGCTCGAGGGCGGCGAGGGTGAGCTGGCCCGGCGCGCCCGGTCCGGTGCCCACGAGATGGAGGGTGCCGGGCGTCATGCGGGTCGGGTCCACACCAGCCGGGTGATGGGGGCAAGGGCGCGCCACACCCGCCGCCGGCCGACGGTAACCAGCCGGCTGGTCTGAAGCCGCACGAGCTCGCCGCCCCGGGCCTCGGCGAACGCCAGAAGCCGCGCTTCACCGGTGGCGGTGACGGCATGGGCCACCAGCCGGCCGCCGGGGCGCAGCCGCTCGGCACAGGTCTCGAGCAGTCCCGGCGCATCCAGCCCACCGCCCACGAAGATGGCGTGGGGCGAAGGTTCCTCGGGCAGTGCCGCCGGCGCCTCACCCTCCACCAGCTGCAGTTCGGGCACACCCAGGCGTTGGGCATTCTCGCGGATGCGGGCGGCTGCCTCGGGGTCCTTCTCGATGGCCACCGCCCGGCTCCAGGGGGTGCTGCGCAGCCACTCGATGGCCACCGCGCCCGAGCCTGCACCCACATCCCAGAGGATGTGGCCCGGCTGGGGGGCAAGCGCAGCGAGGGCGGAAGCGCGCACTTCCGCCTTGGTGATGCGGCCATCGTGGCGGAACAGGGCTTCGGGCAGGCCCGGGGTGCGCGGCGGCAGCGGCCGCGCGGGATTGTCCGGCAGCTCGAAACCCACGAGATTGAGCTCGGCGAAGACCTTGCCGCGGGCCTCGGCGGCACGGCCGTGCCAGCGCGCTTCCCGCGGGCCACCCAGATGGGCCAGCACATGCAGGGGCGCATCGGCGAAGCCGTCCTGGCACAGGAGCTCGGCGATGCGTGCCGGTCCCTCCTCGTCGGCGGTAAGCGCCAGGATGCGCGCACCGGGGGCATAGGCGCGGCGCAACCGCGCCAGCGGCCGGCCGTGGACGGTGGTGGTGACGGTCTCCTCCAGCGGCCAGCCGAGGCGCGCACAGGCCAGCTGGAAACTTGAGACGTGGGGGACGAAGATCACCTCCTCGGAGGCGAACACCCGCGCCACCAGCCGGCCGACACCGTACCAGAGGGGGTCGCCGGAGGCCAGCACCACCGTCGGCCGCCCGCGATAGCGGGCGAGATCCCGCACCGCCTGGAGGATCGGCGCGGTCCACACCACCCTGAAGGCGCGCGAGGGTGGGATCAGCGCCAGATGGCGGCGCCCGCCCACCACCACTTCGGCGCGGTCCAGCAGCCGGCAGGCATGGGCCGAGAGCCCGGCGAGCCCGTCCTCGCCGATGCCTACCACCGCAAGCCAGGGCTCATCCTCCGTTGGCGCCGCCATCAGCCCTCCGCCTCCACCAGCACCGCATTGACCGCCGCCGCTGCCAGCGCCGAGCCGCCGAAGCGGCCCGCGAGGGTGAGGTAGACCAGCCCGTGGGCGGCTGCCAGCTCCATGAGCGCCCGCTTGCTCTCCACCGCGCCGACGAAGCCCACGGGAAAGGCGAACACCACCGCCGGCCGCACGCCCTCCGCCAGCACCCGCTCCAGCAGGCGGAAGAGAGCGGTGGGGGCATTGCCCACCGCCACCACCGCCCCCTCGAGGGCCTTGCCCCAGTGCTCCACCGCCACCAGCGCGCGGGTCACCCGCCGCCGGGTGGCCTCGGCCACCACCCGTGGATGGTCGATGGTGCACACCACCCGATTGGCGGCGGGCAGGTGGCGGCGGAGGATGCCGGCGGCGGTGGCGTGGGTATCGCACAGGAGCGGCGCGCCGGCAGCCAGCGCTCGGCGGGCGGCGGCGGCGGGATCGCCGCGATGGCGCAGGTCCTGGACGATCGCCGGAAGGCCGCAGGCATGGACCAGCCGCAGGGCAAAGGGGCGGAGCTCGGGGGCGAGCTCGACCCCCTCCAGGGCGGCACGCACCCGCTCGAACGAGAGCCGGTAGATGGCGGCGGGATCACGCAGATAGAAGAGGCCGCTCACGGTCCGCCGTCGCGAAAGGCCCGCTCCGCCACCGCCAGCGCCCGCGCCTGGGGGTGCGGGCCGCGGGTGTGGTGGAGGTGCGGATGGGGATGGTCGTGGGCGTGGTGGGCATGATCGTGGTGGTGGCCGTCGGCGTCGGTGCCGATGCCTTCCACATGGTGGTGGTGGCTCTGCTGGGGGGTGCCCACGTCCGCCTCATAGCCGAGGATGCGCTCGCGATACTTGCACAGGGCGCAGTTCATGGCGGTATCGCCCGCGAGGATGCCGCGGATGCGGCGGACAAAGGTGTCGATCACCCCGGGGTGGTGGGCGAGATAGCCGGCCCTGATGAAGCGCACGGCGGGATGGCGCGCTGCCACTTGGTCGGCGGCGGCATAGATGCGCCGCACCAGCACGCCGGTAAACAGGAACCAGGGGAACACCACCACCTGGCGGAAGCCGAGGCGGGCGATGCGGTCGAGGGCGATGTGGGTGCGCGGGTGGGCGACACCGGAATAGGCCACTTCCGCATGCTGAAAACCGAGGCCCTCCCACAGCAGCCGGCAGACCTTGGCGACATTGGCGTTGGCATCGGCATCGGAGGTGCCGCGGCCCACCACCACCAGCGCCGTCTCCTCCGGCGGCACGGGCTCGTCCGCTGTCTCAAGGGCCGTGCGGATGCGATCGCGAGCCGCCTCCAGCAGCCGCGGGTCGATGCCGAGCTCGCGCGCCATCCGCACTTCGAGCCCGTGCTCGTGGGCATAGCGGTTGAGCACCGAGGGCACGTCATTCTTGACGTGGCCGGCGGCGAACAGCATGGCGGGAAGGGCGAGGATGCGCCGCACCCCCTTTGCCCGCAGCCGATCGAGCCCCTCGCGCAGGGTCGGGCGGGCGAATTCGAGATAGCCCATGGCCACCGGCCAGTCGGGAAAGTGCGGCTCAAGCCGGGCTACCAGCTCGGCGAATTCCGCGCAGGCCTCGGGATCGCGGCTGCCATGGCCGCAGATCATCACGCCGGTCTCAGACACGGGTCGGGCTCCCTCGGTGCAAGCGGCGAGCTAGCATCGGCCCGAGGGCGCGCCAAGGGGCCCGCGGCGGCTCAGACCGCGAGCGGCACCAGGCCGGCCACCACCAGATAGCGGAGGCCCTTGCCGAGGGCGACCAGCGGCAGGAAGAGCCAGAGCGGCGTGCGGAACAGGCCCGCCACCAGGGTCAGCGGATCTCCCACCAGCGGCAGCCAGCTCAGCAGCAGCGCCGGCGTGCCGAAGCGGCGAAAGAGGCGCTCGGCTTGGGCATAGCGCTTGGGGTCCAGCGGAAAGCGGCGGTGGTGGCGCAGCGCCGCGAGCCCTCGGCCGATGGCCCAGTTCACCAGCGCGCCGAGGGTGTTGCCCAGGGTCGCCGCCGCCACCAGCGGGCCGAGGCGCTCGGGCGCTAGCCACACCGCCCCCGCCAGCACCGCCTCGCTGGAGAAGGGCAGGATGGTGGCGGCGAGAAAGGCGGAGAGAAAGACCGCCGCCAGCGACACGGATCAGACGGCGGCCACCACCCGCTGCAGGCGGGCCCTGACCTCGCGCGCCACCTCGTGCACCGTGGGATTGTCGATCATCTGCATGGCGGCCTCGGGATCCATGGCCGAGACCTCCACCCGGCCATCCTCGAGCTCACGCACCACCACATTGCACGGCAGCAGCACGCCGATGTGGGGCTCGGCCTCCAGCACCCGATGCGCGAGCGGCGGGTTGCAGGCGCCGAGGATGAGATAGGGGCGCATCTCCAGCCCCAGCTTCTGCTTCAGGGTGGCCTTGACGTCGATCTCGGTAAGGACGCCGAAGCCCTCCTTGGCGAGCTCCTCGCGGGTGCGTGCCACCACCTCGTCAAAGCCGCGTCCGTCAATGATGCGGTCGATGCTGTAGCCCATGGCCTGTTCCTCCGCTTCAGCGGACGCCGTTGGCCCGCTGCAGTTCCCTCAGATAGGCGATCACCGCCGGAATGTCGTCGTCGGCGACCTCCGGTCGCGGCGGCATGTCGCCGAAATACCAGTGGTGCTGACGCACGCCGAAGCGAATCGCCGTGGCGAAGGCGAAATCCGCATGGTGGGCGGGGCGGTAGATGGGATGCACCAGCGGCGGCCCGCGATCACTGCCACCGGCGGTGGCCCCGTGGCAGCTGGCGCACTGGGCCTCGAACACCGCCTTGCCCCGCTGCGCCAAAGGCGAGAGCTGGCGCGGCAGCGTCACCTCCACCAGCGGGGCTTCCTGCTGGCGGCTCCACCACCACCAGCCGGCTGCCACCACCACCACGCCCAGCAGCAGCCACCACGCACTGCGCCGACTGCCGGCGGCAGGGGACGGCTCGCTCATCCCTGCCCTCCTCCACCGGTTGCCTCCCGCAGATGGACCTTCCCCCTGCGGGAAGGTCAAGCGCGCCCGCCCGGGGCACTCGCTGCACTGGCATCGGTGCCACGGGCAAGCCGCAGGCCGATGGCGGTCAGGGCCGTGGCGGTCAGGGCGGATTCGGCATAGCCCAGCGAGCGCAGAGCAAGTTCCAGCAGCACCGCGCCCACGGTGAAGGGACCGCCCTCCGACGGCAGCTTCACCCCGTCCTCGCCCACCAGCCACCCCACGAGGCTCACGCCCAGCGCCGCCGCCAACACCAGCGGCAGCACCATGCCGAGCTGGATGGCGAGGATCCGCAGCGCCTGGCCGCGGGTGCGCCGCCAGGTGGTGGCCGGGGCGAAGGTGCCGTCGAGGGCGGCGGCGACTGGCAGCGGCGCGAGCCGCCCATAGACCCACAGCACCACCGCCACCAGCCCGAGCCCCGCCGGCAGCATCAGCAGGCCGGCCAGCGGCGTGGCTTCGCGTGCGGCCACCGCCAGCAGGGTGAAGAGGAGGAAGGGCATCAGCCCGGCGAGTGCTACCAGCAGCCCCACCAGCAGATGCCCCAGCAGATAGCGCGCGGCCATGGCATCGAAGGGAGCACCCAGTCGCGGCCAGGGATCGCCGCGGCGGATGTGGCGCACGAAACTGGCGCCCAGGGCACTCATGCCGGCGAAATCGAGGAAGCCACCCACCGACGACCAGCCCTCGATGCTCCCGAGCCCCCAGCGCGGCGGCAGCGTGGCCACGGCGAAGGCCGCCAGCAGCCACGGCAGCGCCAACCGCGCCATCACCGGCTGGTGATGGAGCACGAAGCGCCAGGACTCGGCCACGATGGTGGCGACGGGGAGCGGGCTCGCCATGGCGGCATCCAATAGCGGCCGGGCCCCTGTGTGGCGATTCAGGCGGGCGAGGACAAGCGCGGCATGGTGCCGGGAAAGCCCGGCGGCAGGGCGCGGGCGATGCGCACCGGTCGCAGTTTGGGGTCCAGCGCCACCAGGGTGATTTCCACCACCGCCAGAAGCTCGCCCGCCCGCAGCACCCGCTGGTCCAGCACCAGCCGCGCTCCACTAACGGCCACCACCCGGGTCTCCACCGTCAGCAGGTCGTCCAGCTGTGCCGGCCGGCGATAGTCCACCACGCAGCGGCGCACGGCAAAGCGCACGCCGTGGCGTTCGGCCAGGGTGCGGTGGTCGAGTCCCAGCGCCCGCAGCCACTCGGTGCGGGCCCGTTCGACGAATTTGAGGTAGTTGGCATAGTAGACGATCCCGGCGGCATCGGTGTCCTCATAATAGACCCGCACCGGGTGGCGGTGGACGGTCTCAGGCGGCACCGGGATCCTCCGGGTCGAACAGTTGCGGCTGGTCGAGGGAGCGCGGCGGCGTCAGCCCCAGATGGTCGAAGGCGAGGCGGGTGAGGACGCGGCCGCGGGGTGTGCGCCGGATCAGCCCCTGCTGCAGCAGATAGGGTTCCACCGTCTCCTCGAGGGTATCCCGCTGTTCCGAGAGGGCGGCGGCGACGGTATCGATCCCCACCGGCCCGCCGCCATACTTCTCGGCGATGAGGCGGAGATAACGGCGATCGAGGGCATCGAGCCCGAGGCCGTCGATCTCGAGCCGGCGCAGCACCTCATCGGCAAGCTCGGCATCCACCGGGGCGGCCTCGCGCACGGTGGCAAAATCCCGCACCCGCCGCAGCAGGCGGGTGGCGATGCGCGGGGTGCCGCGGGCACGGCGGGCGATCTCGCGGCAGGCGGCATCGGTGAGCTCGAGGCCGAGAATGCGCGCACCCCGGCGGACGATGGCCTCGAGCTCTTCCACCCGATAGAAGTCGAGCCGGGCGAGGATGCCGAAGCGGTCCCTGAGCGGGGTGGTCAAAAGGCCGGTGCGGGTGGTGGCACCCACCAGGGTGAAGGGCGGCAGGTCGATGCGCACCGAGCGCGCCGCCGGCCCCTCGCCGATCACCAGATCGAGCTTGAAGTCCTCCATCGCCGGATAGAGCACCTCCTCCACCGCCGGCGGCAGGCGGTGGATCTCGTCGATGAAGAGCACATCCCGCGGCTGGAGGTTGGTGAGGATGGCGGCCAAGTCGCCGGCACGGGCGATGATGGGGCCGGCGGTCATGCGAAAGCCGACCCCGAGTTCGGCGGCGAGGATCTGGGCGAGGGTGGTCTTGCCGAGCCCGGGCGGGCCGGCGAACAGCACATGGTCCAGAGGTTCGCCGCGGCTGCGGGCGGCCTCGATGAACACCGCGAGATTGGCCTTGAGCCGGCTCTGGCCGATGAAGGCGGCAAGCCGAGTGGGTCGCAGGCCGGCATCGGCATCATCCTCATGGGCGGTGGCGGCGACGATGCGATCGCTCACGGGGCGAGCTCCCTCAGCGCCTCACGCACGAGCTCCTCAAGCGGCGGCTCGTCGCGGCCGAGGCGCTGGCGTGCCGCCGCGATCGCCCGCCAGGCCTCGCTCCGATCATAGCCGAGATGGACCAGCGCCGAGAGGGCATCCTCCACCACCCCGCCGGCGGAACTGGCAGGCGTTCCCGGTGCGGCCGGAGCGACCCCGCGCGGCAGCTGGGCGATCTGCGGTTCGAGCTCGGCCAGGATGCGGCGGGCAAGCCGCGGCCCGACGCCGGCAGCGCGGGTGAGGCTCGCGCTGTCGCGGGCGGCGATGGCGGTGTGCAGCCGCTCGGGGTCGAGCACCGAGAGGAGCGAGAGGGCAAGGCGCGCGCCCACCCCCTGCACCTGGCGCAGGCGGCGAAACCATGCGAGCTCGGCGGCATCGGCGAAGCCGTAGAGAAAGGTGCCGTCCTCGCGGGTCACGCTGTCGATCCGGAGTTCCACCGCCTGCCCCGGCTCGAGCCGCGCCAGCAGGCGGGTGGGGCAATAGACCCGATAGCCCACACCCTGCACCTCCACCACCAGGGCGTCGTCCTCAAGCCAGGCGATGCGGCCCCGCAGCAGCGCGATCATCGGCCCACCGCCGCGGCGATGCGGCTTTGGGTGGCGCGGTGGTGGGCGTGGCAGATGGCCACCGCCAGGGCGTCGGCGGCATCGCCCTCCAGCGCCGGGGCGGTGGGCAGCAGCACCCGCACCATCACCGCCACCTGGCGCTTGTCGGCACCGCCGGTGCCGGTAAGGGACCGCTTGATGTGGCGCGCGGCATATTCGGCCACCGGCAGGCCGGCGTGGGCGGCCGACAGCAGCACCACCCCGCGGGCCTGACCCAGCCGCAGGGAGGTGGCCGGATTGCGGTTCACCACCGTCTCCTCCACCGCCGCCTCCCGCGGGCGGTAGCGCCGGATCACCTCGGCGAGGCCGCGGTAGAGGGCATCGAGCCGGGCTGCCAGCGGCTCCTCGCTGCGGCTGGTGACCACCCCGGCCGCCACGAAACCGAGGCTCGCCCCCGCGACCTCCACGATTCCCCAGCCGGTGCGGGCGAGGCCGGGGTCGAGCCCGATGATCCTGGTCATCCGGCCTGGGCCAGCACCTCCTCGGAGACCTCGAAGTTGGCGATCACCCGCTGGACGTCGTCATTCTCATCGAGCGCCTCCAGCAGCCGGAAGAGGCTCTTGGCCACCTCACCGTCCACCGGCACGGTGACGGTGGGGCGCCAGCCCAGATGGGCCTCCACCGGCGGGCCGAAGCGCGCCTCCAGTGCCTCGCGCACCGCCGCCAGGTCCTCCGGCCGGCAGCGAATTTCGTGGCCGGCCTCCGAGCTCTCCACATCCTCGGCACCGGCCTCGATGGCCGCCTCCAGCATCTCCTCCTCGCTGGCGGTCTCGGCGGGATAGCGCACAAGGCCGATGCGCTCGAACTGGAAGGCGACGCTGCCGGTCTCGCCGAGACTGCCGCCATGCTTGGAGAAGGCGGCGCGCACCTCGGCGGCGGTGCGGTTGCGGTTGTCGGTCAGGGCCTCGACGATGATGGCCACGCCGCCGGGGCCGTAGCCCTCATAGCGCACCTCCTCGTACGACTCGCCGTCGCTGCCCTGACCCTTGCGGATGGCGCGCTCGATGTTGTCCTTGGGGACATTGGCGGCCTTGGCCGCCTGGATGGCCGCCCGCAGCCGCGGATTGTGCTCGGGGTCGGGCAGCCCCATGCGCGAGGCCACCTGGATCTCCCGCAACAGCCGGGTGAAGCGACGCGCCCGCAGCGCGTCCTGCCGGCTCTTGCGGTACATGATGTTCTTCCACTGCGAATGTCCGGCCATGGTCTCACCGCATCCGCTTCCGCAGAGGTCAATTGGCACGCGTGCTCGGAGGCGACAAGGGCACGTGGTCTTAACGATTCGGCAACTTCCAGGCGGCAGGATGGGGGCGGATCCCGGCCCGAGGAAGGGGTATGCGATGGTGATGCGTCGCGAGGGAACCGTGGGCGCGGTCCAGGCCAGCGAGCGCCGCCTGTTCCGCCGCTACGAGACGGCGCTGCCGGCGCGCTTCGTGGTGGAGGGCGAGGAGGCGTTCGACTGCGTGATCCGCGACCTCTCCCTCGGTGGAGCGCGGCTGGTGCCGGGCCGGCCGGAGCTCAGCGGCCGGACGGGCCGCCTGTGTTTCGAGGAGTTGTGGCATCCGCCGGGGCTGCCGGCGCGGGTGGTGGCGGCGGATGAGGCGTGCGTGCGCCTCGCCTTCGAGCTCGACCCGCTGGCGGAACAGGCGCTGACCTTCTTCCTCGCGGCGGCGGTGCACGAGTGAGGCGGTGCGGGGCGCGGCGTGCCACCGGTCGGAGTCCGCCCGCGCAGCCGCCTCCGGGGATGGGGGAGCGCGTGCTGATGCGCGACGGGCGCGGGCCGGTCGGTTGCCGCCAATCGAGGCGCCGAACCGCCGCCGGGCCCGCATGGGGTGGCGGAGCCGCTGGTGCGCACGCACGCACCCGGACAGCCCCCTGCGCTTGCGGGGGCAGTCGCGTCTGCCGCGTCTGCCCGAACGGCCAAAGACGGTCCCGCTCGCGCGGCTTTCTCATCCGAGCCCGCCGTCGATGCCCCGAGAGTCGTGAGGAGGTCTGATAGCCGAGCGGCATAAACGCACCCGTGAGTGGCGAAGAGGCCTGAGGGCCGGAACCGGCGCAACCACCCACGTAGGCGGCGCGGGGGCCTGAGGGCCGAAGCTGGTCGCACAGGGCCGCGAGGCGGCGCCGGGTCTGTGGGCCAGCCGGCCGCCGATCGCCCGTGGCAAGCGCTCCGAGGGCCGGTGCCGGTGGCATCGGAGCCTGCGGGCGGTCAGGTGGTGGCGAGCAGCGCACGCGCGCTGTCCCCATGGGCTTTCGGGCCGCGGACGCGCACAGGCCATGGGGACGAAGCCAGCCACCCGCGCCAGGGGTCCGCCACCGGCGGGCGGAGGTTTTCGGACCGTGGGCCGGTGCCCACGGTCCGTGCAAGGCGGCGTCGGTCGCCGGGACGTCGGCCTCTGTATCGAAATGCGCCAGAGCGGCCGGTGTTGCAGCTCCGGCGACCCTCAGCGGCGGGCGAACAGGTCGACGGCGTAGGTCTCTACCGGCGGGGTCTCGCGCAAAAGGCCACGATCTTTGAGGAAGGCGGCAAAGCGGGCGTAGCGGCCCACATCCAGTGCCGCCGGGCGCAGCGCGAAGCGCGGCAGGGTATCGTACCAGGCGCGGCGGTTGAGCTCATCATCCAGCTCGCGGCCGCTTTTGCGGAAGATCTCCCAGCCCTCGTCGGAATGGTTCACGAGCCACAGGGTGGCGCGCTCCACTGCCCGCAGGAAGGCCTTGAAGCGGGGATCATCCAGGCGGTCGCGGCGGGCCACATAGATCAGCTCATCATAGGCCGGCACCCCCTCCTCCTCGGGGTAGAAGGCGCGCCCCTCACGCCCCTCGAGGGCCAGCTGGTTGAGCTCGAAATTGCGGAAGGCGCCGATCACCGCATCCACCTGGCCCGACAGCAGCGCCGGCGTGAGATTGAAGTTGACGTTGATAAGCTCCACCGAGTCGAGCGTAAGGCCCGCGCGCGCCAGCATCGTGCCCAAAAGCGCATCCTCGAAGCCGCTTACCGAAAAGCCGATGCGGCGGCCGGCCAGATCCTCGATCCGGCGGATGGGGCTGTCGGCCAGCACCACCAGCGAATTGAGGGGGGTGGCCACGAGCGTGCCGATGCGCACCAGCGGCAGCCCCTCCTGCACCTGGAGGTGGAGCTGGGGCTGGTAGGAGACCGCCAGATCCGCCCGTCCCGCCGCCACCAGCTTGGGCGGATCGTTGGGATCGGTCGGCGGCACCAGCTCCACGTCAAGCCCCTCCTCGGCGAAAAAGCCCTTCTCGCGGGCGATCACCAGCGGGCCGTGGTCGGGGTTGACGAACCAGTCGAGGATCAGGGTGAGGCGTTCGGCGGCGGCCGCCGGTGCCGCCAGCAGGCCCAGGAGGAGTGTGATGATGAGGCGTTTCATGGGCGTTCTCCGTGGCTGGTCGGGGTCAGGGTTTCCCTTTGCCAGTAGACCAGGCGGGCGGTGAGTCGGTCGACCGCCGCCCACAGGGCGATGGCCATGGCCGCCAGCAGCACCAGTGCGGCAAACACCAGATCCACCTGCAGGCGGGCGTTGGCGTGCAGCATCAGAAAGCCGAGGCCGCGGCTGGCACCGACCCACTCGCCGATGACCGCGCCGATGGGGGCCACCGCCGCCGCCACCCGCAGCCCGCCCGCCAGCGCCGGCAGCGCCGCTGGCACCCGCAGCTCCAGCAGGATCCTGAGCGGACGCGCATCCATCACCCGGGCGAGCTCGAGCCAGGCGGGATCGGTGCGCCGCAGTCCCTCGAAGAAGGCGGCGGTCACCGGAAAGAAGATGATCAGCAGCGCCATGGCCACCTTGGAGGCGAGGCCATAGCCGAACCACAGCACCAGCAGCGGTGCCAGAGCGAACACCGGAATCGCTTGGCTTGCCACCAGCACCGGCTCGAGCCAGCGGCGCAGCGGGCGGAAGGCGGCCAGAGCCGCCGCCGCCAGCACGCCGAGGAGGGTGCCCAGCACCAGCCCCAGGAGGATCTCCAAAAGCGTGGTGAGACCGTGCTGCAGCAGCAGATCGCCATCCCGCAGCATCCGCTGCGCCACCGCCAGCGGCCCCGGGAGGATGTAGCGGGGGAGCCCGGCAAGCCGCACCAGGAGCTCCCAGGCGGCCAGCAGGCCGGCAGCCGTCACGAGCGGGCGGAGGCCGCGCACGGTCCCGTCTCCTCCGCGAGGGTGGCCGAGGCCAGGAGCTCCCGCAGCAGCTCCGCCTCCCGCTGAAGCAGGGCGGGGTCGGCGGGATCGCGCGGCGGCTCGCCCGGCGGTGGCGCCACCTCCCGCAACCGCGCCGGCCGCCCGCCCATCACCAGCACCCGGTGGGCCAGCCGCAGCGCTTCCCGGGGGCTGTGGGTTACCAGCAGCACGGTGCGATCCCGCAGCAGGTCCGCCGCCAGCTCCTGCAGCCGATGGCGGGTGATGGCATCCAGGGCTGAGAAGGGCTCGTCCATGAGCACCACCGGCCGTTCCTCCATCAGCGTGCGCGCGAGCGCCACCCGCTGGCGCATGCCGCCCGAGAGGGTGGCCGGCAGATCACGCTCGCGCCCGGCCAGGCCGAGACGGGCCAGCAGCGCATCCGCCCGGCGTTCGAGTTCGGCCGCGCGCGCCCGGCGTGTCCCCCGCAGCCGATGGCCCAGGAGCACATTCTCGCGCACCGACAGCCACGGCAGCAGCAGGTCCTGCTGGGCCATCAGCGCGATCCGCCCGGCCAGCGGCCGGCCATCATCGGTGATCACCAGCGCGCCCGGCACGAGCCCGGCCAGCAGCCGCAGCAGGGTGGTCTTACCCACCCCCGACGGACCCAGAAGACAGGTCCAGCGGCCGGCCTCGAGCCTGAGACGGAAATTCTCGAACAGCAGCCGGCCGCCCAGCTCGAGCCGGGGAATGCCGAGGGTGATGGCGGGTGGGCGCTCAAGCACCGAGGCGGGCCTCCAGGAACCCCATGATCGACACCCGCGGCCATGCGCCCAGCTCCTCCAGCATGGCGCGATAGGAGCGGTAGATGCGCCCGCTGATCCCCGGCCGGTTGAACTGGGCCAGCACCTCGCGGGCCTGCCGGCGGGCGGCGGCGATGACATCGGCGGGAAAGCGCCGCAGTTGGACACCGTGGCGGGTGGTGAGGGCCCGCAGGGCGGCCGCATTGCGCCGCTCGGACTCCGCCAGCGCATAGGCGTTCTCGGCGCGGCAGGCCTCCGCCACCACCGCCCGCAGCTCCTCATCCAGCGCCGCCCACGCCGCGCGGTTGACCAGCGCCTCGCCGGTGCCGTTGGGCTCGTGCAGGCCGGGCCAGTAGTAGTAGCGGGCCACCTTGTGGAAGCCCAGGGCGAGGTCGCTCGCGGGTCCGGCGAACTCGGCGGCATCGATGGCACCGCTCTGCAGCGCCGGCAGGATCTCACCCGGCGGCAGCGACACCTGGACGATGCCGAAGGGGGCATAGAGCTCGCCGCCGAGCCCGGGCATCCGCCAGCGCAGTCCGCGCAGGTCGGCGGCCGAGCGGATCTCATGGCGGAACCAGCCGCCCATGGACATGCCGGTGTTGCCGGCCATGAAGGGCTTGACGCCGAAGTCGGCATAGAGCTCGTCCCACAGGGCTTGGCCGCCGCCATGCTCGATCCAGGCCGTGTGCTCGAGCGGGGTCAGCCCCATGGGGGCGGCGGTGAACAGGGCGGCCACCTTGGCCTTGCCCATCCAGAACAGCGCCGCGCTGTGGCCCATCTCGGCCACGCCCCGCCCCACCGCATCCAGCACCTCGAAGGCCGGCACCAGCTCGCCGGCGGCGTGGAGCTCCACCACCAGGCGGCCGCCGGACATGGCGGCGATGCGCTCGGCCAGCCGCCGGGCGGTCACGCCGGGACCGGGGAGATCCCGCGGCCAGCTGGTGACCATGCGCCAGCGATGATGTCGGGCCGCGCGCACCACCCGGGGCGCTGCGAGGGGGGCTGCGGCGGTGGCGGCGAGGGCGCTGCGACGGGTGAGACTCACGGTTGCCATCCCTCCAGATGGGGCCAGAGATGCCAGAAGTGGTGGACCGGGCCGTGGCCGTGGCCGATGCCAAGGGCATCGGCATGGCGCAGGGCGCCGGTGAGGTAGCGTTTGGCCAGCGCCACCGCCTCGGGCAGGGGGCGGCCGCGGGCTAGCCAGGCGGCGATGGCGGCGGCCAGGGTGCAGCCGGTGCCGTGGGTGTTGGCGGTGGCCACCCGCTCGGCCTCAAGCCAGTGGAGTTCGCCCCCCACCAGCAGCAGATCGGGGCTTTCCGCCGCACCCAGATGGCCACCCTTGAGGAGCACATTGCGGGCCCCCAGCCCCTGCAGGCGGGCGGCAAGCCGACCCATGTGGCGGCGCTCGCGGACGGGCTCTGCGCCCGCCAGCACCGCCGCCTCGGGCAGATTGGGGGTGATGAGGTCGGCAAGCGGCAACAGATGGCGCCGCAGCGCCGCCACCGCCTCCTCACGCAACAGCCGATCCCCGCTCTTGGCCACCATCACCGGATCGAGCACGATCCAGCGCGGGCGCCAGTGGCGCAGGCGCTCGGCCACCGCCTCGATGATGTCGGCATCCGCCAGCATGCCGATCTTGACGGCATCGATGCGGATGTCGGCGAAGACGGCATCCATCTGAGCGGCCACGAAATCCGCCGGCACCTCATGGATGGCGGTGACGGCGCGGGTGTTCTGGGCGGTGAGGGCGGTGAGCACCGAGGCCCCGTAGACGCCGAGGGCCGAGAAGGTCTTGAGATCGGCCTGGATGCCGGCCCCGCCACCCGAATCCGAACCGGCGATGGTGAGCGCCGTGGGCACACTCATGGCTCCTCCCTCCCGCGCATGCTCAGGGCCGATTCGACCACCGCCCGCAGCCTTCGGGCGGCGGCCTCGATGTCCTCGGCCAGGAACAGGGCGCCGATCACCGCCACCCCATCGGCCCCCGCCCGGATCACGGCGGCCGCATTGGCGGCACTGATGCCGGCGATGGCCACCACCGGAAAGCCGGGGGCCCGCCGGCGCAGCCGCGTGATCAGCCGGGCGAGCCCGGCCGGTCCCAGCGGCGGGTCGCCGGGGTCCTTGCTGGTGGTGGGAAAGACCGGGCCGAGACCGGCATAGTCGGCGATCGCAGGATCGATGGCGTCCACCTCCTCGGGACGGTGGGCGGTCACGCCGATGACGCGGTCCGCGCCCAGGAGACGGCGGGCATCGGCCGGCGCCATGTCCTCGCGCCCGAGGTGCACGCCGGCAGCGTCTGCGGCTAGGGCCACATCCACCCGGTCGTTCACGATCAGCGGCACCCCCAGGGGCTGGAGCCGGCTCCTGAGGGTTCGGGCCAGCGCCACCAGGCGCCGGGTGTTGCCGCCCTTGTCCCGCAGCTGCACCAGGGTGGCACCGCCGCGCACCGCCGCCTCGGCCGCCGCCACGGGATCGCGGCCGCAGGTCAGGCCGGGGTCGAGGATGGCGTAGAGCCGGAGGTCCAAAGGCGGTTTCATCGCACCCGTGCCCGCTCATGCAGCAGAGTGGGGGTGAGGGCGTAGAGGGAATCCAGCAGACGGGCGGCCAGCGTCCCCGGCCCCGCAGCCTCGAAGGCGGCCACTTCGGCGGCCACGCCATAGACCAGGGTGCAGGCGGCGGCGGCCTCGAAGGGATCGCCGTGGACCGCGAGGAAGGCGCCGGTCAGGGCCGAGAGGGCACAGCCGGTGGCGGTAAGGCGGTCCAAAAGCGCGGTGCCGTTGCCGATCTCAAGGGTGCGACGGCCATCGGTGACGAGATCTGTGGGGCCGCTTACGGCCAGCACCAGCCCCGCGCGCCGGGCCCACGCAGCCACCACTTCGGGCTCGCTGGAGCCCACCAGCGCCGTCGCCTCACAGCGGTTGAGCCGCACCACCCGCGGGCTCTGGGCCAGCAGCTCGTGGGTGAGGGTGTTGCGCGCACCGCTGAGCTCGAGCTTGACCGGATCCAGAAGCCAGGGCGTGCGGCGGCGGATGGCCTGGCCCACGGCCAGGCGTGCGGCCAGCTCCCGCTCGGCATCGAGCATGCCGAGATTGACCACGAGGGCGTCGGCCGCGCGCACGAAGTCCACCACATCCCGCACCCGGATGGTCATGGAGGGGATTGCGCCGGCGGCGGTGAGCACATCGGCCGAGCGCTGGGCCGCCACCGGACTGGTCAGCACATGGACGCGCGGCCGCAGGCGGCGGAGGCGCTCGAGGATCTCGCCGGCACGGTGGCTGAGGGCGCGGGCGGGGTCAGAAGGCTGCATCACCGTCCCCCGGGCACGGGCCGGTCGGGGGACGATGCGGGCACGGGCGTGTCGGCATCTCAATTCCCTCCGCCGGTGTTAACCGGATCAGGTTCGACGGGTTGCCGCGAGGCTACGCGGCTCTCAGCGCCTTCCCGGCGCACCCCGTTGAGATCCCGGAGCAAGATGGAGCATCCGTCGGGTGCCGGCAAGGGGCGGGCGGGATATGGCGCCCCGTGCCACCAGCGCCCGCTTCTGGGCCCCGCCCCGGCGGCAACGCCCGGAGCGACAGCGGGGGCGTCAGTCGAGGGCCAAGAGGGCCGCCAGGGCGGCCTCGCTGCGGGCGAGCACCCAGCCGTCCAGACGGCACAGGCGACGATGGGCGAAGTCCTCGCGGATCCGGCGGGCACACCAGGCGCGCCAGCGCGGGCCATCCCAGGAGGGGTCAGGTGCTTCGCCGTCACCGGTCAGCATCCGCAGGAGGGCCGCACGGTCGCGGGGCATGAGCTCCCGGTCCAAGAGCTGCCGGCCGAGGCGGCGGAAGGCCTCGGGGTGCTGCAGCGAGGTCCTAAGCCGGCCGAGGGGATCACCCACGCTGGCCGCGGCCTTCAGGCGGCTCCAGGGTCGCAGGATGGCGGTGGCGGCCACAAGACGCAGCAGCCAGCGACGGCTGAAGGGCAGGCTCATGGGGCGAGTCTCCGGCGCAGATGGTCGGCAAGCCGCATGGCCAGGGCGATGATCATGAAGGTGGGGGTACCGATGCCGGGGAAGGGAAAGATGGAACTGCCGGCGATGTAGAGATTGTCGATCCCGTGCACGCGCCCGTCGGGGTCGACCACGCCCTGGCGCGGATCGGTGGCCATGCGAGTGGTGCCCACATGGTGGTTGGCGCCCTCCATGTCCTCCGGCCAGCTTTCGCCCTCCTCCTCGAAGGTCAGGCGCAGCCGGCCGAGGCCGAGACGGCCCACCTCCGCCCCCAGAAGTTCGGCGCCGCGGGCGATGGTGCGACGATCGAAGGGGGTCAGCCGCCAGTCCAGCACCACCCGGGGGCGGCCCAGGGCGTCGCGCTCCTCGCCCAGCAACACCCGGCTTTCGGGATGGGGCACCGGCACGGTAGCGGCATAGACGTCGATCCGGCCGATGGGCTGTTGCCATGCCCAGGCCGTCTCATAGGCGTAGTCGAGGACCGAGCCCAGGTCGGTGATGATCGCCAGAAGGTCGTCGCTGACGCCGTCGAAGTCCCAGCGGGCGAAGCGGCCCCGCAGCCTGCGCAGCGCATACATGCCGGGGGCGTCATAGGACTCGATCGGGATCGGCCGCAGGTCGAAGGTGACCGGCCCCACCTGCAGCTCCTCCCAAGCCTCCGGTGCCAGGATGACAAAGGGCGAGACCCGGCCGCCGTCCTCCAGCCAATGGTCATCGTAGAACCAGGCATCCACGCTCGGGTCCACCGGCAGGATCTCCGCCACCTTCATCACCGGATGTTCGGCGAAGAAGCGGCCCACGAGCCCGTGGGCGTTGCCCAGGCCCTCCGGCTGCACCGAGCGCGAGAGCAGCAGGATGCGGGCATTCTCGATGCCGCCGGTGGCGAGCACCACCGTGCCGGCGCGGATGCGAAAGCGGCGGCCGTCGGGGGTGGCCACCGCGAGCCCTGTCACATGATCGGCGCGCTCATTGGCCAGGATCTCCAGCACGTCGGCATGGAGCAGCACCCGCACGCGCTCGGCCTGGGCGAGCTCGTCGCGCAGCACCGGGCCCATGCGCACCGGGCGGATCACATGGACCGCATTCTCAAAGCGCCGCGGATCCAGCGGCCACGGCCGATAGCCCAGCCGCTCGGCCCAGCCGGCCACATTCCAGGCATCAGCGGCAAAGCCGAGGAATTCGGCGGTGCGCCGGATCCACGGGGCCATCTCCTCGGGGCCGAAGGGCCAGCCGCTCCAAGGGATCCACGGCCGCGGGGCATATTCGTAGGGGCGGAAGGGAAGGCAGAAGCCGGCCCAGTGGTTGGTGGTGCCGCCGTAATAGCGCAGCCTGCAGGTGTCGAGGTCGAAATAGGGAAGGCCGACATTGCGGCCGACATAGGCATCCTGGATCTCGGGCTCGAGCTCGAAGCCACCCGCCTCCAGCACCAGAATGTCAAGCCCGCTGTCGCGGAGCTCGTGGGCGAGGGTGAGACCCGCGGCACCACTGCCGACGATGCACAGGTCACAGGCGAGGCTCGCTCCCTCCTCGTAGGTCCGCAGGTCCTCAAACACGGCCGATCCATCCCGATCCCTCCCGTCCCTAGCCAGCCCCGGCGCGCGGTGCAAGCACGGCCGGCCGCGGGGCTGTCTCCGGGGACGGCAGCACCACCGTCGCGGGCCCATGGGGGCTGCGACATGCGGGGCGCTGGAACGGCGGCGGAGCGCCCTCGACGCCTCTGCCGGCGGCGGCTAAGAGAGCCCTCCGGGAGGTGCGGTGCGCATCCGGGGAGAGCATCCATGTCCAAGGAGATCGGCCACTTCATCGACGGTCGGCGGGTGCCCGGCGAGAGCGGGCGCAGCGGGCCCATCTACAATCCCGCCACCGGCGAGGAGACCGGGCGGGTGGCGTTTGCCAGCGCCGCCGAGGTGGACCGGGCGGTCCAGGCCGCCAAGCGGGTGCAACCCGAATGGGCCCAGCTTCCCATC
This sequence comes from Rhodospirillales bacterium, assembly GCA_015490605.1. Taxonomy (GTDB): domain Bacteria; phylum Pseudomonadota; class Alphaproteobacteria; order Geminicoccales; family Geminicoccaceae; genus HRBIN39. Next base: position 18,431 of record WFXL01000150.1, read on the forward strand.
ATCCGCCGCACCCGCATCATGTTCCGCTACAAGGAGCTCATCGAACGGCACATGGATGAGCTCGCCCGGCTGATCACCGAGGAACACGGCAAGACGCTGGAGGACTCGAAGGGGTCGCTCATCCGCGGCCTCGAAGTGGTGGAGTTCGCCTGCGGCGCGCCGCATCTCCTCAAGGGTGAGTACAGCCTCAATGTGGGCACCGGGGTGGACCTGATCTCCCAGCGCTATCCGCTGGGGGTGTGCGCCGGCATCACCCCGTTCAACTTCCCGGCCATGATCCCGTTGTGGATGGCGCCGCTCGCGCTGGTGACGGGCAACGGTTTCGTCCTCAAGCCGTCGGAGAAGGACCCCTCCTGTCCCATGCGGCTGGCGGAGCTCGCCCTCGAGGCCGGCGTGCCCGAGGGGCTGTTCAATGTGGTCAATGGCGACAAGGAGGCGGTGGACGCGCTTTTGAGCCACCCGGATGTGGCCGCCATCTCCTTCGTGGGCTCGACCCCGGTGGCGGAATATGTCTGGCGCACCGGCACCGCCCACAACAAGCGGGTGCAGGCCCTGGGCGGTGCCAAGAACCACATGGTGATCATGCCCGACGCTGACCTCGACCAGGCGGTGGATGCCCTCTATGGCGCCGCCTATGGTTCAGCCGGCGAGCGCTGCATGGCGGTGTCGGTGGCGGTGCCCATCGGTGAGGAGGTGGCCGATCGGCTGATCGAGAAGCTGGCGCCGCGGGTGCGACAGATCCGCATCGGCCCCGGCACCGAGCCCGGCGTGGAGATGGGGCCGCTGGTCACGCGCGAGCATCTGGAGCGGGTGCGGCGCTACATCGATCTCGGCGTGGAGGAGGGTGCCGAGCTGGTGGTGGACGGGCGCGACTTCCGCATGCAGGGCTACGAGAAGGGCTTTTTCATCGGGGGGTCGCTGTTCGACCGGGTCACACCCGAGATGCGCATCTATCGGGAGGAGATCTTCGGCCCGGTGCTGTCGGTGGTGCGCATGCCGAGCCTTGAGAAGGCGGTGGAGATCATCAACCAACACGAGTACGGCAATGGGGTCGCCATCTTCACCCGCGACGGCGGGGTCGCGCGGGAGTTCGCCCAAGCGGTGAAGATCGGCATGGTGGGGATCAATGTGCCGATCCCGGTGCCGGTGGCCTATCACAGTTTCGGCGGCTGGAAGCGCTCGCTCTTCGGCGACCACCACACCCATGGGCTCGAAGGGATCCGCTTCTACACCCGCCTCAAGGCCATCACCAGCCGCTGGCCCGACCGGCCCCAGGGCCCCGAGTGGACCATCCCGACGCTGGGGTGAGGGTCAGCACCGCTCCTGCCCGTGGGCCTTGCTGGGCTCCGGGGGAACGTGCCATGCTGTCTTCTTAGGGCCCCATGGGGCGCATCAGTGGCGGTGTACGCCCCCGATGATCTGCGACCTGGCGCGCTGGCAGCGCTCTCGAGGCGGTTCCGGCATGGGAGCGACGCGCGCCCCGCGCCCGGTGAACCGACCGACCCGCGTGTCCGGGCAGGCGTCCCATCAGGGCATCAGCCGGGCGACATCGGCCAGCACGCGATCGGCCATCTGCAGGCAATAGGTGGTTTCATCTTTCCACGAGTCCGCACCGGCAGATGCGGGATAATTGTAGCCCGCTTCGTGGGGATCGCAGTCGGACCTGTTGTCGGCCGTGGTGACGAGGGCGCCATGGAGATAGTCGCCGGCGTTTTCCTGTGCCGGCTCGAAGCGTAGCTCCCAGATGGCTTCACGAGCGGCGGCTTGCGCAGACGTTTGGGCACGCCGCTCACCCCGGCTCTCCCGGCAAGCATGAACACGATAGTTCTACGTAAAAATACAGCATCGCTTGTAAATTTCCGCAATGGAATTTCTAGTAATGTTTGGTTGATGCAAAGCCGCCAATAAGCAGAATAATTATTCACCAAACAATCTCTAGGAATGCGATGCTATTCTTCAGACAATTTATGATATCTCCTGACAACTCTATGCCCCTTTTTAAATCCGAAAAGATCCATATAAATGAGATGCGCTATTCTCTCCTTTGGAAGTTTTTTGTTTGTCGGCTTTCCCCTCACTTCCGAATATATTGTTGCTAACATATCTTTATTGAACGACTTGGTTAAATACTCAATGCGCTTCTCTTTGTCCTTTATTTCTACCATCTTCCTCTTAATCTGGTTGATATCGATATGGAATTTTCCTTGATGGCGCTTGTTAAAAGCGTCATGATGCTCATCTTGACTAAAATGTTTTTCAAGAGATGTAGAAATCCTGTTAATTTCTTCTGCAATTTTTCTCAGTTGTTTAGCGATATATTTTGTATCCATTTTTGCATCTCCCTAAGGCGATGTAACACGATCATAAAATTCTTCAGCAAGTTGTTTTATTCTTTTCTCATATTCCTCATCCTGTGCATAGCCAGATAGCGCGATAGGTATGCGAATTTCGGGTCTGGATGCAATCCTGTCTGAAGTAGGAATCCAAGTTTCGAATACTTTTTCACCGTATTCTCTTTTAATTAAATCCATGATTCGCGCTTGTGTCTGAGCGCCGCCAGTTCTATATTTCACTTTATTAAATATAATCCCCAGAAGTCGGCAAGACTTTTTAGATGATCCGCCCATGTTTCTATATAGATTCAAGGTTGTCGTAACAGAATGAATAATTTGTCCGATTCCTATCGTGGATAAATATTCTGGCAACGCCACAATTGCATAATAATCGCTTGATATAATTCCGTTTTGTGTTGAAAGATACATATTAGGAGGGCAGTCTATCAATATAAAAGAGTATTTTTTCTCAAGGCCGGACAAGGCTATATGAAGAAGATTCATGGTAGTTATATTTTTGTTCCCATATTTTTGAATGATTTCCATGTCCATCCCAAAAAGTTCAATATCGGAAGGAACGAGTTCAAGTTTGATATGTTTCTGAAGGCTTTTGAAAAGTCGTTTGGCGATCTCATCTTTTATAACAAGTTTCTCTAATATATCAGGAAGAGCCGTTATGTCAGAATTGTCATAAAATTGCTTATAAAAGTCTCTTAGAGTTCCGGTTGTGTTTCTCCTTCTTTCCCATTCTTGCTCGTCGATCAAATAAAATGTAGCATTTGATTGTGGATCGAGATCAACAACGAGGACAGGCTCATTCATTTTTCCAGCCAGGGCCGCGGCGATCTCAACGCATAACGTGGTTTTTCCAACGCCGCCTTTGAAGTTAATGAAGGAGATCGTTGGCATCGTCCGTTTCCTTGCTCTGGAAGTCAAAGTAATGTGAGAAGAGTATCAAACTCGTGACGGATTGCCGCCACCGCCTCCTTCGCCTTCTCACCCTCCGGGCCGCCGCCCTGGGCGAAGTCGGGGCGGCCGCCGCCACCGAGACCGCCGAGAACTTCAACGGCACGCCGCACCAGCTCACGGGCATCGAGCCGGTCGGTGAGGTCCTTGGAGACCGCCACCACCACCGCTGCCTTGCCGTCATTGACGGAGACCAGCGCCACCACGCCCGAGCCGAGCTTCTGCAGGAGCTGATCGGCGGCCGCGCGCAATTCCTTCGGCGGGACATCCTCCAGCACCCGGCCGAGAAAGCGGATGCCGCCCACCTCCTCCACCTCGGGCGCCGCCGCGGTCCCGCCCAGCGCCAGCCGGCGCTTGAGCTCGGCGATCTCCCGCTCGAGCCGGCGGCGCTCCTCCAAGAGCTGGTCGATGCGGGTCGGGATCTGCTCCGCCGGCACCTTGAGGGCATAGGCGGCACCCTGGAGCAGATCTTCGCGCGCGCGCACCCAGCGCACCGCCGCCTCGCCGGTGAGCGCCTCGATCCGGCGAATGCCCGAGGCCACGGCACTCTCCTGGGTCAGGCGGACATAGCCGATGTCACCGGTGCGGGCCACATGGGTGCCGCCGCAGAGCTCAATGGAGTAGGGGCCGTCCTGCTCCGGGTGCTGGCCCATGGCCACCACCCGCACCTCATCGCCATACTTCTCGCCGAAAAGCGCCATGGCGCCCTGCTGCAGCGCCTCCTCAAGGCCCATGATCCGCACCCGCACCTCACCGTTCTGGCGCACCAGGGCGTTGACCTCATCCTCGATGGCGGCGAGCTCCTCGGGTGTGACCTGGCGGGTGTGGGCGAAATCGAAGCGTAGCCGATCCGGTGCCACCAGCGAGCCCTTCTGCACCACATGGGTGCCGAGATGGCGGCGCAGGGCTGCATGCAGCAGGTGGGTGGCGGAATGGGCGCGGCGCAGGGCGTTGCGGCGGGCCACGTCGATCTGGAGCTGGGCGATCTGGCCCACGCGGATCTCACCGGCCTCGACGGTGCCCATGTGGACATGGAGATCGGGCAGGGGTTTCTGGGTGTCCTCCACCCGCACCCGCGCCTCGCCCACCCGGATGATGCCGGTATCGCCGATCTGGCCGCCGGACTCGCCATAGAAGGGTGTCTGGTTCACCACCAGCGCTACCCGCTCGCCCGCCCGGGCCACCTCCACCTGCGCCTCGTCCTTGACGATGGCCAGGATCTGACCTTCGGCCGAGGGGCTCACATAGCCCACGAATTCCGTCGGGCCGAAGCGCTCGCGCACCTCGAACCAGATGCGCTCCACCGCCTTGGCGCCGGAGCCCTTCCACGCCCGCCGCGCCGCCTCCCGCTGGCGCGCCATGCAGCGCTCGAACCCCGCCACGTCCACCGCGCGCCCCTCGGCCCGCAGGATGTCCTGGGTGAGGTCCAGGGGAAAGCCGTAGGTGTCGTACAGGCGAAAGGCGACTTCGCCGGGAAGCGGAGCACCTTCGGGCAGCCGCGCCAGCTCCTCCGCCAGCACCCGCAGGCCGCGCTCGAGGGTCTTGCGGAAGTTGGTCTCCTCCAGCCGCAGCACCTCGCGGATGAGCGATTCGGCCCGCACCAGCTCGGGATAGGCGGTGCCCATCTCCTCCACCAGCGCCGGCAGCAGCCGCCACATGAGCGGCTCCTCGGCGCCGAGGAAGTGGGCATGGCGCATGCCGCGCCGCATGATGCGGCGGAGCACATAGCCGCGCCCCTCATTGGCCGGCATCACCCCGTCGGCGATGAGGAAGGCGGCGGCCCGCAGATGATCCGCCACCACCTTGTGGGACGGGCGGAAGCGACCGCTGAAGGGCTTGCCGGTGAGCTCCACCGAGCGCTGGATGATCTTCTGGAAGAGGTCGATCTCATAGTTGTCGTGCTTGCCCTGCAGCACCGCGGCGATGCGCTCGAGCCCCATGCCGGTGTCGATGGAGGGCTTGGGCAGCGGCACCCGCTCGCCGGAGGGCAGCTGCTCATACTGCATGAACACCAGGTTCCAGATCTCGATGAAGCGATCGCCCTCCTCCTCGGCGCTGCCGGGTGGGCCACCCGGCACCTCGGGGCCGTGGTCCCAGAAGATCTCCGAGCACGGCCCGCAGGGGCCGGTATCGCCCATCATCCAGAAATTGTCGGAGCCGGCGATGCGGATGATCTTCTCCGGCGGCAGGCCGGCGATCTTCTGCCAGAGCTGGAAGGCCTCATCATCGTCCACATAGACGGTCACCAGAAGCCGTTCCTTCGGCAGGCCGAACTCGCGGGTGACCAGGTTCCAGGCGAGTTCGATCGCCCCTTCCTTGAAGTAGTCGCCAAAGGAAAAATTGCCGAGCATCTCGAAGAAGGTGTGGTGCCGCGCGGTGTAGCCCACGTTCTCGAGATCGTTGTGCTTGCCGCCCGCGCGGACGCACTTCTGGGCCGAGGCGGCGCGCTTGTAGGGGCGCGTCTCCACGCCGGTGAACACGTTCTTGAACTGGACCATGCCGGCGTTGGTGAACAGCAGGGTCGGGTCGTTGTGGGGCACGAGCGGGCTCGAGGGGACGATCTCGTGGTCGTGCCGGCGGAAGTAGTCGAGGAACAGGCTGCGGATCTCGTTGGTGCTGGGCATGGTCCGTCCGTATCCGGTGGCTTGGGGCCGGGCTCAGTCCAGGGCAGGCTCTTCCTCGGCGGTGAGATCATAGCCCGGGGTGCTGGCGACGATGCCGGCGTTCTCCCGCACCCGGCGCTCGATCTCCTGGGCGATCTCGGGATGGGCTTCGAGGAACGCCTTGGCGTTCTCGCGCCCCTGGCCGATGCGCTGGTCGCCGTAGGCGTACCACGAGCCCGACTTCTCCACGATGCCGGCCTTCACCCCGAGATCGAGCAGCTCGCCGGCCTTGGAGATGCCCTTGCCGTAGACGATGTCGAACTCCACCTGGCGGAAGGGCGGGGCGACCTTGTTCTTGACCACCTTGACCCGCGTCTGGTTGCCGATCACCCGATCGCGGTCCTTGATCTGGCCCATGCGGCGTACGTCCAGCCGCACCGAGGCATAGAACTTGAGGGCATTGCCGCCGGTGGTGGTCTCCGGGTTGCCGAACATCACCCCGATCTTGGAGCGGATCTGGTTGGTGAAGATCACCAGCGTGCGCGAGCGGTTGATGGAGGCGGTGAGCTTTCTGAGCGCCTGGCTCATGAGCCGCGCCTGCAGCCCCACATGGGCATCGCCCATCTCGCCCTCGAGCTCGGCCTTGGGCACCAGCGCCGCGACGCTGTCCACCACGATCACGTCCACCGCGCCGCTGCGCACCAGCGTGTCGGTGATCTCCAGTGCCTGTTCGCCGGTATCGGGCTGGCTGATGAGGAGATTGTCCAGATCCACCCCGAGGGCGGCGGCATAGGTGGGGTCGAGGGCGTGTTCGGCATCCACGAAGGCGCACACGCCCCCCTCCTTCTGCGCCTCGGCCACCACATGCAGCGCCAGGGTGGTCTTGCCGGAGCTCTCGGGGCCGAAGATCTCGACGATGCGCCCGCGCGGCAGGCCGCCCACGCCGAGGGCAATATCCAGCCCCAAGGAGCCGGTGGAGATGGTCTCGATCTCGATCTTCTGGTCGCTCTGGCCGAGGCGCATCACCGAGCCCTTGCCGAACGCCCGCTCGATCTGGGCGATGGCCGCTTCAAGGGCCCGCTGGCGCTCGTCCACCTCGCGACGTCGGCTTGCCGCTTCCGCCATGTCTTGAGGACTCGCTGTCGCAGGGGTTGTCGCTGGAGCTAATATAGTGCGGCGGCAGGGTGGGAAAGCCGGGTGTTAGAGCAGGCCGGCGGAACGGAAGCTGGTGTGGCCGTGCTTCCCCACGACCACATGGTCATGCACGGTGATTCCCACCGCCTGCAGCGCCGCCACCACCTGGCGGGTCATGGCGATGTCGGCCTCGGAAGGGGTGGGATCGCCGCTTGGATGGTTGTGCACCAGGATCACCGCACTCGCTCCGAGCTCCAGCGCCCGCCGCACCACTTCGCGGGGATAGAGCGGCGTGTGGTCGACGGTGCCGCGTCCCTGCAGCTCGTCGGCGATGAGGCGGTTCTTGCGGTCGAGGAAGAGGATGCGGAACTGTTCGCGCGGCTCGTGGGCGAGGCTTGCCTCGAGATAGCGCACCAGCGCCGACCAGCTGGAGATGAGCTCGCGCTCGCGCACTTCCTCCGCCAGCACCCGCTTGTGGAGTTCATAGATGGCCTTGAGCAGCACCCGGGTGAACAGGAGATCGTCCTCGCGCTGCTGGCGGCGTTCGCCTTCCGCCACCGCCTCCGGGTCGAGGCCGAAACATTCGCGATAGCGCGAATCATCCGCCGCCAGCACCCCGCCGAGCGAGCCGAAGCGCCGCAGCATGTCCTTGGCGATGGGCTTGGTATCCCGCCGCCAGACGGCGAAAAACAGCAGCAGCTCCAAAAGCTCATAGTCGGCCAGCGCCGCCCCCGAGGCCCGCAGGAAGCGCTCCCTGAGCCGCCGGCGATGGCCGTGGTAGTGGCGCTGGCCCCAGCGCACTCGCTCGCCGGCTGCCTGTTCGAAGGTGGCCGGCCGTTCGGCAAGCCCGTCCTGGGCCGCCAACGCTTCGAGCCGCTCGCACAGACGCGCCAGAGCGGCAGCATCGAGCCGCCAACGCCGGCGCTCCCCATCCCACCTGCCGCCGGCCGCGCGGATCAGATGGCGCAGGGGAAAGGTCTCGCCGACAAGGGCATAGTCCCCCGCCGCGGCCTCGAGGGTGAGGCCGAAGCGGGCGAGCCGGCGGTGGAGATCCTCGGGGGCACCGCTCATGGCCCCCCGAGAATTAAACCACAGGGATAGCGTCGTCCAGAACGATCTCTTCAAGGTTGATATGACAGCGCCGCACCGCCACCTGGACGCCGGCTGTCCGCGCCCGCGCGAAGGCGTCGCCATAGGCCGGGTCCACATCAGCCGCCACCGCAAAGCGGTCCACATCGGCGCGCTGGGCCACGAACAGCAACAGCGTCGCCTCACCGTCGGCGGCAAGGCGGGCGAGCACCTCGAGATGGCGCCGGCCGCGGGTGGTGGGGGCGTCGGGAAAGGCGGCAAGGCCGCCGCCGCGGTTCCAGGTGATGCCCTTGACCTCGATCCACAGCCGGCGGCCGTCGTCGCGCTCCAGCAGGAAGTCGAGGCGGGTGCCGCGGCCGGGCGAGGGCTCCGGGCGGATGCGGCGCACGGGGCCGAGGTCGAGATCGCCCGCCGCCAGCGCCTCGCGCACCAGCCGGTTGGGGTTGCGGCTGTCCACCGCCACCAGCTGGCCGTGCTGTTCCATCAGCCGCACCGTCCAGGCGAGGCGGCGGTGCGGGGCTGGATCGTGCGACAGCCACACCCGTGCGCCGGGCACCGCCAGCCCCGGCAGCCGGCCGGGGTCGGCGATGTGGGCGGTGACGGTGGTGCCGTCCGCGAGCTCGACATCGGCCAGAAAGCGTCTATAGCGTCGCAGCAGCAGACCCGGATGGAGCGGATGGGGCAGGCGCACGGCAGGCGTTTCTCCGACGAGGTGGCATGAGCGACGGCCAGGTGCGACCGCGGACCGCCGCGGTGATCATCATCGGCAATGAGATCCTCTCGGGCCGCACACGCGATGCCAATCTTCCCTTCCTTGCGCGGGAGCTCGCGGCGCTCGGCATCCGCCTGCGCGAGGCCCGGGTGGTGCCGGATGAGATCGACGCGGTGGTGGAAGCGGTCAACAGCTGCCGGCGCCGGTATGACTGGGTGTTCACCACCGGCGGCATCGGCCCCACCCATGACGACATCACCGCCCAGGCGATCGCCCGTGCCTTCGGCCGGCCGCTCGTGCGCCATCCCGAGGCCGAACGGCGGCTGCGGGCCTGGTACGGCGAGGACGCCCTCAATGCGGCGCGCCTCAAGATGGCGGACATGCCCGAGGGGGCTGAGCTGATCGACAATCCGATAAGCGCCGCCCCCGGCTTTCGCCTGAGCAATGTGTTGGTGCTGGCAGGCATTCCCGAGGTGGCACGGGCCATGTTCACCACCTTGAGGCCCGTGCTTGCCGGCGGACCGCCCATGGCCTCCCGCACCCTGCTGGTGCATGCCCCCGAAGGCGATGTGGCAGCGCTGCTGGCGGACATCCAGCGCGCCTTCCGGGATCTCGAGATCGGCAGCTATCCCTTCTACCGCAAGGGGCAGGTGGGGACCCATGCGGTCTTTCGCGGCACCGATCCTGCGCGGCTGGAAGCCGCCCGCGCGGCCCTCGCGCGCCGGCTGGAGGCCGCTGGCATTGCCTTTGAGCGGTGGGATGGGGCGGAGGGCGCATGAGGCGGGATGACGGTGGCTGGCCCGGGGCGCTCTATCCGCCCAGCCTGGACGATGTGGCTACGGTCGCGCACGAGCTTCTGCGGGCGCTGCCGGAGCCCTTCCGCGGACTGGTGGCGGTGGTGCCGGTGAAGGTGGAGGACTGGCCCGATGAGGCGACGCTGGCCCAGCTGGAGATCGACGATCCGCTGGAGCTCACCGGCCTCTATCGCGGCGTGCCGGTGGGCGAACGTCAGGCCATGGCACTGCCGCCGGCCGAGCCCGAGATGATCCACCTCTACCGCCTGCCGATCCTTCACGAGTGGTGCGCCCGCGGCTGCAGCCTTGAGGAGGTGGTGTTCGACGTGCTGATGCACGAGATCGGCCACCATTTCGGCATGAGCGAGGAGCAGGTGCTGGCGCTGGAGGCGGAGGTCCGCCGCCAGCGCGCCCGCAACAACCCCCCTTAGGCCCTCGGGCCCTCGCAAAGGAGCGGCGGGGCGTGCGGCTCAGATGTGGCGGGCGAAGGGGTCGGGCCGAAGCCGCCAGATGCCGCGGGGATCGCGGCAGGCAAAGCCGATGAGCGGGGTAGCGCCCGCCCGCTCGATGCGAAACCGCCGGCACCAGCGCCCATCCCGCCGCCGGTAGGTGCCCAGCACCACGATCCGGCCGACAGTCCCGTCACGGACCCGCAGGGGCTCGCCGCTGCGGCGGGTCTCCAGCACCTCCTGCAGCGCCTGGCCCCAGACGGGATTCTGCAGAAGCCGCTCGAGGGCTGCCGGGGATGGTACGGCGGCGGTGAGGGCGGCGCGATCACCCCCGCAGCCACCGAGCCATCCCACCAGCAGAAGCAGGGTGCCCAAACACCGTGCGGGCCGGACCATGATCAGGATTTCCAGCGAAGCCGCAGGATGATCTCTTCCTCCTCTTCGGGCACGGGCTCATAGTCTTCGGGCGAATCGCCCCCATCCTCGTCCGCGGGCGGCCTCAGCCAGGGGAGAGGTGGCGTCATGTCCCCGCCCAGCGTCTCATCAACATCCAAGCCATCGTCGCTGTCGTCCTCGCTGTTCGTGGCCGCAGACGAGTCGTCACCATCCGTTGCCTCGTCCTCCCCGCCCGTTGCCGTAGCGGCTGCGCCGGCATCTTCAGCACCCTCCTCGGTGTCGGCCGTGTCATCCTCGGCCACCGGGGACTCACTGTCATCGTCGCCGCCGGGCCCGTCACCGCTCCCGTCGCCGTCATCAGCCGGCGCGTCATCGCTCACGCTGTCATTCGCGGCACCATCGTCCGCCCCCGCGGAGTCCCCGCCGTCGCTGTCGCCCGCATCCGCCGAGGCATCGTCATCGCGGCCATCGTCCGAGGAAGTCCCCTCATCGCTTAGGGAATCGTCACTGTCCGCGCCGGCATCGTCGTCATCATCACCCGGATCATCCGACGGGTCGTCGGCGGAATCCGCGTTCGATCCCGCAGAATCGCTGCCGTCGCCGGCACCGTCGTCGTCGGATCCGTCGTCCGCGTCATCACCTTCGTCCCCATCATCGGAACTGCCGGTATCCGCTTCGCCGTCGTCGTCGGAATCGTCATCGGCAGCGCTGTCGCCGGACACGTCAGAATCGTCGCGGTCGTCATCCCGGTCCTCATCGCGGTCATCCGCCGGATCGTCTTCATCCTGCTCCTCATCCGCCCAGGCGATGCCGCCTCCTGTGAGCGGGGTCACCAGGGGCGGCGTCAGCAGCCACCCCAGCGCCAGCAGCGACGCCCCCAGGAGCGCGCGGGTGAGCCGTCGGACCTCGTCCATCCTGCCAGCCATGGTGGGCGCCCTCGCATCTCGGAATGTTCTTTTTCGGGAGGATGCTGCCGCGCCAAGCTTGACTCAACCTTGCGCCGAAGCCGCGCGGGGGTCATCGCGCAGTACGCGGGTGCTCCCTTCCCCAACCGCGTCCTTCGTGCCACATGGGCGCGCGGGCGGGAAGCGGGGAGTCTCATGTCCGAACATGCGACGGCGGCCGCCCGGAAGGCGGCACTGGCCCGGCTGGAAGCGCGTTTTGGCGCGCGCGCCTCGCGCAATCCCACGGTCTTGGCCCAGCACGGTCGCGGCGAGGCATGGCATCCGGCAAGGCCGCCCGAGCTGGTGCTGTGGCCCGAGAGCACCGAGGAGGTGGCGGAAGTGCTGCGGGTATGCCACGAGGCCCGGATCCCGGTGGTACCCTTCGGCACCGGCACCTCGCTCGAGGGACATGTGTTGGCCACCCGCGGCGGCGTGTGCCTCGACCTTTCGCGTATGGACCGGATTCTCGAGGTCCATGGGGAGGACATGGATGTGGTGGTGCAGCCGGGGGTCACCCGCCGAAGGCTGGAGGACCATCTGCGGGATACCGGCCTGTTTTTCCCGGTGGATCCCGGGGCCGATGCCAGTCTCGGCGGCATGGCCGCCACCCGCGCTACCGGCACCACCACCGTGCGCTATGGCGGCATGCGCGAGAATGTGCTGGCGCTGGAGGTGGTGCTGCCGGGCGGACGCATCCTCCGGACCGGCAATCGCGCGCGCAAGTCGGCCGCCGGCTACGACCTCACCCGCCTGTTCCTGGGCTCCGAGGGCACGCTCGGGGTCATCACCCGCCTCACCCTGCGCCTGTGGCCGCGGCCGGAACACATGGCGGCGGCGGTGTGCACCTTTCCCGAGGTGGGGGCGGCGGTGGATGCGGTGGTGGAGACCATCGGCAGTGGCATTCCAGTGGCGCGGATCGAGCTTCTGGACGAGCTGCAGATGCGCGCCTGCATCGACTTCGCCCGGCTCGAGGGGTTCGCATCGGCGCCGACGCTGTTCTACGAGTTCCATGGCAGCGAGGCGGCGGTGCGGGAGCAGGCGGAGCTCGCCGGTGAGATCGCCCGCGCCCATGGCGGCACCGCCTTCCGCTGGGCGACGCGGCCGGAGGAGATGCGCCGGCTGTGGCGCGCGCGCCATGATGCCTTCTATGCCGCCAAGGCGCTGCGGCCCGGGGCCGAGTCCTGGGTGACGGACGTGTGCGTGCCGGTCTCGCGGCTGCCGGACCAGATCCGCGCGGCCCAGGCGGACATCGCCGCCTGCGGTATCCCCGCCACCATCGTCGGTCATGTGGGGGATGGCAATTTTCATCTGATCCTGCTGGTGGATCCGGACTCGCCGGAGGAATGGGCGCGGGTGCGGGCGCTCAATGAGCGGCTGGTGGCGCGGGCGCTGGCGGCGGAGGGCACCTGCACCGGCGAGCATGGCGTGGGGCTCGGCAAAAAGCGATGGCTTGGGCGGGAGCTGGGCGAGGAGGCGGTGGCGGCCATGGCGGCCATCAAGCGCGCCCTCGATCCGCACGGCATTATGAATCCCGATAAGGTCGTTCCCTATATGTATGAGAACTGATGGAATATCATTCGCCAAACTTGAGGGTGATAGCCGAATTTACTCCAATCATCATTCTGGTTATACAAGAGTTATTTTGCATCACATTTTCGAGATCAGGCAGACAACAAACGATATTATCACATATAAAGCTAAAGAGATTGCCAATAAAATTAAAATCTTTGTTTTTAAACTAAAAACCATTGAAATCAAATTTTAGGTAAATTTATCAAAATTGCAAACACACATCGACATCTGCATATTTTCGATATTTTTGAAAATTTTGCAAGTATTCATTTATGAGCATTGCAGATGTAAAATATGCTTTGATATGGTGAATGCGAAATATGCCCTGGTGTTGAGAATGTTAAACGTGTTTTATTAGCGAGAATGCTAAATATGTCTTGGCGTTGAGAAATCCAAATATATGTCAGTTTGGGCATTGAATTTCGCCCGCCATATTTAGGTCGTTGTTGCTTTGTTTATTTTTTATCATTTTAAAAGCGCTATGAGTTAGTTTTTTAAGATTCTCGTGTGCTTTACTGAAAAGAATTAGGTTCGCTAAGTTAATTTTGATATGTAGAGCGCATTTGTGAGATCCGATCGATTCTGGAAAACGGATGTGTGGGCACTTCTAATGATCTGCGACGGCCGCACGTCAGCTCTGGCGCATCTGCACGAAGGACCCCCCGGTGGCCGGCGTCACCACCGCCCGGTGGACGCGCCGCCGCGGGCGGCTCACGCCACCGCCCGCGGCTCGGCCGCTTCCTCCTCCGCCGCCAGATCCTCGAGGATCGGACAGTCGGGCCGGTCCTCCCCGTGACACTTCTCCGCCAGATGTTCCAGCGCCCGCTTCATCGCCTCGAGTTCGCGGATGCGCCGTTCGATCTCGCGGATGCGTGCCAGTGCCAGCCGCTTGACCTCGGCCGCCGAGCGCTGAGGGTCGAGGTAGAGGGCCAGCAGTTCACGGCAGTCCGCCACCGAGAACCCCAGCGCCCGGGCCCGCTGGACGAAGCGTAGCAGGTGGACGTCGCGCTCGCTGTAATCACGATAGCCGTTGTCCTTCCGCCCGCTCGGCCGCACCAGGCCGATCTCCTCGTAGTAGCGCAGCGTCTTCGCGGGCAGCCCCGCGCGCCGTGCCGCCTCGCCGATGTTCATGGCTCTCCTCCTCCTGTGGGATCTCCGGCCGCCAGCGCCGCAGCAGCAGCGCGTTGGTGACCACGCTCACGCTCGAGAATGCCATGGCGAAGGCCGCCACCGCCGGATCCAGCAGACCCGCGGAAGCAATGGGAATGCCGGTGACATTGTAGATGAAGGCCCAGAACAGATTCTGCCGGATCTTGCGGCGGGTGCGGCGGGCGATGTCGAGGGCCGCCGGCACCAGCACCGGCCGCGGCCGCATGAGGGTGATGCCGGCGGTCTCGAGCGCCACATCGGTGCCCGAACCCATGGCGATGCCCACATCCGCCGCCGCCAGCGCCGGCGCGTCATTGACACCATCGCCCACCATCGCCACCACCCGGCCCTCGCCCTGCAGCGCCACCACCCGCGCGGCCTTCTCCTCGGGCGGCACCGGCGCCAGCACCTCATCGATGCCGAGCCGGGCCGCTACCGCCTCGGCGGTGGCGCGATTGTCACCCGACATCATCACCACCTTGAGGCCCTCGGCCCGCAGCCGCCGCACCGCCTCGGCCGCATCCGGCCGCACCCGGTCGGCCAGGGCGATGAGGCCTGCCACCCGACCGTCCACCACCACCCAGGTGACGGTGGTGCCCGCCCGCTCGAGCTCATCCGCCCGGCGCTCGACGGCGGGGTCCACCGAAAGACCGGAGGTGGCAAAGCCGGGTCGGCCGACGCGCACCCCGTGCCCCTCCACCTCGGCTTCGATGCCACGCCCGGGTACTGCCTGGAAGCGGCTCGGCGGCGTCAGGGCAAGGCCGCGCGCTTCGGCCGCCCGCACCATGGCGCGCCCGAGCGGATGTTCGCTGCGGAGCTGGGCGGAAGCCGCGAGCCGCAGCACCTCCTCCTCCGACGGGCCGAGGGGCACGATCTGGACCACATCTGGCCGGCCCTCGGTGAGGGTGCCGGTCTTGTCGAACACCACCGTATCGGCGGCGTGGGCGCGCTCCAGGGTTTCGATGTCCTTCACCAGGATGCCGGCGCGGGCGGCCGAGCCGGTCCCCGCCACCAGTGCGGCCGGCGTCGCCAGACCGAGGGCGCAGGGACAGGCGATCACCAGCACCGACACCGCCGCCACCAGCGCCTGTTCGAAGGTGCCGCCGGCCAGCAGCCAGCCGCCGAAGGTGAGGGCAGCGATCCCCACCACCACCGGCACGAACACCGCCGCAACCCGGTCCACCAGCTTCTGGATGGGCGCCTTGCCAGCCTGGGCCTGTTCCACCAGCCGGGCGATGCGGGCCAGGGTGGTATCGCGGCCCACCCGGGTCGCGCGCACCTCCACATAGCCGCTGCCGTTGACCGCGCCGGCGATCACCGTATCGCCCTCACCCCGGGCCACCGGCAGGCTCTCGCCGGTGACCAGCGACTCGTCGAACTCGCTCTCGCCCGCGAGGATCACGCCATCCACCGGCACCCGCTCGCCGGGGTAGACCAGCACCACATCGCCCACCCGCACCTCATCCACGGGCACCTCCACCTCTTGCCCGTCGCGGCGGATACGGGCGCGCTCGGGCCGCAGCTCCATCAGCCGGCGGATGGCCTCGGCGGCGCTGCGCTTGGCCCGCTCCTCAAGCCACTTGCCGATGCGGGTGACGGCGATGATGGCGGCGGAGGCCTCGAAGTAGAGCAGGCCCGCCGAGGCCGCGCCCAGATCCCATACCAGCCACAGGCTGTAGCCATAGGCGGCGGTGGTGCCGAGCGCGATCAGGAGGTCCATGTTGCCGCTCTTTGCCCGCAGCGCCTTCCAGGCCCCACGGTAGAAGCGCCAGCCGGCGATGAACTGGACCGGCGTGGCCAGCAGCACCTCCTGCAGGGGCGTCAGATGGAACGGCCAACCCACAAGGCGCGCCACCATCTGGGCCACCAGCGGCAGGGTCAGGATCACCGACCCCAGGGTCAACAGCGCGTCCATACGGCCGCTGCCGGCACGTTCCGGCGTCTCGTGCCGCGTCTCGCTCTGCAGATGGGCCTCATAGCCTGCGGCCTTGACCGCCTCGATCAGGGCCCGCGGCTCCACCGCACCCGCCACCACCTCCACATCCGCCCGCGCCAGCGCCAGATTGACCCGTGCCTCCAGCACGCCCGGGACCCGGCGCAGCGCCTGTTCGATGCGGCGCACGCAGGCGGCACAGCTCATACCCTCGATGGTGAGGGTGACGGTCTCGCGCGGCACGCCATAGCCGGTGCGCTCCACCGCCTGCACCACCTCCGCAAGCGAGCCCTCGGACGCGAGCTCCACCCGTGCGCGCTCCAGCGCCAGGTCCACCTCGACCCCACGCACCCCCTCCAGCTTCTCGAGGGCCTTGCGGATGCGCGTCGCGCAGGCGGCGCAGCTCATCCCCTCCACCGGAAACGCCAGCTCCTGCCCGGCCTTGTCCATCGCACCGGCTGTCTCGGCCATGATCCCCTCCGCCGGAGGTTCCAGTCCGGTGGAACATCTGGACCCTCCAGCAGAGGGAAGGTCAAGAGGGCAGAGTCGATTCCACGTGGTGTTGGCGATCGCGCGCCACCAGGCGCAGGAAGATGTCCTCGAGGTCGGGTTCGTGGGTGGACAGGTCGAGGATGCGGAAGCCGGCCCGGCGCACCGCCTCCAGCAGCGCATCCGCCGTCATGTGGCCGCGCAGATAACGCACCCTAAGCCGGCCGTCGCCGATGCGCTCGAACCCCAGCCGCCTGAGTTCGTCCGCGAGGGTGGTGGGTGCCGGTTCCACCCGCAGCACCAGTTCCTTTTCGTCGATGCGGTGGAGCAGCCGTTCGGTACGATCACACGCCACCACCCGGCCGCGGTCGATGATGGCGATCTGATCGCACAGTTCCTCCGCCTCCTCGAGATAGTGGGTGGTGAGCACCACCGTGGTGCCGCGGCGGTTGAGCTCGCGCATGTAGCGCCAGAGCTGGCGGCGCAGCTCCACATCCACGCCGGCGGTGGGTTCGTCCAGGATCACCACCGGCGGATCGTGCACCAGCGCCTTGGCCACCAGCAGCCGCCGGCGCATGCCGCCGGAGAGGGTGCGCGCATAGGCGTCGGCCACATCCTGAAGCCCCAGGGCCGCCAGCAGCTCCTCGGTGCGCCGGCGCCCGGGCGGCACTCCATAGAGGCCGGCCTGGTATTCGAGGGTCTCGCGCGGGGTGAAGAAGGCGTCGATGTTGAGCTCCTGCGGCACCACCCCGATCAGCCGGCGGGCGAGGCGTGGACGCCGGTCGATGTCCACCCCGAGGATGCGGCAGCGGCCGGCGGTCTTGATCACCAGCCCGGCGAGGATGTTGATGGTGGTGGACTTGCCGGCACCGTTGGGGCCCAGCAGCCCGAAGAAGCTGCCCCGGGGGACGGTGAGGTCGATGCCGGCGAGCGCCTCCTTATCGGGCCGCCCGCCCTGGCCGCGGTAGATCTTGCGCAGGCCGCGGATCTCGATGGCGGCTGCGACCGCTTCGGGACTCGACGCTGGTGGGGCAGGCGGCCTATCCATGACGGCGCGACCTCGATGATCGGAGATACACTGTTCATGTCGGCTGCGGCGATGGCGAGTAAAGGGATCGAGGAACACTACATCCTCGACGGCGAGGAGGTGGTGATCACCGACCGCCTCGAGGTGAGCTGCGACGGCGGCGGGGGCGTCCTCGGCCACCCGGTGGAATACATCACCCTGGAGAAGGGCGGCGAGGCGGTGTGCAAGTACTGCGACCGCCACTTCTACCATGTGGCGCACCCGCGGGTGGCGGAGATCCGCCAGAAGGGCGAGCCCTTCGCCGGCTAGGGCCGGGTCGTCGGGGGAGGGGACCATGGACATCGGCCGCTGGATCGAACGCCATGCCGCCTTCCAGCCGGAACGGCCGGCCCTGCGCTTCGGCGAGCGGCTGCTCACCTATGGAGCGCTGGATGCGCGGGTGCGGGCCATGGCCCGGGCCCTCAAGCACGGTCATGGCGTTGGTCGCGGCGATCGCATCGCCTGGCTCGGCTACAACCACCCCGACATGCTGGTGCTGCTGTTCGCCGCCGCCCGCCTCGGCGCCATGCTGGTGCCCCTCAACTGGCGGCTGGCGCCGGCCGAACACGCCTGGATCCTGCGCCATGCCGGCTGCGAGCTGTTGCTCTGCGGCCCCAGTTTCGCCGCGGCCGGCTACGATCTCGCCGACCAGGTGCCGCGGCTGGTGGCGCTGGCGGTGGAGCCGGAGGATCCGCTGCCCCACCTGGACCTCGAAGCCGCACCCGAAGGCGATGACCGCAACCCCCATGTGGAGCTCACAAGTCCGCTCCTGGTGGTCTACACCTCCGGCACCACCGGCCGGCCCAAGGGGGCGGTGCTCACCCAGGAGGCGCTGTTCTGGAACGCCCTCAATGCGCTTCACATGCACGAGCTGACCGGGGCGGACCGGGTGCTCACGGTGCTGCCGCTGTTCCATGTGGGCGGGCTCAACATCCAGACCACGCCGGCTCTCTATGCCGGCGGTGAGGTGGTGCTGCTGGAGCGGTTCGACGCCACCCGCACGCTTGCCGCCATCGCCCGCCACCGCCCCACCCTCACCGTGCTGGTGCCGGCCACCATGCAGGCGCTCGTGGACCATCCCCGCTGGCCGGAGACGGACTTAGGCTGTCTGCGGATGATTGCCTGCGGCTCGCAGATGGTGCCACGCCATCTGCTGGAGGCCTTCAACCGCCGCGGCGTGCCCGCCGCCCAGGTCTATGGCGCCACCGAGACCTGCCCGATCGCGGTCTATCAGCGGCGCGAGGATGCGCTGGCACGGCCCGGGTCCGTCGGCAAGCCGGGGTTGCATGTGGAGATGCGGCTGGTGGACGAGCACGGCCGCGAGGTGGCCGCGGGCGAGGCGGGCGAGGTGCTGATCCGCGGTCCCAATGTGATGTATGAGTACTGGGCGGATGAGGCCGCCACCCGCGAGGCCTTCCTCGACGGCTGGTTCCGCACCGGCGACATCGGCCGGCTCGACGAGTGTGGCGATCTCTGGATCGTCGACCGCAAGAAGGATGTGGTGATCTCCGGCGGCGAGAATATCTATCCGGCCGAGCTGGAGGCGGTGCTGCGGGAGGATCCCCGCATCCGGGATGCGGTGGTGGTGGGCCGGCCCGACCCGCACTGGGGCGAGATCCCGGTGGCGGTGGTGGTGCGGGCCGATCCCACCCTCGACGAAGCGGCGGTGCTGGCGCTGTTCGCCGGCCGGCTCGCCCGCTTCAAGCATCCCCGGGCGGTGGTCTTCATGGACGAACTGCCGCGCAACGCCATGGGCAAGGTGCTGAAGTATCGCGTGCGCGACTGGATCGCCCGCGGCTGTGCGCCCTGTCGCCCGTTTACCGGATCTTGACCTTCACCCGCCATGCTGGCCGGGAGCGCGAGGAGCCGAGGGTGACCGTCGTCCGCGAGATCGAACATCGCGAGAGCACGCCGCCGGCCACCGTTCCGCCGGCGCCATCGTCTCCGGCGGTGTCGGCCACCACCGATGCCGTGCACCGCCCGTCGCGCCTGTGGCTCAAGCGGCTGGTGTCGCTGGCCGTGGGCCTGGCTCTGCTCGCCTTCTCCCTCAAGGTGCTGGCCGGCTGGGCCGCACATGTGACCCTCGCCCAATTGTGGGCCGAGCTCGTGGCCATCGGGCCCACGCGGGTGGTGCTGGCGGTGGTGTTCACCGGGCTCAGCTTCGTGGCGCTGGTGGGGTATGAATACTATGCCGTGGGCTATACCCGCCGCCAGCTGGCGCTGCCGGTGGTGGCGCTCTATTCCTTCATCACCCAGGGGATCGCCCACGCCACCGGCTTCGCCATCTTCATCGGCGCCACCGTGCGCTACAAGCTCTACGGTGCGCGCGGCTTCAGCCTGCTCGATGTGATCACCATCCAGGTCTATTTCTCCACCACCTTCGGCCTCGCCCTGTTCATGCTGGTGGGGCTGGGGCTTGCCCTCGACCCCGAACCCCTGGCCCACGCCCTCGGCACCGGCACCTGGCCCTGGCGGCTTGCGGGCAGCCTGCTGATCCTGGCGGTGGCGGCGGTGGTGTTCACAAGCTCGGTGCTCCACCGCAAGATCCGCCTCTTTGGCCATCTCATCGACCTGCCCTCTCTCGGCACCAGCCTGTTCCTGCTCTCCCTCGGGGTGGGCGATCTGTTGGGGGTGGCGGCGACGCTCCATGTGCTGCTGCCCGAAGCGCTGGGACTCTCCTATTTCGAGACCCTCGCCATCTTCGTCGCGGCCCTGGGCCTGGGGCTGCTTTCCTCCATGCCGGGCAGTCTCGGCGTGTTCGAGGGGGCGGTGATGCTGCTGGTGGATCCGGCGCCGGAGCTGGCGGCGGCGGTGCTGGGCGCGCTGGTGGCCTTCCGCGCCATCTACTACATGCTGCCGCTGCTGCTGGCGCTCTTGAGCTTCGGCCTGGTGGAACTGGTGCGGCTGGTGCGCCGGCCGGCGCTGGCCCGGCCCGACGACGCCCGCCCGGGCCTGTGAGAGGTGCCAGGGAGCGCCGGGCCCCGGGGATGACGGCGGCCTTCAGGTCAGGAAGGTCCTATGACGCGGCGTGCTGCGCGTGCCGGTGGATTCGATCGGGCCAGGGATGGGGCATCCCTGCGGGCGCAGCGCGGCCGGGAGCCGAAGCGGGCTCCGCAGGGGCCTGGGCGCGGTGACCTTTCCTTCGGATGGTGAAGGGACCCGCCACGGCCTGCGGACATTCCGCCGGAGCCAAGGCCGATCCGCGCAGAGGCTGTGGCAAGACTGTGGATGGCGTCGGTCACCGACCCTCTCAGGCGTCCACCACCTTGCCGGGGTTGAGGATACCGTTGGGGTCGAGCGTGCGCTTGAGACGCCGCAGCACCGCCAGGTCGGCGCGCCCGCGCACGAGATGAAGCCAGGGCTTCTTGATGGTGCCGATGCCGTGTTCGGCCGAGATGGTGCCGCCGAAGGCGCCGGCGGTCTCATAGACCAGCGCCTCCACCTCCCGCTTGGCGACCCCTTCGGGCAGGCCCGTCACCACATGGATGTTGCCGTCGCCCAGATGGCCGAAAAAGACCGCCACAATGCCGGGAAAGCGGCGCGGCAGCTCGCGCCGCAGCGCCTCCACGAAGGGCTGGGTGCGCTCCGGCACGAAGCCCAAGTCGAAATTCACGTGGCGGTCGTGGCCGAAGAGGATGGGGAATTCCGCCACCGCATCGCGCACCGCCCAGAAATCGCGCACATCCGCCTCGGAGCGCGCCAGCGCGGCATCCTCCAGCAACCCCTCCTCCACCATCTCCTCCAGAAGCCGCTGGAAGCGGCCAGGGTCGGTCTCGGGATCATGGCCCTGGGCCTCCAGCAGCACATACATGCCGTGACGGCCGGCAAGCGGCCGGCGCAGGCGCGCCACCCGCGACATCATCAGCTCATAATATTCGGGCCACATGGCCTCGAAGGCCGACAGCAGCCCGCCCAGGCGGGCGCGCGCCCGCCGCAGGAGCGTGATCACCGCGGCGAAGTCCTTGAGACCGCAGAAGGCGGCCATGGTGGTGACGGGCTCCGGCTGCAGCCGCAGCACCGCGCGGGTGATGACCCCGAGGATGCCCTCCGAGCCGATGAACAGCCGCTCCAGATCGGGGCCGGCATTGTTCTTCACCAGGCGATTGAGCCGGCCCACGTGGGTGCCGTCGGCCAGCACCGCCTCGAGCCCGAGACAGTTCTCCCGCGCCATGCCGAAGCGGATCACCCGATTGCCGCCGGCGTTGGTGGCCAGCACCCCACCTACCTGGCATGAACCCCGGGCCCCCAGATCCAGCGGCAGGAACAGTCCCGCCTCGCGCGCCGCCGCCTGGGCGCGCTCCAGCACCACCCCGGCCTCCACCACCATGGTGGCGCCGTCCGGGTCCGTGTCCACCACCCGATCCAGCCGCTCGAGCGACAGCACCACCGCTCCCGGGCTCGGCCGCGCGGCCCCGGCAAGGCCGGTACGGCCGCCCTGGGGCACCACCGGCTGCAGATGGCGGTGACAGATGGCAAGGGCCAGGGCCACCTCCTCGGCCGTGTGCGGTCGCACCACCGCCTTGGGGGTGACCGGCTCGAGCCCCGCCCAGTCGTTGGCATAGCGGGAATCCGCCTCCTCGCCCGCCATCACCGCCGCGCGCCCGAGCGCATCCGTAAGCTCCCGCAGGACCGGATCCTTCACCGCTCCTCCTCTCCCGCCGCTTCATCCTGCTCGAGGCCGAAGCGGCGCACCGCTTCGGCCAGGGCCGCCCGCACCCGCTCGGGGGCGGTGCCGCCATAGGAGCGGCGGCTTGCCAGCGCCTGCTCCACGGTGAGCACCGCCAGTGCCGCCGCATCCAGGCGCGGATCCACCGCCCGCAGATCCTCCGCCGTAAGCTCATGGAGCTCCACCCCGCGCTCCTCCGCCCGCCGCACCACCCGTGCGGCGATCCCGTGGGCCTCGCGGAAGGGTATGCCTTTCGTGCGCACCAGCCAGTCGGCCAGATCGGTAGCGAGCGTATGGCCGACCGTGGCGGCGGCGCGCATGCGCTCGGGGTTGACCGTCATGGTGCGGATCATCTCGGCCGTCACCGCGAGGCTGAGCTCGAGGGTGTCGGCGGCATCGAAGACGCCCTCCTTGTCCTCCTGCATGTCCTTGGAATAGGCCAGCGGCAGACCCTTGAGCACCACCAGCAGCCGCTCGAGGTCGCCGCAGATGCGCCCGGCCTTGGCCCGCACCAGCTCGGCGGCGTCGGGGTTGCGCTTTTGGGGCATGATGGAGCTGCCCGAGGTGAAGGCCTCGGCCATGCGCACGAAGCCGAACTGGGGGGTGGACCACACCACCAGCTCCTCCGCCAGGCGCGAGAGATGGACCGCGGTGATGGCGCAGGCGGCGAGATATTCGAGGGCGAAGTCGCGGTCCGAGACGGCGTCGATGGAATTGGCACAGGGCCGGGCGAAGCCCAGCTCGGCGGCGGTCATGAAGCGGTCGATGGGATAGGAGGTGCCGGCCAGCGCCGCCGCCCCCAGCGGACATTCGTCCATGCGCCGGCGGGCATCGGCGAAGCGGCCGCGGTCGCGGCCGAACATCTCCACATAGGCCAGCAGATGGTGGGCGAAGCTCACTGGTTGCGCCGCCTGCAGGTGGGTGAAGCCCGGCATGGGGGTGGCCACATGCTCCCGCGCTCGCACCACCAGCACCTGCTGGAGTGTGCGCAGCCCCTGATCGGCGCGCGCGCAGGCGCCTTTGACCCACAGGCGGAAGTCGGTGGCCACCTGGTCGTTGCGCGAGCGCGCGGTGTGCAGCCGGCGGCCGGGCTCGCCCACCAGTTCGGTGAGGCGCGCCTCGATGTTGAGGTGGATGTCCTCGAGCGCCGGCGAGAAGGCGAAGCGGCCCTGTTCGATCTCGTAGGCGATCTGGTCGAGACCCGCAAGGATGGCGTCGCGATCGGCCGGCGTGATGATGCCGCAGGCGGCGAGCATGCGCGCGTGCGCGCGCGAACCGGCGATGTCCTCGCGCCACAGCCGGCGGTCGACATCGATGGAGGCGTTGATACGTTCCATGAGCGGCGCCGCATCCTCGCCGAAATGCCCGCCCCAGAGGGCGCGGGCGGTGGGGGTGCGACGCTCCTGGTCCCGGTCACTCACGGGGAGGTCTCCCTGATGGTGCGAATCGCGACTCTCGTCCTGATCCTGCTGATGGCCGTCACAGCCCCGGCGGCGGCGAAACTCGAGCCGACGCCGCCCGCGGCGCGCTCGCCGGTTCCCGAATTGCCGATGCGCGGCCTCGACGGCAAGTCGATGCGGCTCGAGGACTTCCGCGGCAAGGTGGTGGTGCTCAATGTCTGGGCCACCTGGTGCCTGCCCTGCCGCGAGGAGATGCCCACCCTCGAGCGGCTGCAGCAGGCCTTCGCCGACCGGCCGGTGGTGGTGCTGGCGCTGTCGGTGGACCGCGGCGATGACGAAAAGGTGGTGGCCTTTCTCGACGAGATCGGTGTGAAGAGCCTCACGGTGGCGCGCGATCCCAAGATGCGCACGGTGCGCATCCTCGGTATCCCCGGCCTTCCCGCCACCCTCGTGATCGACCGCGAGGGCCGCGAGGTGCTGCGCCGCTTCGGCCTCTACGAGTGGGACGGAGAGGATGTGAAGGCGCTGATGGAAGCACTGCTGGCGGAACCCCCGGCCTCCTGAGGCCCATTGCCGTCCGCGGGCGGGCGACCGCCTGCGGGCGCCCGCGCCAGTGCCGGTGGCGTGCGCACCACCGCCTCGGGCAAAAGCCGCATGAGGTCGGCTGCGAGGTGGCGGCCCGTCTCCACCACCTCCGGCACCACCACCGTCGCCCCGAGCTCGAGATAGGCCTCCACCTCCTCCTCGAGATGGGCCCGCACCAGGACCGGCATCTCGGGGAAGAGATAGCGCACGAAGGCCATCACCCGGCGGGTGCGGGCAGGGCCGTCGAGGGCCAGCACCAGCGCCCGCGCCTCGGCGAGGCGGACATCATCCAGCACGTCGGGCTGGGTGACGTCGCCATAGTAGAAGGGCAGGCCCCGGCGGCGGGCGGCCTCCACCCGCACCGGATCGCGATCGAGGCCGATCACCGGCACGCCCGCCGCCTGCAGGCTCTCCACCACCTGCCGACCGACGCTGCCAGCCCCCGCCACCACCAC
>WFXL01000151.1 GCA_015490605.1 Rhodospirillales bacterium
AGGCGATCCAGGCCAGCGCCATGCTCCAGTTCCCCAGTGCCCGCCTGAGGTGCAGCGGCACCCCCACCGCCTCACCCTGCTGGGCGTCCCTCCCCTTGGCCCAGCGCTGGTCGTCGAGATGGTACCAGGCACGGATCTTCACCAGCGCCCCCACCCACTGGCTGTAGAGCATGAGCGGCAGGGTGAAGAAGCTCACCGGATGGCCACCGAAGGCGATGGCCGCCATCTGCAGGGTCCGCACCAGCAGCACATAGCCCAGATAGAAGGGCAGATAGATGAAAGACTTGAACAGGGTCAGCAGGGTCGCGCCCACCGGCCCCACCAGGGCAGTCCACATGGACAGGCGCTGTTCGAGAATGGCATACCAGATGAACCAGCCGATCCGCCACGGCCCCAACGCCAGCGCCCGACGGTTGTTGCGCAGCGTATTGCCGTACCAACGGTACATGAGCGCCAGCGACACCCGCAGGAAGGAGGCCCGGCGGCTCTCAAGAGCATGGACCGTCACGTCCGGCAGATAGAGCATGTCCCAGCCCCGGGCGAGCAGATGGTACCAGGTGCTCTTGTCGTCGCCCATGAGGAAGCGGATGCGGCCGAAGCGCCAGTGTTCGACGGTGTCCACCTCGATCCGGCGGATGAAGTCTTCCTCCACCACCGTCGCCGTGCGGAAGGCGGAAAACCGCCCGGTGAGGGTGAGCACCTTCCAGGAAAGCGCCTGTGCCTGGAAGTGGACATGACGCTGGCCGAACTTGAGATTAAACCAGTCGGCATACCAGGGCGAGCCGGTGCGCACATGGGCCAGCTCATTGGTGGTGAGGGCACCCAGCCGGGGAAAGCGGCAGAAGAAGGGCAGCACCCGCTCGAGAGTGCCGGGCGCGAGCCAGCTGTCGCCGTCCATGAACAGGGTGACGCTGTCGGTCTCGCCCTCATAGCGCCGGGCGATGGCCCGCAGCGCATGGCCCATGGCGATGCGCTTGCCGTGAGCCTGGCGCTGGAGCACCAGCTCCACCTTGTCCCGCACGGGATGGGACTCATGCACGGTGGTGACCACCGCATCGTCCTCGTCGCTGCCGCTGGCCACCACCACCGTCGCGCGCGAGGGAATGCAGCCGAGCTCGCGGTAGAGGGCCTGGAAGGTTTCGGCCGTCACCCACGGTTCCTCGCGATAGACCGTCACCAGCACGAACAGATGGTCGGGATAGCGCCGCTCGGGTGGCAGGGTGGCGACCGCCCGGCACAGGGCGGGATAGCGAAAGCGATGGTAGATCCACGCCCGCACATAGACGGTTCCCATCCACGTATAGCGCCACAGGGTGAAGACCCCCAGGACGATGAGGTGTTCGGCCTTCACATAGTAGAAATACGGCCACATGACGTAGAAGATCAGCAGCGCGCTGCCGCTCCACAGCACTGCCGGCGGTATCAGCGATACCAGGGCTTCCTGGAAGCCAAAGCGGCGCATGGTCTCAGGAGTCGAACAGGGTGAAGGTGCGGATCCACACATCCACTCGCGCATAGGGCGGCAGCCGCAGGGTGGGATCCAGCGGCTCCAGGGTGATCAGCACCTCGCCGAGGCTGGCCTCCTCGGTCGGGGAGAAATCCGGATCCACGAGCCCGTAGCCCACCGCCGTCAGACGGGCCTCGAAGGTCTTCCCGGCCGGCGTGCGCACCAGGGCGATCATGCCGGGATGCAGCCGGCGGGCCTGGAAGTCCCGCACCCGGGCGACGATCACCGGCGGCCGGTCCACCTCTAGCAGCACCACCGTGCGCCCTGCGGCCACCCGATCGCCCACCTCGGCCGCCACCCGGACTACCCGGCCGGCCTCGGGCGCGCGGCCCACCAGCCGTTCGCGTCGCAGCCGCAACCGCCGCCGCTCCGCCTCCAGGCGGGTGCGCCGCTGCAGCAGCCGGGCGAGGACATCGTCGGCGGGCGCGGCTTCTCCCCGGGCGCGGACGGTCGCGGCGGCGGACGCGCCACCCGCGAGCAGCGGCACCGGGAACAGACCTATATGGACGCGGCGCCGGGCACTCGCCGGCTCGATTCGCGACGACGCCCCACTGGCTGCCGCCAGCGCCGCGAAGCGCTCGCGCACCAACGCCAGCTCCCGCTCCACCTGTGCAAGTTGGACGGCAAGTTCACGATCATCCAAGCGGAACAGCGGTGCCCCGGTCGTCACCCGCTCCCCCGGCTGGACCAGAAGGGTGCGCAGCTCGCCGGTGGTTGCCGCCACCACCCGGCGCACCTGGCCCATGGCCACTCCCTCGGCCTCAATCCGATAGACGGTATTGTAGAACAACAGCCCCGCGACGAAGAGCAGGAAGCCCACGCCGAGGACCACCGAAAGGATGGCACGACGGCGAAAGTTGGTGGCGAGCGCCTCCTCCTCGAGATCGCTCAGCACCATGGCGTCCTTGAGGGGCGTCGGGAGGTCGGGCTGAGCCAGCAGCGCCACCGTATCTTCGAGATCCCCGAGCCGCCCCTCGATCCCCAGCTCGATGATCTGCCGCAGGATGCGGCGGTTGCGCGGCGAGAGATCGACGAAGCTGAAGGCCACCCGCTCCGGCCCGCGACGGCCCACCACCTGCACCTTGACGTCCAGCGCCACCCGTGCGCCGGGCATGGGGATGTGGAGCCGGGCGGGGTGCACGCGCCCTGGCTCCAGATCGAGGCCGGCGGCCTCCTTCTCAGGAATGCGGGCGGCAAGACCCGTGACCGACCAGTCGAACACCCGAAAGACGCGCCCACCGATCTCGAAGACCATGGGCAGATCGACCCGATGAGCGCGACGGCGCTGGTTGGGTTCGCGACGAATCGGCATGGACGCGGGGCCTGTTCCGACCGCCTCGATTCAAGCAAGTCCCATGCCACTCACATCAGCGGCCCGCTTGCGCGATTTCCGGGCGCCCTTTGCGGATCGAATCGACCACCCCGGCAGCTCCTGCCCGGCAGCTTCAGCCGCCCATGGGATAGTTGGGTGCCTCGCGGGTGATGGTGACGTCGTGAACGTGGCTTTCGCGCACGCCGGCCTGGGTCACCCGCACGAACCGGCGGTTGTGCTGGAGCCCGGGGATGTCGCGGTTGCCGGTGTAGCCCATGGCCGCCCGCAGCCCGCCCACCAGCTGGTGGATCACCGCCGCCACCGGGCCACGGTAGGGCACCCGTCCCTCGATGCCCTCGGGCACGAACTTGAGGGTGTCGCGGATCTCCTGCTGGAAGTAGCGGTCGGCAGAGCCGCGCGCCATCGCCCCGAGAGAGCCCATGCCGCGATAGGCCTTGTAGGACCGGCCCTGGTAGAAGAACACTTCGCCCGGTGCCTCGTCGGTGCCGGCGAACATGGAGCCCAGCATGGCGCAGTCGGCACCGGCGGCGATCGCCTTGGCGAGGTCGCCCGAGCTGCGGATGCCGCCGTCGGCGATCACCGGAATGCCGTGAGGACGGCAGGCGCTGACGGCGTCGAGGATGGCGGTGAATTGCGGTACGCCCACGCCCGCCACCACCCGGGTGGTGCAGATGGAGCCCGGGCCGATGCCCACCTTGACCGCATCCGCTCCGGCCTCGATCAGCGCCCGCGCGCCCTCGGCGGTGGCCACATTGCCGCCGATGATCTGGGCGTCGTTGCGCAGCCGGCGGATCGCTGCCACCGTCTCCAGCACGCCGCGGGAATGGCCGTGGGCGGTATCCACCACGATCACATCCGCCCCCGCATCCAGCAGCGCCATGGCCCGCT
The DNA here is from genome assembly GCA_015490605.1 of Rhodospirillales bacterium. Taxonomy (GTDB): domain Bacteria; phylum Pseudomonadota; class Alphaproteobacteria; order Geminicoccales; family Geminicoccaceae; genus HRBIN39. The sequence continues at coordinate 3,729 of WFXL01000151.1, forward strand.
GGATGCCGGCCTGGCCCACGCCGGTAGCAGCCCCACAACGCAGCCGCCCGCGCTCATCCTTGACGGCATCGGGATGGCGCTGGGCCTTTTCGATGTCCTTGACGGTGATGAGGCCGATCAGCCGGTAGTGGTCGTCCACCACCAGCAGCTTCTCGATGCGGTGGCGGTGGAGCAGGCGCATGGCCTCCTCGCGTGAGACATTCTCGCGCACCGTCACCAACCTGTCCGCGGTCATCACCTCCCGCACCGGGATCGAGGTGTCCTCAAGAAAGCGCACGTCGCGGTTGGTGAGGATGCCCACCAGCCGACCGCTTGCGGGATCCGTCACCGGCAGACCGGAGATGCCGCGCTCGGCCATGATCCGCAGCGCCTCGGCCACCGGAATGTCGGGGGCGACCGTGAGGGGATTGACGACGATACCGGCCTCGAATTTCTTGACCTGTTCTACCTGGGCGGCCTGATCGGCGATGCTCATGTTCTTGTGGATGATGCCGAGGCCGCCGTGCTGGGCCATGGCGATGGCCATGCGCGCCTCGGTCACGGTGTCCATGGCCGCCGAGATCAGCGGAATGGCGAGCTCGATGCGGCGGGTGAGGCGGGTGCGCACATCCGTCTCGGTGGGCAGCACTTCAGAGCCAGCGGGAACCAGCAGGATGTCGTCGAAGGTCAGCGCTTCGCGCAGGATCGGCGCCTCGGAGTCCATCGCCACCTCATGATCGGGAACGGCAGGGGCCCACCGCTGTTCTAGAGCACACCTCCGGGCGCGACCAGAGCCGGTTTCAGCCCACCGCAACCACATAGCGGGCCGCAAGCGCCGCCCCCAGGCGGGCAGCGAAGACGGGCACGTCGTCCTGGCACCATTGCCGCCAGAGCTGATTGAAGCTCAGATGGACAAAACCCACCTCCGCGTCCGCCACCGTCCGCGCGAGACGCTCGAGCTCGCGGTGATGGTGCAGGCAGGGCTCGAGCCGTGCGGCGTCGGCGGGCTCGAGATGGAGGTAGAGCACCCGACAGCGGGCATCGGGAAAGGTGAAGCGCAGCGCCAAGGCAACGCGGAACAGCACCGCACAGTCGAGATGGCGCCAGTCGCCGGCAGCCGCTGCCCGTCCCCAGCCCGCCGGCCGATCCTGCGCCGCCATGCGGGCATAACTCGGTGCCAGCGCCCGCGGCCTGCGGGCATAGGCCTCGACGCCGGTAGCCACCACCCCCAGGACCTCGCCCGGCGCGCTGGCCAGGAGCCCCACCACCGGTGGGGTGCCGCGCACGCCGGTGGGACAGCGGACATCGAAGGCAAGGCGGCGGAAACCGTCGATGCCGGCAAGGCGCAGCTTTCCCGGGGCCTGGCGCCAGGGAGCGAAACTGTTGAGCAGGAGCGCCCGCGCACTCCACGGCAGACGCAGCGCCTCACCCTCGCGCTGCTCGGCGCCATTGAGCCAGTGGGCCGCCTCGGGCAGCAGCGCATCCCGCGGATTCCGCAGGCGCCCGTCAAGACCGAAGCGTTCCTCGCCGAAACGGCGCCTGAGGGCGCCCGCCATGCGGTTGGCCAGATGGCTGGATGTGATGCGGATTGGTGGCGGCCGGGCCCCGACCGTGCCGAACTCCCTTCCCTTGCCTGTCACTCACAGCCACCGTTTACGACGCTTGTAGCTCTTCACCTCGCGGAAGCTCTTGCGACCTGTACGGCTGATGCCGAGGTAGAATTCCTTGACATCCTCATTGTTGCGCAGGGTCTCGGCGTCACCATCCAGGACGATGCGGCCGTTCTCGAGGATGTAGCCATAGTGGGCGTAGCGCAGGGCCACGTTGGTGTTCTGCTCGGCAACGAGAAAGGTCACCTTCTGCTCGCGATTGAGCTTGGCGACGATCTCGAAGATCTCCTCCACCAGCTGCGGTGCCAGACCCATGGAGGGCTCGTCCAGCAGCATCACCCGCGGCCGTGCCATCAGCGCCCGGCCGATGGCGCACATCTGCTGTTCACCGCCGGAAGTGTAGCCGGCAAGCGAACGCCGCCGCTCCCTGAGCCGCGGGAAATACTCATACACCATCTCCAGATCCCGGCGGACGGCCTCACGACCGTCGCGGCGGGTGTAGGCGCCGGTGAGCAGGTTCTCCTCGACGGTAAGGTGCTCGAAGACGTGGCGTCCCTCCATCACCTGCACCACCCCGCGGCGCACCAGCGCGGGCGGGTCCATGGCGTGCACATCCTCCCCCTCGAAGGTGATGGAGCCCTTGGTGACCTCGCCCCGCTCGGTGCGCAGCAGGTTGGAGATGGCCTTGAGGGTGGTGGTCTTGCCGGCGCCGTTGGCGCCCAGGAGCGCCACCACCTCGCCGCGGTGAACGGCGAGCGAGACGCCCTTGAGCACCAGCACCACATGGTCGTAGACCACCTCGATGTTGTTGACCGACAGCAGCACCTCGCCCCGGGCATCGGCGGCGGTGGTCTGCGGTCGTTGCAGGACGGCGGTGCTCATGGGACGTCCCGCTCCCGTGGTTGCCGCGGTCTCAGCCCTGGGGGCAGTCACGCGGAGTGATGCCCTTCTCCTTGGCGTACTTCAGCGCCGACTCCTCGATCATGGGCCAGACCACGTCCCGCATGGGGTAGTACCAGTCGGACACCTTGTTCCACTTCTGGCCGTCCCACTGCTGGATGTAGACCGGCCCGCCGCCCTCGTGGTCGGCGCAGGAGAGCTTGAGGGGCAGCATGAAGCCCTCCATGCCCAGCTCCTTGAGGCGCTCCTCGGTGATGTTGAGGGCCTCGAAGCCGTCGCGCACCTCCGCCCCGGTGAGCGGCCGCACGCCGTGGATCTTCTGGGCGGTGCGGATCGCCTCCACCACGATCATGGCGTTGGTCACGCCGCGGTTGTAGAGCACCTCGCCGACGCGCTCGCGCTGGCCGGCGCCGAGCCCCTTGTCGTAGACATATTTGAAGATGTCCTGATGCACCGGCCAGTTGGCCCCGGCGCCGTGGAAGTTGGCGCTCTTGTAGCCCACGGCGGCATCACCCGCGGGCTTGACGTCGTTCTCCGAGCCCGACCACCAGTTGCCGATGAAGCGCTCCATGGGGAAGCCCACCGCCGCCGCTTCCTTGATGGCGGTGGAGTTCATCACGCCCCAGCCCCACATGAGCACCCAGTCGGGGCGCACGCGGCGGCCGATCTTGAGCCAGGTGGCCTTCTGCTCGAGGCCGGGGTGCGCCACCGGATGGAGGCTGAGCTTGAAGCCGTACATCTGCTCGAGCTTCTGGAGCGTGGGGATGGGCTCCTTGCCGTAGGCGGAGTCGTGGTAGACCAGGGCGATCTCCTTGCCCTTCAGCTTGTCAAGCCCGCCCTCCTGTTCGGCGACATACTTGATGATCGAGGTCGCCTGGGACCAGTAGTTGGCCGGCGGGTTGAAGATGTAGGGGAAGACCTTGCCGTAGGCGGCATCGGAACGGCCGTAGCCCATGGAGAAGATGGGGATCTTGTCGGCGGTGGCGCGCTCGATCAGCGCATAGGTGATGCCCGTGGACAGCGGGCTGAACACCGCCGCACCGGTGGGGCCCTTGTTCTTCAGCCGCTCGTAGCACTCGACACCCTTGTCGTTGTTGTACTGGGTGTCGCACTCTTCGAAGACGATCTTGATGCCATTGATGCCGCCGTCGCGCTCATTGATGAGGTTATAGTAGTCGGCAACACCGTTGGCGAAGGGCTCGCCGTTGGGGCCGTAGGGGCCCGTGCGGTAGACCAGCGACGGAATGAACTGGACGTTCTCCTGTGCCGGCGCCGCCGTGGCGACGAGCCCTGCCGCCACCACGCCCGCCATCAGGGCCAGGCCGGTGCGTCGGTCAATCATGGACCCTACCTCCCTTCGATGGTGCACGTGATCCGGTTAGCACACGCTCATCAGTATGGGAACGGCCACTTGCGGAGCTTTTCCTTGAGAATCTGCCACAGCCGCGCGAGACCGTGCGGCTCGACGATGAGGAAGAACACGATCAGCGCCCCCATGATCATCGCCTCGAGATGCGAGGCCATGGCCACCGCCTCCTGCATGCCGAGGCCGAGGAGGGCGTTGTTGAGGAAGATCGGCAGCAGCACGATGAAGGCCGCGCCGAGATAGTTGCCGAGAATGGTGCCGAGGCCGCCGATGATGATCATGAACAGCACCCGGAAGCTCACGCCGATGTCGAACGCCAGCGCCTCCACCGCGCCGGTGTAGGAAAAGGCCCAGAGGGCACCGGCGATGCCGCAGTAGAAGGAGCTTACGGCGAAGGCGCTGAGCTTGGCGGTGAGGGGGCGGATGCCGATGATCTCGGCGGCGATGTCCATGTCGCGGATGGCCATCCAGCTGCGCCCCACCTCCAGCCGGGTCATGTTCTTGGCCGCCAGCGACAGCAGCGTGACCACCACCAGCACGAACAGATATTTGGTGGTGACCGAGGCCTCGAAACCGGTCACCGGGATGCCGAAAGCGGTGCGGGTGGGGGCGCTGATGACGCCCGAGGCACTGTAGTTGGTGAACCAGGGAATCTTGTTGTAGAGCCACAGGAGGAAGAACTGCGCCGCCAAGGTCGCCACCGCCAGATAGAAGCCCTTGATGCGCAGGCTCGGCAGGCCGAAGAGGATGCCCACAAAGGCGGTGATCAGGCCTGCCAACACCAGCACCACCACGAAGTCGAGGCCGGGGAAGGCGGTGGCGAGCTTGTAGGCGGCAAAGGCGCCGGTAGCCATGAAGCCGCCGGTGCCGAGGGAGATCTGGCCGGCATAGCCGGTGAGGATGTTGAGGCCGAGGGCGGCGAGCGCATAGATGAGAAACGGCAGCATGATGGTGGAGAGCCAGTATTCGCTCGCCACCAGCGGCATCACCACATAGGCGATGGCGAGGATCACCAGGAGACCGATCCGGTCCTCACGCAGCCGCAGGATGGCCTGGTCGGCGGCGTAGCTGGTCTTGAACTGCCCCGTCTCGCGGTAGATCATCGCCGCCTCACACCCGTTCGATGATCTTCTCGCCGAACAGCCCCTCGGGGCGGATCAACAGGAACACCATCGCCAGCACATAGGCGAACCAGTCTTCGATGGCGCCGCCCAGCACCTCGCCCCAGAACACTTCCGCCACCTTCTCGCCGGCGCCGATGATGAGTCCGCCGATGATCGCCCCGGGCACCGAGGTGAGCCCACCCAGGATCAGCGCCGGCAGCGCCTTGAGGGCGATGAGAGAGAGGTTGAACTGAACCCCGAGCTTGGCGCCCCACATGACGCCCGCCACCAGACCGACGATGCCGGCGACAATCCAGACGATGGTCCACACCGTCGACAGCGGGATGCCCACGCTCATGGCCGCCTGATGGTCGTCGGCCACCGCCCGGAGCGCCCGGCCGGTGGGGGTGTACTGGAAGAACAGCGCCAGCGCCGCCACCAGCGTGCCGCAGATGACCGCCGCATAGAGGTCGAACTGATTGATGAAGATGTCGGCGATGATGATGGGATCCTCGGGAATGCCCACATCCAGCCGCCGCACGTCGCTTCCCCAGATGGCCTGGCCGAGGCCGTCCAGGAAGAAGGTGATGCCGATGGTGGCCATGAAGAGGGTGATGGCCGGCTGGTTCACCAGCGGCCGCAGCACCATGCGCTCCACCGCATAGGCCAGTACCACCATCACCGCGAGGGTGAGGAGGAAGGCGAGCCACATGGGCAGGCCGGCGTCCATGAAGCCGACGAAGAACAGGGCTGCGAACAGCACCATCGACCCCTGGGCGAAGTTGAACACCCCCGAGGCCTTGAAGATCAACACGAAGCCCAGCGCCACCAGCGCGTACATCACCCCCGACATGAGCCCGCCGATCAGCACCTCCAGAAAGAACAGCGGTGCGTCGAGGATGTTGCGGATGGGCTCCAACAGGACCAGGTCGAGGATTTCCATCCCTGTCCTTCCCGCTCAGTCGTGGACCACGCCGAGATAGGCCTCAATCACCCGCGGATCGCGGCTGACCTCATCGGGCGTGCCGTCTGCCAGCAGCCGACCGTGGTCGAGCACCACCACCCGGTCGGAGATGTCCATCACCACGCTCATGTCGTGCTCGATGAGGATCACGGTGGTGCCGAATTCCTCGTTCACATCGAGGATGAAGCGCACCATGTCCTCCTTCTCCTCGAGGTTCATCCCCGCCATGGGCTCGTCCAGAAGCAGCAGCTCCGGCTCCATCGCCAGCGCTCGGGCAAGCTCGACCCGCTTCTGCAGCCCGTAGGGCAGCTTGCCCACCGGCGTGTTGCGGATGTGCTGGATCTCGAGGAAGTCGATGATGCGCTCGACGAAGGCGCGGTGCTCCAGCTCCTCGCGCCGGGCGCGGCCCCAGTAGAGGGCCTGTTCCAGAAGACTGGCGCGCATCTTGAGGATGCGCCCGGTCATGATGTTGTCGAGGGTGGTCATGCCCTTGAACAGGGCGATGTTCTGGAAGGTGCGGGCGATGCCGTTCTTGGCGGCGAAATGGGGCCGCATGCGGCGCAGCCGCTGCCCCTTCCAGCTGATGGTGCCGCCCTGGGGCTGGTAGAAGCCGTTGATGACATTGAGCATCGACGACTTGCCCGCGCCGTTGGGGCCGATGATGGCGCGGATCTCACCGCGGCGGACATCGAAGCTCACATCCGCCAGCGCCGTCACTCCACCGAAGCGCAGTTCAATGTTTTCTACCGCCAACAGCACCTCGCCGATCTCGCGGCGGCGGGTGACGGCGGCGGTGCGCTGTTCCACCGTGCTCATGGGTTCAGGCGGCCCTCCGTTCGGCCTCGCGATGGGCGCGGGTGTCGTGGATCACGAGATCGGCCTCGACGGTGCCCCGGCGGCCGTCCTCGAAGGTGACCTCACCCACATAATGCACCCGCGGCAGACCGGCATAGATGGCGTCGATGATCAGCCGGTAGCGCTCGTCGATCACGCCGCGGCGCACCTTGCGGGTGCGGGTGACCTCGCCGTCGTCGGGGTCGAGCTCCTTGTGCAGCAGCACAAACCGGCGGATGCGCTGGGCCTCCGGCAGGCCGTCATTGACCCGCTCCACCTCGCCGGCGATGAGCTCGGCCACCGCCGGATTGGCGGCGAGGTTCTGATAGTTGGTAAAGGCGATGCCACGGCTCTCGGCCCATTTGGAGACCATCGACCAGCGGATGCAGATGATGGCTGCAAGCCACGGGCGCTCGCGCCCCAGCACCACTGCCTCGCCGATATAGGGAGAGAACTTGAGCTTGTTCTCGATGTACTGGGGCGAGAACTTGATGCCGGTCGAGGTGAGCGCCAGATCCTTGAGCCGGTCCACCACCACAAGCCGCCCCTTCTCATCGAAATAGCCGGCGTCACCCGTGCGCATGAAGCCGTCCTCGGTGAGGCTCTCGCGGGTGGCCTCCTCGTTGCGCCAGTAGCCGAGGAACATGCCCGGCGTCTTCGCCTGGATCTCGCCGAGCCCCTGCTCGTCGGGATCGGCGATCCGCACCTCGCAGCCGGCGAAGGGATAGCCCGAACTCTCGAAGTCGATCTCGCCCAGCCGCTGGATGGTATAGGCGCCGCCGAGCTCGGTCTGGCCGTAAAGCTGCCGCAGCGGCACCCCCATGGCCAGGAAGAAGCGGAAGGTATCGGGCCCGAGCGCCGCCCCGCCGGTGCTGGCCGACTTCAGCCGGCGAAAGCCGAGGCGATCCCTCAGTGCGCCGAACATGAGCGCATCCGCCAGGTGCGAGCGACGACCCCGCGCCAGCGCCTCGAGCCCGCGGCGCAGCGCCAGGTCGAACAGCCAGCGATTGAGGGGATTGGCGTCGAGAATGCGAGCGCGCACATCGGCAGCAATCTGTTCCCATACCCGCGGCGCATAGAGCAGATGGGTGGGGCCGATCTCGCGCAGGTCCTGCATGGCGGTGTCGACGGACTCGGGGAAATTCACCCGCATGCGCGAGAGCAGCGGCATCACCACCACATAGATCTGCTCGACGATCCACGGCAGCGCCAGCACGCTCACATATTCGTCGCCGGGCCCGCGCAACTCCGCCTCGAGCCAGCGGCGAGCGTGCTCGAGGGTGCGCCGGTGGCCCAGCATGGCAAGCTTGGGGTTGGCGGTGGTGCCGGAGGTGGTGCACAGCACCGCCACCTCATCGCCGTGGCCGGCCGCCACCTCGCGCGCGAAGCGCTCAGGATCCTGCGCCTCGAGCTCGCGCCCCAGTGCGTACAGCCGCTCCCACGACACCAGCCGCGGGTCGTCATATTTGCGCATGCCCCGGGGGTCGTGGAAGACGATGTGGCGCACGCTCGGCACGGTGCCGCCGAGCTCGAGGATCTTGTCCACCTGTTCTTCGTCCTCGCACACCACCACGCAGGCTTCGGCGGCGTTGATCAGATAGCCCGCCTCCGGCGGCAGCACGTCCTCATAGATGCCCATGGGAATGGCCCCGAGCGCCTGGGCCGCGAGCTCCGACCACACCCAGTTGGGGCGGTTGCGTCCGAGGATCGCCACCCGCTCGCCGCGCGCCACCCCGAGAGCCGCAAGCCCCAGGGCGATGGCCTTCACCTGGTCGCGATAGTCGCGCCAGCTGTACTCGTTCCAGATGCCGAATTCCTTCTCCCGCATGGCCACCTCGTCGGGCCAGCGGTCGGCATTGTGGAGCAGCAGCTTCGGCAGGGTGTCGAACTGGTCGAGATCGGGAAACGTCATGGACGCCGATGCTCCCCCTTCCCTCCGGGCCGGTGCCACCGGGCCTCGCGCTTGGCGGTGGTTATAGCGGGGGGACCACGGGGCGCAACCGACCCGCGACCGGATGTGACCAGCCGGTGCCGCCGGGCTGCATCCCAGGGCCCGTGGCGCTAGGATGCGGCCGGAGCCCGGGGAGGAGATTCGCGGTGCGGGTGGCGGTGGTGCAGATGAATTCGCGCGACGACAAGGCGGCCAATCTGCGGGCGGCGGGTGCACTCGCGGCACGGGCGATCGCGCGCGAGCGGCCGGATCTTCTGGCCTTTCCCGAGACCTTCGCCTTCCAGGGCGGCAGCGTGGCGGCACGGCGGGCCAGTGCCGAGACCTTTCCCGAGGGCGAGGCCTATGGCTTTTTGCGCGAACTCGCCCGCACGCATCGCATCTGGGTGCATGGCGGCAGCCTGTTCGAGCGCGACGGTGCGCAGATCTACAACACTACCGTGGTGTTCGACCGCGAGGGGCGCGAGGTGGCGCGCTACCGCAAGATTCACCGGTTCGACGTCACCACCCCCGATGGCCGCCGCTACTGTGAGTCGGAACTGGTGGCGGGCGGGCGCGAGGTGGTGACCTATGAGGCCGAGGGCGTGGTGGTGGGCTGCAGCATCTGCTATGATCTGCGCTTTGCCGAACTCTATCTCGAGCTCGCCCGCCGCGGCGCCCAGCTGGTGCTGGTGCCGGCCGCCTTCACCCGCGAGACCGGCCGCGACCACTGGGAGCTGCTGCTGCGAGCGCGGGCGGTGGAAATCCAGGCCTACATCGCCGCACCGGCCCAGTGGGGCCCCTTCCCCACCCCCACCGGCACCGCCTGGACCTTTGGCCGCTCCATGATCGTGGGCCCCTGGGGGCAGGTGCTGGCGCAGGCGCAGGACGGTCCCGGCTACGCCGCCGCCGAGCTCGACCTCGCCTATCTTGAGGAGGTGCGCCGCCGCCTGCCGGTGGCCCGGCACCGGGTGCTGGGCGCCCCGGCGGCGCCGCGTTGACTATGGCCGATCCGGCGCCGCTTCGGGCCTTCCCCCGTCGCGGTTGAAGCCGGCTGCGCTCTCGGCCACACTGGGGCTGGCCGGGCGACCTCGGTCGTTCGAACGAAACGGGAACGGGAGGTAGGAGATGCGCACCACACGCCAGCCGCTTTCACTCCGTCGACGGACCTTCCTCCAGGGCAGCGCGCTTGCCGGCACCGCCGCCCTGCTGCTGCCGGGACTGATGGCCTCGCGGGTGCGGGCGGCGGCGCCCAAGCGCGGTGGTCATCTGGTGCTGGCGCTGGATGGCGCCTCGGCCACCGACAGCCTCGATCCGGCCACCTACACCGCCACCTACATGCAGACGGTGGGCTATCAGTGGGGCAACTGCCTTGTGGAGATCGACGAGCAGGTCCAACCCATCCCCGAGCTGGCCGAATCGTGGGAGCCCACGCCTGATGCCACCAAGTGGGTGTTCAAGCTCCGCCGCGGTGTGACCTTCCACAACGGCAAGGAAATGGATGCCGAGGACGTGGTCTATTCCATCGACCACCACCGCGGCCCCGAGTCCAAGTCGGGGGCCAAGGGCTATCTCACCATGATCAAGGCGGTGAAGGCCACCGACAAGTATGAGGTCACCTTCGAGCTGGACAGCCCCTATGCCGATCTGCCCTATGTGCTGTCCGACTACCATCTGCTGATCGTCCCCAAGGGTTCCGACTTCACCCGGCCCATCGGCACCGGCCCCTTTGTCATCAAGGAGTTCGAGCCGGGGGTGCGCACCTTCGCCGAGCGCAATCCCAACTATTGGAAGGAGGGGCGCGGCTGGGTGGATTCCATCGAAACCCTCGCCATCAACGATCCCACCGCCCGCATCGCCGCCCTGCAGGCGGGCCAGGCCCACTTCGTCAACAATCCCGACCCCAAGACGGCGAAGCTCCTGGCGCGCGCACCCGGGGTCAAGCTCATCGACGTGCCCGGTGCCGGCCATCGCACCTTCGCCATGCGCACCGACACCCCGCCGTTCGACAACAACCACCTGCGGCTCGCCCTCAAATGGGGGATCGACCGCGAGGAAATCCTCACGAAAGTTCTCAACGGCTTCGGCCGGGTGGGCAACGACCAGCCGATCCCCGACTTCGATCCCTTCTTCAATCGCGAGCTGCCGCAGCGCACCTTCGATCCCGAGAAGGCGGCCTTCCACTGGAAGAAAGCCGACATCACCGGCAAGATCCCGCTCCATGTGGCCGATGCCGCCTGGACCGGCGCGGTGGACGCCGCCCAGCTCTACCGCGAACATCTGGCCAAGGCGGGCATCGAGCTCGAGGTGGTGCGCGAGCCCAACGACGGCTACTGGTCCAATGTGTGGATGAAAAAGCCCTTCGTGGGCTCCTACTGGGGCGGGCGGCCGACGGCCGATCTCATGCTGTCGGTGGCCTATCGCTCCGATGCCCCCTGGAATGAGACCTTCTGGAAGCGGCCCGAATTCGACCGGCTCCTGGACCAGGCCCGAGGCGAGCTGGATCCAAACAAGCGCCGCGAGCTCTACTGGGAGGCCCAGCGCATGATCTGGCAGGAGGGCGGCGAGGTGATCCCGGTGTTCAACAACCACCTCTTCGGCGCCCGTGACAATGTGGACGGCTTCGTGCCGGTGCCGGTGCTGACCGGGCTCAGGGCGGCCGAACAGCTCTACTTCACGGACCGCTGAGCCCGGTGCATCCGATTCTCGCCCTGGTGCTGCGGCGGCTCGCGCTCGGCGCCCTGTCGCTGTGGGCGGTGTCGCTCCTGATCTTCGCCGGCACCGAGATCCTCCCCGGGGATGTGGCCGAGGCCATGCTGGGCCAGTCGGCCACCCCCGAGGCGGTGGCGGCGATCCGGCGTGAGCTCGGCCTCGACCGACCGGCGTGGGAACGCTACCTCGACTGGCTGGTGGGCCTGCTCCAGGGCGATCTCGGCACCTCCTATGCCAACCGCATGCCGGTGGCCGAGCTGGTGGGCGAGCGCCTCGCCAACACCCTGTTCCTCGCCGGGGTGGCGGCGGCGGTGGCGGTGCCCTTGGCCGTGGGTCTCGGCATCGCCGCGGTGCGCTGGCGCGAGAGCGTCCTCGACCGGCTGCTCTCGGCCATGACCCTCTCGGCCATCTCCATGCCGGAATTCTTCATCGGCTATGCGCTGATCTATCTGTTCGCCGTCACCTGGCCGCTGGCGCCGCCGATCGCCACCGTCTATCCGGGGATGGACCTGGCCGCCCGCCTCAAGGTGGTGGTGCTGCCGGTGGCGGCGCTGGCGCTGGTGACCGTCGCCCACATGATGCGCATGACCCGGGCGGCGATCCTCAATGTGATGGAAAGTCCCTACATCGAGACCGCCGAACTCAAGGGGCTCGCCCGCAGCCGCATCGTCCTGCGCCACGCCCTGCCCAACGCCCTCTCGCCCATCATCAATGTGATCGTCATCAATCTCGCCTATCTGGTGGTGGGCGTGGTGGTGGTGGAGGTGGTGTTCGTCTATCCCGGCCTCGGTCAGCTGATGGTGGATGCGGTGGCCAAGCGCGACGTACCGCTGGTGCAGGCCTGCGGCATGATCTTCGCCGCCACCTACATCCTCCTCAATCTCACCGCTGATGTGCTGGCGATCCTCACCAATCCGCGCCTGTTGCACCCGCGATGACCCACCGCATGCCCTGGAGCGCCCGTCTGGGCCTCGCCCTCACCCTGCTGTTCGTGCTGCTGGCGCTGGTGGGGCCGTGGCTTGCCCCCTATGACGAGGCGGCGGTGGTGGGGGACGTGTGGGAGCCCTTCTCCGCCGCCTATCCGCTCGGCACCGATCAGCTCGGGCGCGACATGCTCTCGCGCATGCTCTATGGTGCCCGTCGCACCATCGGCATCGCGCTTGCCGCCACCTGCCTCTCCTTCGCCCTCGGCACCACCCTGGGCTATCTCGCCGCCACTCTCGGCGGCTGGGTGGATGCGGTCCTCAGCCGGCTGGTGGACACCCTCATGTCGATCCCCACCCTGATCTTTGCGCTGGTGGTGCTGGCGGTGCTGCCGCCGTCGGTGACGGTGCTGATCCTGGTGATGGCGGTGCTGGACTCGACCCGGGTGTTCCGCCTCGCCCGGGCAGTGGCGATGGATGTGGTGGTGCTGGAGTTCGTCGAGGCGGCGCGGCTGCGGGGCGAGAGCCTCGGCTGGATCGTGCTGCGCGAGATCGGCCCCAACACCCTGCCGCCGCTTCTGGCCGAATTCGGCCTGCGCTTCTGCTTCGCCATCCTGTTCCTGAGCTCGCTTTCCTTCCTCGGCCTCGGCATCCAGCCGCCGGCGGCCGACTGGGGCGGCATGGTGCGGGACAATGCCAACGCCATCGCCTTCGGCCTGCCGCATCCGCTGGTGCCGGCGGCCGCCATCGCGCTGCTGACGGTGGCCGTCAATCTGGTGGTGGACTGGCAGCTGCGGCGGGCGACGGCGGGACGGGGAGGCTGAGGCGGTGACGCTCCTGCTGGAGATCCGCGACCTTCATGTGCAGGCTCTGGGCGAGGAGGGCGAGTGGCAGGAGATCGTCCACGGCGTCTCCCTCGAGTTGCGCCCTTCGGAGGTGCTGGGCCTCATCGGCGAGTCGGGCGCCGGCAAATCCACCCTCGGTCTGGCCGCGCTGGGCTACGCCCGCCGCGGCGTGCGCCTGGTGCGCGGCTCCATCCGCCTTCATGGCGAGGAGCTTCTGGGAGCGCCCTATGAGCGCCTGCGGCAGATCCGCGGCCATCGGGTCACCTATGTGGCCCAGAGTGCGGCGGCCGCCTTCAACCCCGCCTACCGTATCGAGGATCAGTGCATCGAGGCGGCGGTGGAACACGGCATCCTCAGCGAGGCCGAGGCGCGGGCCGAGGCCCGCCGGCTGTTCGCCCGCCTGCGGCTGCCGGATCCCGAGCGCTTCGGCCAGCGCTATCCCCACCAGGTCTCGGGCGGCCAGCTGCAGCGCGCCATGACGGTGATGGCCATGGTGCCGCGGCCCGATCTGGTGGTGTTCGATGAACCCACCACCGCCCTCGACGTCACCACCCAGATCGAGGTGCTGGCGGCCATCAAGACCGCCATCGAGAGCGAGCGCCTGGCGGCCATCTATATCACCCACGATCTGGCGCTGGTGGTGCAGATCGCTCACCGCATCCTGGTGCTCAAGGACGGCCGCGAGGTGGAGGCGGGCCCCACCGCCACCATTCTCGAGCATCCCAGGGAGGCCTACACCCGTGCCCTCATCCAGGTGCGAAGGCGCTTTCGGCCCGAACGGCCGCGGCCCGAGGGGGCACCGCTTCTCGAAGTGCGCGGGGTGGAGGCCGCCTATGGTGCGCTTCGGGTGCTGGCGGATGTGAACCTCGCCCTCTGGCGCGGGCGCACCGTGGCGGTGGTGGGCGAGAGCGGCTCCGGCAAGACCACCCTTGCGCGGGTGATCACCGGCCTGCTGCCGCCGCGCCGGGGCGAGGTGCGCCTGGATGGACGGTCCCTTGCGCTCTCCTACCGCCAGCGCCACCGCGATGAGCTGCGCCGCATCCAGCTCGTCTATCAGATGCCGGATGTGGCTCTCAATCCCCGCCAGACGGTGGAGGAGATCATCGGCCGCCCCCTCACCTTCTACTTCGGCCTGCGCGGCGCCGAGCGCCGCCGGCGGGTGGAGCAACTGCTGGAGTCGGTGGAACTGCCCCCGGGCTTCGCCGATCGTTATCCGCGCGAGCTCTCCGGCGGCCAGAAGCAGCGGGTGGCCATCGCCCGGGCGCTTGCGGCCGAACCCGAGGTGATGATCTGCGATGAGGTCACCAGTGCGCTGGATGTGCAGGTGGCCGAGGCGGTGCTGCGGCTGCTGCTGGACCTGCAGGAGCGCACCGGCATCGCCTATCTCTACATCACCCATGATCTCGCCACGGTGAAAGCGATCGCCGATGAGATCGTGGTGATGCTCCAGGGTCGGGTGGTGGAAAGTGGCCCCAAGAGCGAGGTGCTGCGCCCGCCGCATCATCCCTACACCGCCACCCTGCTGGCCTCGGTCCCGGAGATGGAGATGGGCTGGCTTGATCGCATCCTCACCGAGCGCGGCCTGCCCGACGCCGGCAGCCCCAGCCCCGCTTCCGCCGCCGCTTCGGGAACTTGAAGCCCCGCCCGCGGCTGCCGATCTCCCTTGCGGCATCGGGAGGAGACGGGTGCGCCTCATCCTGCTGCGACCGCTGGAGCGGGATCCGCCGGCGCGGGCCTGTGCGCTGGCCCGCCATGCGGGCTTCGATGCGCTGGCGCTGGCGACCGACCGGGCGCGGCCGCCGGCCGGCGAGGAACTTGCCGCCTGGCTGCGGGCGCTGCTGGAAAGCGGCGTGGCCCTGGCCGGCTTCTACCGCCATCTGGGGCATGCCGGCGCGGCCCTGCTCGGGGGTGAGGATGAACTGTCACGACGCCGCTTTGGCAACCAGTTGCGGGCCTTGGCGGAAGTCGTGGGTGAACTGGGTGGAAGCTGGCTTGGCCTCGATCTGCCGCTCGGGCCCGACCTGCCGCCCGGAGGTGAGGCCGCCATGTTGAGCCGCATGGTGCAGGAACTGCGGCGGGTGGCGGCGGAGGCGGCGCGCCATCGGGTACGGCTGCTGCTGGCGGCGCTCGGGGGTGTGCGCGATGGCGAAGCGCTGGCGGAACTGGTGGCCACCGCCCGGGCGGTGGACGGAGCAGCCCTGCTGGTGGAGGTACCGGCGCTGACCGCAGCTGCCGAACTCCCCGGCGACCACCCGCTGGTGGTGCGGCTGGTGGAGGTAGATGGTGACACCCTCGCCACCACCCTGCCCCGGCTGCGGGCCCGGGATCGCAACTGTGAGCTGCTGGTAACCCCGCCGGGTGAGGGGGATGAGGCGGTGCTGGTGGCGGCCCATCTCGCCGGCTTCATCCGCGGGCTGGAGGCGCGCCGGCCATGACCATCCTTGGCCCCCTCGAGCTGGTAACGGGCTGCAGCCGGCGGGTGGATCTCGCCACCGCCGGCTTCGGCGATCTCACCGAGCTCCAGCTCCAGCTGGAGCTGCGGGATGATCACGACCGCCGTGGCGGTGGTGTGGGCGCGGTGCTGCTGGCGGCAGACGAGCCGGTGGACCAGCTGACCGCCTGGCTGGAGGCGGCGCTGAGCCAGCCGCTTTCCGCCCCGACCCTCCCGCATCTCGCGCGCGCTCTGCTGGCGCGCATGCCTGCGATCGACGAGGGCCAGCGCCGCATCCTCCGCACCCTGGTGGAATGGGCGGTGTTCGAGGCGGCGCTGGCGCTTGCCGGCGGCGGCCCCGAGCGAGCGCTGGTGCTGCTGGCGGAGTCCCTGAGCGCGGGCGAACACGGCTGCTCCCCCGAGGAGGCGCAGGGCTTTCGTCAAACGCCACGGCCGGCCTATGTGGCCATCGCCCCCGACCTCAGGGTCGAGGATGTCACCAGCGGACGGTTGCAGCGGCTTGTGGGAAGCTGGATGCCGCGCACCTTCCGACTCGATGGGGGTGCCCGCGATCTCGCCGGCCTTGCAGCGGTGGCGGCCGAACTGGACCGCCACATCGCGCCTTATGAGCTTGTGCTCGAGGGCCGCGGCACCTTCCGCGATCTCCGCGAACTTGCCGCATGGCTCGCGCACCTTGGCGATGACCGCCGGCTGTGGCGGCTGGCCCGCTCCGTCCGGCTTGTGGTGGAGCCGCTGGATCCCGGGGCCCTTCGGCGGGATCTACCGCAACAGACATGGCCCCTCCCCATGGCCGACGGGGAAGCTCCTGCGGTGGTGCTGCGCCCCCGGGCCGATGGAGGCTTCGTCTGGGGGCTGCGGCTGCGGGCGCGTGAGGGGATCTTCACCGCTGCCGTCCTAGCCGCCAGGGTCCGCAGCAGGGCGCGTGCGCACGGGCAGAGCGCGCCGCTGGCACTGGCGCCCCATCTCGCAGCTCCCGGCCGGGCGCTGGCCCAGCACCTGCGCCTTGCCTGGCTGCTGGCGCTGGACCACGCGCCGCTTCTGGGTGGACCCGAGCCGGTGGCGGAGGTGGACGAGCTTCCGCCGGGACCCTTCCGCCCGAGCGAGCATGGGCCTGTGCTGGATGTCCGCTTCGGACGCGTGGCGCTGGCACCGCTCTTGGGCTGAGTGCGCCATCTCGAGCCTGTGCGGAGGTGGACCATGGCCGATCTCGCCCGTCTCGCTGTCCATCTTGCGAGCTTTCCCACGGAACTCGATCTGGGCGATCTGATCCCGCTGGCACGGCGGTTTGACCTTGCCGGGATCGGGCTGTTGCGGGCGCATCTCGAGCGCTATGGGCTGCGGGATGCATCCCGGCTGGTGCGCGATCATGGGCTCGAGGTCACGAGCCTCTCTTATGGCGGCTTCTTCACCGCCCCTGATGGCGCCGAGCGACGGGCGCGGATCGACGATACCCGCCGCGCCATCGACCAGGCGGCGGCGCTGGAGGCCCGCTGTCTGCTGGTGGCCGCAGGCGGCCTGCCGCCGGGATCGCGCGATCTCGAGGGCGCGCGCCACATGGTGGAGGATGCGCTCGCCATTGTCGTCGACCATGCCGCCAGTGCCGGCGTGTGGCTCGCCCTCGAGCCCCATCATCCCATGTACGCCGCCGATCGCTCGGTGCTCACCACCCTCGAGGAGGCGCTCGCCATCTGCGAGGCCTTCGGCCGCGATGCGCCCATCGGCATCGGTTTCGACACCTTCCACGGCTGGTGGCAGCCGCGACTTGACGAACTGCTGCAGCGCCTGGGCCCCGAACGCCTGCGGCTGGTGCAGATCGCCGACTGGCCGCGGGGCCTGACGGATCCCCGCTATGGCCGCACCGTACCCGGCGAGGGGGTGGTGGATTTCCCATTGTTGCGGCGACGCCTTACGGGCCTCGGCTATGACGGACCGTTCGAGCTCGAGGTCCCCGGCGGCGAGGTCGCCGGTCGTGATCCCGCCGGCTGGCTGCGCCGGCTGGTGGAGGGCTGGGCGCTTCGCGCCTGAGGCCATACCCACCTGCACAACGGCACCGTTCCGACTGACCCCCCTTAACCCTTTCTTTACCCTGCCGCCGGCAGGTGCGGGGATGGGGGATGTCGGCGGCAGCCCTGTGCTGGCTTGTGGCCCTGGGTGTGGTGGCGGCGCTCTATGGCGCCCATGCCGATGCGCTGGCCACCTCGCCCTACAATGTGGGGGTGGAAGCCTGGGCCCTGTGGTGGATGCTGGCCACCCCGCCGGCGCTGCTGTGCGAGGTGCTCGCCTGGCTGCGACGCCGCCTCGCATCTGACGCAAAAGGCGACGGCCCGCCATGGGCGGGCCGTCGGAGTCGATTGCGGGATCCGAAACCTCAGCCGGCGGGCGGGAGTCCCAGCATCTCGCGCACCTTGCCCTCACGCGAGAGCTTGAGGCCGGCGGCCCGGCCCTCCTGAATGGCGACCGCCGGCGGCACCCCGCGACGGGCTCGGTAGAGCGCCCAGGCCGCGCCAGCGCGATTGGCCGAGGTGCACAGCAGCAGCACCGGATAGTTGGCCGGGTCCTCCACGATCCGGGCGATCTCTTCGATCTGCTCCCAGCTCGGCGCCTTGCCGCCCACCTGGAGGTGGAACACCTGCAGGCCCGCCGCCTTGGCCGCGGCCACCTCGGCATCCGCCCCCTCCTCGCTGGTGCGGAGGTTGATCACCGTCCTGAAGCCGAGGGAGGCGACATAGCCATAGTCCTCCGGCAGCACCACGCCGGAGGTGGCGACGAAGGGCGCGGCCCGGTTGTAGCGCGGGATGCGCTGGTCGACGTCGGCGGCGAAGGGCGCCTGGGCCTTGTCCTTGAGGGTGATGTCGAAGGGCCGCCAGGTCTCGGGCGCCAGCTGGCCGCCCTTCATAGCCATCTGTGGCGCCGCCATCTGACCGCGAGCCATCGGCCCCTTGCCCATGGCCGCCGGCATCCCCTTCTGCATGGCTGGCGCGCATGGATTCATAGCCCCCGGTGCACACGGATTCATCATGGCGGGTGCGCAGGGGTTCATCATGGCCGGCGCACACGGATTCATCATCGCCGGCGCACAGGGGTTGGCGGGCGCACAGGGATTCATCCCCTGGGCCCGGGCCTGAGGCACGAGCCGCAGTTCGCCATTGTCGACACCGGGCTGGAGCCCCTGGGCCAGCAGCAGCACCAGCGGCAGAGCGGTCATCTTGAGCAGTCGCGCACAGTTCATGCCATCCCTCCTGGCATCTGGGGTTAAACGCAAACGGCTCGAAAGGTCGGAGGGCGTGGCCTGGGCCACGCCCCCGATTTTACTCGGCCGGCTGCACCCGACCGAAGTCGCGGCCCTCGGGCGCCTCGAGACCGTCCATCTCGGCCAGCACCTTCTCGGCAGTGTACGGCCCGCCGAAGCGGCGTTCCACTGCCGTGCCCAGCTTCCAGCCGATGAAGGCGATGACGGCCAGCGCCGCGATCACCACGATGTCGGACACGCCGAAGAGCTGCGGCAGGGTCCACCCCTGGGGGCCGGCGGTGGCCAGCGCCAGTGGGCGGATCCAGTCGAACACCATGGCATAGACGGCCGAACCTGCCACCATCCCCACCATGTAGACCAGCGCGTCGATGCGGCCCGAGGCGAGGCCCACCGCCGAGGTCCCGGGGCAGTAGCCGCCCAGCATGAAGCCGATGCCAATGAGCGCCCCGCCGAGGAAGGTGCCATAGAGCAGCAGCGTGGGCACATAGTAGGACCCCGGCCGCATCCAGCCGATCATCTGGAACAGCCACAGGCCGAAGGCCGCCACCACCACGGCGGTGAACATCACCTTGAACACCGACCAGTCGGTCAGGAGGAACTGGCCGGTAAGCCGGCGCGCGCTGCCGAAACCGGCGGCCTCGAGGGCATAGCCGAACAGCACGCCGAGGAAGAGACCCGAGAGCAGGCCGTTGTCATAGAGCGGGAACGTCATTGCCAGAGCCTCCGGGTGAAATAGGCGGTCGCGAAACCGGCGGCGAAGAAGCCGGCCAGAAAGACGAAGCCGGCCACCGCCAGACTACCGGCACCGGAGAGGCCGACGCCGCTGGTGCACCCTTGGGCGAGGCGGGCACCGAAGCCCACCAGCACGCCACCCACCAGCGCCGACAGCAGTCGGGTCCCGGCACTGATGGAGGGGCCGCGTTCAATCCCGAGGCGGAAGCGGCCGGCCGCGGTGGCGCCGAGGAAACCGCCGATGAGGACACCGACGATCTCCCAGCTGATCCACGAGGCCAGCGGATTGCCGCTGCGCACGAAGGGGCCGAAGTAGCTGTTGCTGGCGGTCCATTCGGGCGCGATGGCGTTCGCGAGCCAGGCGGCGGTGCGGGCGAAGAAGCCGCTGGCGCCAAGCCCGTGGCCGGTGATGGCGAAGGTCAACAGCAGCGCCACCCCAAGCAGGGTGCCCGCCGCCAGCGGATGCCAGAATGGTCGGGGTTGGGCGTTCATGGGAACCTCCCGTCGATCATGGTGTCGCCGAGGGCGACCGCTCACCTCTTATCACAAGTTAGGAATATGCGATAGACGGAAAAAGAGGGGGCCGCGACCCCCTCTCCGCCAACAGTGCGTCGTCGGCCGCTGGCTGGTCAGCCGCCGCTTCGGGCCAGCAGAGCCGCCGCCGCCTCCGCGTGGGCCAGGGCACTGTCGGCCTTGGCCAGCGCCCGCGCATGGTCGTACTTGCCCTGCGGCTTTTCATGATTGTGGCGCGCACCTTCCAGCAGCATGCGGGCATCGTCCAAAAGCGCATGGACCAGCGCCTTGGCCTCCTTCGGCGCGCTGGAAGCCTGAACCGCCTTCATCACCTCGCCGATACGCGCCTCGGCCGCACTCAGATGTTTGGGACATTCGAAGGCGAAGGCCGGTGTCGCCAGTCCCAGCCCTGCCAGCATGGCGGAAACGGTCAGCACGCGACGCATCATCGCCCATCCCTCCAAGTCGGGGTCACTCACGGTCTCCATCGTAGACGGTCCGCCCGGCGCGTCCACGCACGATCACGGATCCGTGATCACCGCTGCATGGGGCGTGGCCACCGCGCTGCAGGCCCCACACGCGCCCGAGCTTCACGCATTCTCCTAATGATGATAATCTGATCAACCACCGAACCCATCGCGGGAACGGGAGGATCGAGCCATGTGGACGCGTGGGTGGCACAGGCTCATGGCGGTGGCGGTGGTGCTGTTGTCCGCGGGCGAGGCGCTGGCCCATCGCCTGGCCCAGGTGTGGGATGAGGCCTCCCCCTATCTCCGCCGCACCGCCGAGCGCACCCCGGTGGACTGGTGGGTGTGGGATCAGGATCTGTTCGCCAGCGCCCGTCGGCTGGGGCGGCCGGTGTTCGTGACCGTCGGCTATGCCGCCTGCTACTGGTGCCACCGTTTCGAGCGCGAGAGCCTGGTGGATCCGGCCATCACCGAGCTCCTGCAGCAGCGTTTCCTGCCGGTGGTGGTGGATCGCGAGGCCCAGCCGGAGGTGGACGACTGGCTCCAGCAGGAGGCAGTCCGCCTCGGCGCACCCCGCGGCTGGCCGCTGCAGCTGGTGCTCACGCCTGCGGGCGAGCCGGTCTATGCCTTCGGCTATGTGCCGCCGCGACGTGGCCCCTTCGGCCCCGGCACGCGCGAACATCTTGAGGCCGCTCTCGAGGCGGTGACGGCTGCGGTTGCGGGACGCGCCCCGCAGGTGGAGGAGCTGCGCCGCCGGCTCGGCGCTGGGGCATTCGACTGGCGCTTCTGGCAGGCCACGGTACGGCGGCTGCTGGAGGAGGAGGCCGATCCCTTCTACGGCGGCTTCGGGGATGCCGCCAAGCGCCTGCGCGCGCCGGCGCTCGAGGCGATATGGCGCTATGCGCTGCGCAGCGGCGATCAGGAGGCGCGCGATTTCGTCGTGTTCACCCTGCGGATGGCCGCCCGCAGCCCCGCCTTCGACCATCTCGAGGGCGGTTTCTTCCGCTATCTGCGGGATCCCGCCTGGCGCCGCCCCCACTTCGAGAAGATGCTCTACACCCAGGCCCAGTGGGTGCGGCTGCTGGCGCTGGTCCAGGCGCGCGCCCCCGCTCCCCTCTTCGCCGATCGCATCCGCCGCACCATCGACTTCGTGGAACGGCACCTGCGGCTGCCCTCGGGCCTCTATGCCGGCAGTCTTGATGCCGAAAGCCCCGGCGGCGAGGGCGCCTACTACCGCTGGGACGAAACCGATCTGCGGACGATCCTGGGGGAGCAGGCGGCCGCGCGGCTGCTTGCGGTCTATGCGCTGGATCCGCGCGGAGTGCTCCATCTGCGGGAGGAGGCCGCGGAGGATGCTTCCCTGCGCCCCCTTTTGCGGCGGCTTTTGGAAGCGCGGCAGCGTCGCCCGCCGCCACCGCGGGATGACAAGGCGGTGCTCGCCTGGAACGCCCTCTGGGCGGAAGCGCTGATCACCGCCGGCCTGGTGCTGGATGAGGCGGCCTGGCGCGAGCGCGGCACCCGGCTCGCGCGCCGGCTCTCAACCCTGCTGCGGCGCGAGGATGGCGCTTTCGGGCGTTATCGGCTGGGGGCGCGGGTCTTCGGTCGGGCGGATGTGGAGGATCTGGCAGCCCTGGGCCTTGCCCGCATCGCGGCCTTCGAGCTCACCCTCGATCCTGCCGATCTCGCCTCCGCCCGCCAGCTGGCCACGGCGATGGTGGCACACGGCTTCGATCCCGCCTGGGGGGCCTTCGGCCGCCGCCCGGCGCCGGGGCGTTTCGTCCCCGCCCTGCGCGACGGCGAGACCATGGCCGCCAACGCCCGTGGCGCCATGCTGCTGGCGCGGCTGTTCCACCTCACGGGCGGCGAGCAGCACCGCCGGCAGGCGGCCGCGGCGGTAGCAGCGGCGCTGGAACCCCTGCGCCGGGCACCGCTCACCCATGCCTCCCACCTGCTGGCCTTCGAGGAGTTCCACGGCATGCTGCAGGTGGTGGTGATCGGCCGGCCGGACGAGCCCGCGGCAACGCGGCTGCTCGCCACCGTGCGCCGAAGCGGTATCCCTGCCCGGGTGCTGCAGAGACTTGCCGACACCTCGGCCCTGCCGCCGGATCATCCCGCCTATGGCAAGACCCGGGTCGACGGCCAGGCGACGGCTTATGTGTGCAGCGGCCCCATCTGCAGCCTGCCGGTGACCACCCCCGCGGACCTTGTGGCCCAGCTTAGGGCCTTCCTGCGCCTGCCGCAGGCGCAGGACTCGGGCTGAACCCGTCAGCCGGAAGCGCGCCCTCGGCCCTCGGCCAGCAGGCGCTCATAGAGGGTCTCCACCGCTCGGGCGGTGGCATCCCAACTGGCATGAGCCTCGACCCAGGCGCGGGCGGCGGC
>WFXL01000152.1 GCA_015490605.1 Rhodospirillales bacterium
ACATCACTGCCCTCGCCCGTCATTTCGCCCGCCGTTTCGCCCGCCTCAACGGCCTGCCGGAACGGCTGCCGGACGAGGCCGCGCTCGCCCGCCTGAGGGCCCACACCTGGCCGGGCAATGTCCGGGAACTCGAGAACTGCCTCCACCGGGCCGTACTGCTGGCGAGCGGCGATCACATCGGTCCCGAGGCCATCCTCCTGGACGGCCCGGCGCCCGACCCGGCTCCGAGCCCGGTGGCTACCAATGCGCCCCTGGCCTGCCGGCCGCTTGCTGAGATCGAGCGCGAGGCCATTCTTCGCACCCTTGAGCGCACCCACGGCAACCGCACCCGCGCGGCCGAGCTTCTCGGCATCTCCATCCGCACCCTGCGCAACAAGCTGCGCCAGTATGCCGAGGCCGGCATCGCCGTGCCGCCGGCGCGAGGCTGAGGAGGCCCGTCCATGCACGCCCTGGCCGGTCTCCTCCCACCGCGGCTTGTGGGCTGGTTGCGCCGTGGCGCCGGCCAGCGGGACATTCTCTTCGGCCTGGGCGTGGTCGCCATCCTGGTGGTGCTGATCCTGCCGATCCCGACGGCGCTCTTGGACGTGTTGCTGGCGGTGTCGCTGGGCTTCGCGGTGCTGGTGCTGCTCACCACCATGTTCGTCACCCGGCCGCTGGACTTCAGCGCCTTCCCCACGGTGCTGCTGGTGGCCACCATGCTGCGGCTTGCCCTCAATCTCGCCTCCACCCGGCTGATCCTGGCCCAGGGCCATGAGGGGCCCACCGCCGCCGGCGAGGTGATCGCCGCCTTCGGCGGCTTCGTCATGCAGGGCAATGTGGTGATCGGCCTGATCGTGTTCGCGATCCTGGTGATCGTGAACTTCGTGGTGATCACCAAGGGCTCCGGCCGCATCGCCGAGGTGGCGGCGCGCTTTACCCTCGATGCCATGCCCGGCAAGCAGATGGCCATCGATGCCGATCTCTCCGCCGGGCTCATCGATGAGGAGACCGCCCGCCGCCGCCGGCGCGAGCTCGAGGAAGAGGCGGCCTTTTACGGAGCCATGGATGGTGCCGCCAAGTTCGTGCGCGGCGATGCCATCGCCGGCCTGCTGATCACCGCCATCAATCTGGTGGGCGGGCTGGTGGTGGGGGTGGTGCAGATGGGCGTCGACCCCGCCCAGGCGATGCGCACCTATTCGGTGCTCACCATCGGCGACGGCCTCGTCTCCCAGATTCCGGCGCTGGTGATCTCCACCGCCGCCGGCATGCTGGTCTCCAAGGGTGGCACCCAGGGGCGCGCTGATGAGGCGCTGTTCGGCCAGCTCGGCGCCAACCCCCGCGCCTTGGCCATGACCGCCGCGCTGGTGGCAATCCTGGCGCTGCTGCCGGGCCTGCCGGCCTGGCCCTTCCTGCTGTTGGCGGCTGGCCTCGGTCTGCTGGCGCGCCACCTCGCCCGCCGCCAGCAGCAAGAGGCCACCACCGAAGCCGCCAGCGAGAGCCCCCGGGAGACCCGCGAGGCGCCGACCGCCGACGACCCGCTGCGGGCGCTTGCCATCGATCCGGTGCGGCTGGAGCTGGGCTATGGGCTGCTGCCGCTGGTGGATCGCGGCGAGGGGGCGAGCCTGCCCGACCAGATCCGCGCGCTTCGCCGGCAGCTCGCGGCCGAACTCGGCTTCCTCATGCCGGCGGTGCGCATCCAGGACAACATCCAGCTGCCCGCCGACACCTATGTGATCCGGGTCAAGGAGCTCGAGGCCGGCCGCGGCGAGGTTCGCCCCAACATGCTGCTGGTGATGAACCCGCGCGGCGATGAGATCGAGCTTCCGGGCGAGGATACCCGCGAGCCCACCTTCGGCCTGCCGGCCCGCTGGGTAGCACCACGCCACCGCGACGAGGCCCTGGCGCGGGGCTATACGGTGGTGGATGCGGCCACCGTCATCACCACCCACCTGACCGAGATCGTCAAGGACCATCTGGCGGAGCTCCTGGGCTTCGCCGAGACCCGGCGGCTCCTGGACGCGCTCCCCGAAGAGAGCCGCAAGCTGGTGGACGAGCTGGTGCCGTCCCGCCTCACCCTCACCGAGATCCAACGGGTGCTTCAGGGTCTTCTGGCCGAGCGCGTGTCCATCCGCGATCTGCCCACCATCCTCGAGGCCATCGCCGAGGCGGTACAGCACACCCGCAGCACCCTGCGCCTGATCGAACATGTGCGCAGCCGGCTTGCGCGTCAGATCAGCTTCGCCTGCCGCGGGCCCGGCGGCTATGTGCCGGTGGTCACGCTCTCGCCCGAGTGGGAGGAGGCCTTCCACAATGCCCTCACCGGCCCCGAGGACGAGCGCGTGCTCGACATGCCGCCGGACCGCATCCAAGCCTTCCTTCAGCGGCTGCGTGAGGTGTTCGAGGGGCTTGCCGCCCGTGGCGAGCTGCCGGTGCTGGTCACCTCGCCCACCATCCGCCCCTATGTGCGCTCGGTAGTGGAGCGCGCCCGCCCGGCCACGGTGGTGATCAGCCACGCCGAGATCCACCCGCGGGTGCGCATCCGCGTCCTCGGGCAGGTGTAGGCCATGCGGTTGCGCGTGTTCGAGGCTCCCACCCTGCAGCAGGCGCTCGCGGCCATGCGCCGGGAGCTGGGACCGGACGCGGTCATCCTCGGCACGCGCGAGGGGCCCCATGGAGCCCGGGTGACGGCCGCACGGGCGGTGGTCGAGCCCCCGCCGGCGCGCCTGCTGGAGGTGGAGCCCACCGCGGTGGCGGCCGCCCTCGCGCGCCATCTCGGAGCTCACCGCCTGCTGGAGTCCCACCGCCGGCGCCTGCTGGAGGCTGCGGAGGCCAGCGGACTGGCCGAAGCCGAGGCGGCCCTGGCCCACGCCTTGGCTCAGCTCGGCCGCTTTACCGCGCCCGAGGTGGTGGCGCGCGGCCGTTGGGCGCTGGTGGGACCGCCGGGCTCTGGCCGCACCACCCTCCTTGCGCGCATGGCCGCCGCCGCCCGGCTCGCCGGCACGGCTGTGCGCACCGCCTCGCTGGATCTCGAGCGCGCCGGTGTGCGGGCGCGGACGGAAGCGCTGCTGATGCCGCTGGGGCTCAGGCTCGAGCCGGTGGAGGCGGCAGCTGCTGGCGAGGCGGCGCTGGTGCTGGTGGACACCGCTGGTGTTGATCCCTTCGAGGGTGCTGCCCTCGCACGCCTTGCCTCCATCCTCGAACGGTTTCGGCTGGCGCCGCTGCTGGTCCTGCCCGCCGCCCAGGACGCCCTCGATGCCTTCGAGATCGCCTCCAACTTCCGTGCCCTCGGCTGCGAACACGCGCTCATCACCCGGCTCGATACCGTCCGCCGCCTGGGCGGGGTCGTCGGCCTGCTGGCGGCGGGACCGGCGCTGGTGGGAGCCACCGCAAGCCCCCGGCTCGCCCACGGAATCCGGCCACTCACCCCGGCGGCTCTCGCCCGCCTTCTGATCCGTCTCTCACCATCCGATCTCCAGGAGAGCGATCCATGAGTCGCATGGTGGCCATCGCCTCAGGCAAGGGAGGCGTGGGCAAGACCTTCCTTTCGGCGACCCTCGGCCATGCGCTGGTCCGGCGCGGGCGTCGCTGTCTCGTCTTCGACGGCGACCTTGGCCTTGCCAATCTCGACGTTCAGCTGGGCGTAGCGGCCTCGGCCGACCTCGGCCAGGTGCTCCGGGGACAGCTCGATCTCGCCGAGGTGGTGGTGCACCACCGCCCCACCGGCCTCGATCTGGTGGTGGGGCGCTCCGGCTCGGGCCTGTTCGCCGGCCTGCCGCCCGCACGGGTGGCGGCACTGGCCGCCCGCCTGCGGGAACTCGCCCGCGACTATGATGTGGTGCTGCTGGATCTCGCCGCCGGCATCGAACCCCCCTGTCGGGTGCTGGCACGAGCGGCCGACGAGGTGCTGGTGGTGACCACCGAGGAGCCTACCGCCCTCACCGATGCCTATGCGTTCCTCAAGGTGGCCTGCGACCGCCGGCGGCCGGTGGGGGTGGTGGTCAATTTCGCCGACGACCTCGCCCGCGGGCGCGAGACCTATGAGGCCCTGGCCCGCGCCTGCCGCCAGTTTCTCGGCCTCGAGCCACGGCTCGTGGGGATCATCCGCCGTGACCCAAGGGTGGCGGATGCGCTGCGCGCCCAGATGCCGTTCCTGCTGCGCCATCCCCAGAGCGTGGTGGCGGAGGATGTGGAGGGACTGGTGAGGGCCCTGGCGTCGGGAGCGTGAGAGGCGGCAACGGAAGTCACCGGCGGTCCATCGGAGCGGGTGGTCCAGCTCGGTGGTGGCGGTCGAAGGGAATGGCCCCTGGCGCCCTGCCCTGATGACAACCCCCCACCGTCGCCGAGCGACGGGCGATGGGCTTAGGACAAATGCGGACCCGTGGGCCTGCGATGGCCGAACGGGAACGATGGCTCTGCAGCCGGTGGACGGTGACGGCGGCGCCAACACCCGCCGGGACCAGAGGATGGCCGGTCCCGCGAGAGCCTCCCGGCCCGAGCGCCCACGGCTGCTGCCGAGGGCCGAGCCACCCGATCCATGGCTGGCAACCGGGCGTGGGAAGGGGGCAGGCCGGTGGCAAGGACTCCCCGGCGCCCCAACACGGCGGGCGTGCGCACCTGCAGGTCCGTGCCGGCCACGTGCATGCCGCGTCGATTCGCCGGGTATCGCCCCCCCCGGGTGACCGGCGTCCGCCGGAGGGTGACGGCTGCCGGCGCATGGCTACCTGTGGGCGACCGCGATCCGTGCAGAATACCAGACCTCTGCTGCCACGGCGCACAATGCCGCCGCCCGGGAGAGCCGAGCGTGGCCATGGCGTGTCCGCCCCCCTACTGCGGTGCACGCGAAGGGCGATATGCCTTGGCTGTGCGGAGCTGCGGTCCCAAGGCGCTTCGTGCCACACGCGGGAGCCCATCCTTGACCTTGCGGATTGGGCTCTCCGTCCCGGGCCCCGGCGCGATGTGGCCACACCGCGCCCGCCGGTCTGTCGACCGGCCGAACCCGGCCTCCCACGTCCGATGCCATCCATCCTGGATCGCCGTCCCCCGTTGACAGCCTCCGTGCGGGGAGCGGGAGGGACGGCACCCCGCCGGCAGCGCGGGCGGGAGCGGATGAATCAGGTGACCCGGCTGGCGGTTGCGCCCGCAAGCACCATCGGCTAAAGCGCGCGCCCGGAGCCGGGGGGACACGACCGGTCACCCTCCGGTATGTGTTGCCGCCTGCCCGTCGCGCCATCGAAGAGCCGGACAAAAGCCAGGAGGCCCCGCGCCGATGCTGTACTTCCTCCAGCAGCTCATCAACGGGCTGACGCTCGGGATGATGTACGGCCTCATCGCCATCGGCTACAGCATGGTCTACGGCATCATCGGTATGATCAATTTCGCCCATGGCGAGATCTACATGATCGGTGCCTTCATCTCGATTATCGCCTTTCTGCTGCTGGGGGTGTTAGGTGTCACCTGGATCCCGCTGGCCCTGTTGCTGGTGCTGCTGATCGCCATGGCCTTCACCGCCGCCTACGGCTGGACGGTGGAGCGGCTCGCCTATCGTCCCCTCAGGGGCTCCTTCCGTCTGGCACCGCTGATCTCCGCCATCGGCATGTCCATCTTCCTGCAGAACTACGTCCAGCTGCTGCAGGGCGCCAACGTCAAGGCGGTGCCGCCCATCATCACCGGCGGCTGGATCCTCGCCGAGCAGGACGGCTTCGCCGTGCGCATCAGCAACGTCCAGATCATGATCATCCTGCTGACGCTGGTTCTCATGGCGATCTTCTCCTGGATCATCGCCAACACGCCCTTGGGCCGCGCCCAGCGGGCCTGCGAGCAGGATCTGAAGATGGCCGCCCTCTGCGGGGTCAATGTCGACCGCACCATCTCGCTGACCTTCGTCATGGGCGCAGCCCTGGCAGCCGTTGCCGGGCTGATGGCGACCCTTTACTATGGGGTGGTGGACTTCTTCATCGGCTTCCTCGCCGGCATCAAGGCCTTCACTGCGGCCGTGCTGGGCGGTATCGGCTCGATCCCCGGCGCCATGCTCGGTGGCCTGCTGCTGGGACTGGTGGAGGCTTTCTGGTCGGGCTATTTCACCACCGAGTACAAGGATGTGGCGGCCTTTTCCATCCTCGTGATCGTGCTGATCTTCCTGCCCACCGGGCTGCTCGGCAAGCCCGAGATCGAGAAGGTGTGAGCCATGAGCACCGTCGCCACCGTCGGCCCCCGCGCGACCGCCGGCGGCTTCGATCTCGCCCGCGCCCTCAAGGAGGCGGGTCTCGCCGCCTTCGTCGCCTTCGTGCTGTTCGTGCCGCTCGCCGGCTTCAAGCTGGTGGGTCAGGAAGGCCAGCTTGCTCTTGAATACCGTCCGCACTGGGTGCTCATCGGCACCGCGGCAGTGTTCGTGGGGCATCTCGCCATCAATTTCATCCGCGCCATGCGCGGTCCCAGCCAGCGGGCGCGGGGCGAGGCCGGCGCCATGGCGCGCTTCTTCACCGTCCACGCCCGCTGGTTCGGCCTTGCCGCCGCACTGCTCGCCTTTCTCCTGCCCTTCACCCCTCTGGGCAACCGCTATGTGGTGGATGTGGCCACCACCGTGCTGATCTATGTGATGCTGGGCTGGGGGCTCAACATCGTCGTCGGGCTCGCGGGACTTTTGGATCTCGGCTATGTCGCCTTTTACGCCGTCGGCGCCTATTCCTACGCCCTCTTCGCCCAATGGTTCGGCCTCGGCTTCTGGGAGGCGTTGCCCATCGCCGGTGTGCTTGCGGCCATTGCTGGCATTCTCCTGGGCTTTCCGGTCCTGCGGCTGCGGGGCGATTATCTCGCCATCGTCACCCTCGGCTTCGGTGAGATCATCCGCGTCGTCCTGCTCAACTGGTATGACGTCACCAACGGCCCCGATGGCATTTCCGGCATTCCCCGGCCGACCTTCTTCGGGCTCGAATTCAAGCGTTATTCGCCCGATGGCATGACATTTTCGCAATTCTTTGGGATAGAATATTCGAGTCTCCATAGAGTAATCTTTCTTTACTATCTGATCCTTATCCTCGCGCTCATCACCAACTGGTTCGTGCTGCGGATCCGCCGGTTGCCTATCGGCCGCGCCTGGGAGGCCCTGCGGGAGGATGAGATCGCCTGCAAGGCGCTGGGCATCAATCCCACCAACACCAAGCTCACCGCCTTCGCGCTCGGGGCCATGTTCGGTGGCTTCGCCGGCTCCTTCTTCGCCACCCGCCAGGGCTTCATCAGCCCCGAGAGCTTCACCTTCATTGAGAGCGCCACCATCCTCGCCATCGTGGTGCTGGGCGGGATGGGCAGCCAGATCGGGGTGGCGCTGGCGGCGCTGGTGATCGTGGTGCTGCCGGAGCTCGGACGCGAGTTCGAGCAGTTCCGCATGCTGCTGTTCGGTGCCGCCATGGTAGGCATCATGGTGTGGCGGCCGCGGGGGCTGCTGGCCTTCCGCGAGCCCACCGTGCGTCTCCATGGTCGCGGCCAGGGTGAGGAGGCGCCGCGATGAATGCTCCACTGCTGGAGGTGGAACACCTCACCATGCGCTTTGGCGGCCTCGTGGCGGTGGATGATCTCTCCTTCACCGCCATGGACCAACGCATCACCGCCATCATCGGCCCCAACGGCGCCGGCAAGACCACCGTGTTCAACTGTCTTACCGGCTTCTACCGGCCGACGGTGGGGCGCCTCACCTTCCACGGCCGCTTCGGCCCGGTGCTGCTGGAGCGCGAAGACGGCTTCCGCATCCCCCGCCACGGCATCGCCCGCACCTTCCAGAACATCCGCCTGTTCGCCCATATGACCGCCCTCGAAAATCTGGTGGTGGCCCAGCACAATCACCTGATGCGGGCCTCGGGCTATACGGTGCTGGGGCTGTTCGGCTGGAAGGGCTATCGCGCCGCTGAGCGCGCGGCCATCGAGCGGGCCCGCTACTGGCTCGACCGCATGGGCCTTCTGGCCCGGGCCGACTGGGATGCGGGCTCGCTACCCTATGGTGAACAGCGCAAGCTGGAAATCGCCCGGGCCATGTGCACCCAGCCGAAGCTGCTGTGCCTCGATGAGCCTGCCGCCGGCCTTAACCCCCGTGAGACGGCGGAACTGGCCGAACTGCTGGTGGAGATCCGCGACCGCGAACAGATCGGCATTCTCCTCATCGAGCACGACATGAGCATGGTGATGCGCATCTCCGACCAGATCATCGTGCTCGACTATGGCCGCAAGATCGCCGAGGGCACGCCCGAGCAGATCCGCACCGATCCGGTGGTGATCAAGGCCTATCTCGGCGAGGCCGAGGACGAGGAGCTGCCGGAGGAGGTCCGCGAGGACCTCGCCCGCCTCGGGGGAGGGGCGTGATGCTGGAGGTGCAGGACGTCCACACCCACTACGGCCACATCGAGGCCCTCAAGGGGGTGACGCTCGAGGTGCGCCGCGGCGAGATCGTCACCATCATCGGCGCCAATGGCGCCGGCAAGACCACCCTGCTCATGACCATCTGCGGCGATCCGCGCGCGAGCGCCGGCCGCATCCGGCTCGATGGCGAGGATATCACCCATCTGCCCACCTGGGAGATTGTCCGCCGCGGCGTCGCCCATGCGCCTGAGGGGCGACGCATCTTCCCGCGGATGACGGTGCTCGAGAACCTCAAGATGGGCGCCACCGTCAATGGCGAGCAGTGGTTCGAGGAGGACGTGGAGCAGGTGTTCGCCCTGTTCCCGCGCCTCAAGGAGCGGCTGCATCAGCGCGGCGGCACCCTCTCGGGCGGGGAGCAGCAGATGCTCGCCATCGGCCGCGCCCTGATGGCCCGCCCCCGGCTGCTGCTGCTGGACGAGCCATCCCTGGGGCTCGCCCCCAATCTGGTGCAGCAGATCTTCCGCGCCATCGTCGAGATCAACCGCAGCCGCGGCCTCACCATCCTGCTGGTGGAGCAGAACGCCTTCCAGGCGCTGAGGATCGCCCATCGCGGCTATGTGCTGGCCACCGGCGAAGTGGTGCTGCAGGGAACGGGCCGGGAACTTCTGGCCAATCCCGAGGTGCGCGCGGCCTATCTCGAGGGCGGACACTGAGGGAGGCGGTGATGGCAAATTGGTTTGGCACCTCCTGGCCGGTGTTCCTGGGACTCACGGTGGTGCTGGCGGGCGGCGCGTCGGCGCTCGCCGGCCGGGCCATCGCCCAGAACTGGAAGCCCGCCTGGCATGTAGCCCTGGCCGCCCTCGGGCTGGCCCTGGCCGACCGGTTTCTGGTCTACGCCCTGTTCGAGGGCGAGCTTCTTTACCTTCCCGGTTTCCTCACGTCTTACGCGGTCCAGCTCGCCCTCGGCCTGCTCGCCTGGCGCATCGCCCGGGTGGAGGCGATGGTGCGCCAATACCCCTGGCTCTACCGCAAGGCCTCGCCCTTCCACTATGTCCCCATCGGCCCCGAGGCCGAGGCCGGCCGGGGCTAGTCCGCCATCCTTCAACCGGCATCGAGGGCGCGGCAGTCCTCCGCCCGCCAGCCCACCACCAGCCGCTCGCCCGGGCCCGGGACGTGCACACCGGGACGGTTGGGCACCTTCACCACGAAATCGCGCCGACCGCAGACCGCCAACACCAGGCGCAGATGGTCGCCGTGATAGACCAGCTCCACCACCTCCGCTTCGAACGCGTTTTCCACCTCCCCCGGCGCCGGCTCGAGCCACACCCGCTCCGGCCGCAGTGACAGGGTGGTGGGCTCGCCCGGCATGCCGGCCGCCACCGCCAGAGCAGTCACCTCGAAACCGCCCTCGAGCTCCACCCGGCAGAACCGCCCCTCGCGCCGGCGCACCCGCCCCTCGAGGGCGTTGGTCTCGCCGATGAAACGGGCGACAAAGGCGTTCTCCGGCTCTTCATAGAGCCGCCGCGGGGTCGCCAGCTGGCGGATGCGGCCCGAATCGAACACCGCCACCCGATCCGACATGGTCAGCGCCTCGCCCTGATCGTGGGTCACATAGACCACGGTGATGCCGAGGCGCTCGTGCAGCCGCTTGAGCTCGTACTGCATGTTCTCCCGGAGCTGCTTGTCGAGGGCGCCCAGGGGTTCGTCCATCAGCACCAGGCGCGGCTCGAACACCAGCGCGCGCGCCAGCGCCACCCGCTGCTGCTGGCCGCCCGAGAGCTGGGCCGGACGCCGGTGCTCGAAGCCGGAAAGCCGCACCATCTCCAGCGCCCGACGCACCCGCGCCTCGATCTCGCTCCGCCCCAGCCGCCGCACCTGCAGGGGAAAGGCAAGGTTCTCCGCCACCGTCATGTGGGGAAAGAGGGCGTAGTTCTGGAACACCATGCCGATGTCGCGCCGGTGCGGCGGCACCCGCGAAAGCGGCCGCCCCTCGAGATAGATCTCGCCGCGGGTGAGGGGCTCGAAACCCGCCAGCATCATGAGACAGGTGGTCTTGCCCGAACCCGAGGGCCCCAGCAGGGTGAGGAACTCGCCCCGGGCGATGTCGAGATCGAGCCGCCGCACCACCAGCGTGCGGCCATCATAGCTCTTCTCCACGCCCGCAAAGCGCACAAAGGCAGTCTCGTCGGGACGCACGGCAGGCCTCCCCGCGACGGCCGCTCCCAGACTGGCGGGAGCCGGCGCGGCGGTAAAGGGATGTGGCGTTAACCTCTGGGTAAGGAAGAGATGGCAGGATGGCGGTGGTCTCTGGAGATGGCCATGGCCACCGTCGAAGCCGCCCCAAGCCCCACCGTGGTGCGCCCGCGCTATCTGGCCCGCTTTCGCTGCCTCGGCAGCGACTGCCCCGATGACTGCTGCCATGGCTGGGGGGTGGAGGTCGATCGCACGACCCGCCGCCAATGGGAGCGCCACCCCGACCCCGCCTGGCGCACCCGGCTGCGGCAGGCGATCCGCCGCCATCCCGGCGGCAAGGTCAAACTCCGGCTCGAGCGTAACGGGCGCTGCCCGTTCCTGGCCGAGGACGGCCTCTGCGAGGTCCATCGCCGCCTCGGCCACGAGGCCCTGCCCCTCACCTGCCGCACCTTTCCCCGGCGCCACACCACCCTGGGCCAGGGGGTGGTGCTGGAAGCCGCCACATTGGCCTGCCCCGAGATCGCCCGGATTCTGATCGAGGATCCCGCGGCCCTGGTGGATGAGGAACGGCCGGTGCCGCTGCTGCCTGCCGACCCGCCGGGCTCGCTCGCGCATGGCTTTGCCGCCCTCGATCGGCTGCTGCTGCGGGATCTGGTGCTGCGCATCCTCAGCGCCCATCAGCGGCCGTGGCCAGCGCGGCTGGCGCTGCTGCGGATCGCGGTGGACGACATGGTGGCGGCCTTCCGCGCGGGGCGTCCGCTTGTGGCCGTGGCCGAGGCGGTGGAGGCGGTGCTGGCCACACCCGCCCTTGAGGAGCTGGCCCCACCACCGCCCGCCGAGGATGAGGTGGTGCTCCTGCAGATGCCGCTGGTGCGCGCCTTCCTTGCTCAGGTGACTCGTGGGGCGGCGCTGGATCCGCAGCGCGCAGGCCTGCTGGTCACCACCCTGGTGCGGCTGCGGGAGTCGGGTCTGACGCCCAGGGAACTGAGCGCTCGCGCGCGGGCGGGTGAGGGGGCGTGTGTACGGCCCCTGTTCGCCCAGCATCCGCACCTGCCGGGCAACCTCCTGGGCGGGCTGCTGCTGCAGGGCGGCCTGCCGCCGGAGGATCCGACAGCCCTCGAACGCTGTCTGTGGCACGCGGCGTATGGCTTTGCCCTCTGGCGCTTCCTGTTGGCGCTGGAGCCCGACGACGAGGAGACGGCGCTGCGGCGACGGGCGGTGACCCTCGCCTATCAGCTGGCCCGCTATCTGTTCCACAACCGCCGCTGGCTCGAGGAGCTCCACCGCCACTATGAGACAGCTGGCCTGTGTCGCGCGCCCCTGTGGTTCGCGCTGCTGCGCTAGGCGCAGGGGAGACACCGACACCGGGGTACGCGGGTGGAGCGCGGCGTCGGTGACACTCGCGTGGGCGCGCCCGGAGCGGCGAGTGAGGCCAAGGGGGATGGCGTTCGGCTTACGACGCTTGCCTGCGCACGCAGGGGGGCAGCCATGGCCATGAACGCTTTAACGCGCACGCGTCGCTCGCCTGCGCACGCAGGCGAGGGTCAGGAGATGCCGCCGGCGATGGCCGGGCAGATGCGCGCGCCTTCGCGCGCAGGGGGAGTGTGGCTTGGCGACCTCTGACCACATCGCGGGCGGCCGCTCGCCTCCGCACGCAGGGGCGTGTTGTGGTGGTCCACGGGCGGGATCCTCGTCGCGGTCCGGGCCCTCACGGCACGGCACGAGGCGCTGCTCGCGCACGCGTGGGAACATCAAATCCGGCCCAATAACCGCCGGGGAATGAAGCCGCTACTCGCGCACGTGTGGGATCATCATCGACGTTGCCTGCCGTGCCCGGCTGTGGGTAGTCCCACAGCACGCAGCGGGAACATCCGGACGATCCTGCCAACCCATGCGGCGGCTGGCGGCCGACTATGGGCGAGAACGGTGGCACCCGCACGCCTCCGCCCACCACGCCGGGGCTTGGTGGGCAAAGCGACGATCGCGGCGTGTCTGGCGCCACAGCGCGCCGGGCGCCGCTGGCACCATCCGGCCGGATGTGGGCACTGCCCTTGACGGGCTTTGGGCGGCTGCCTAAATGCGGGCTCGCCTTTAGGGGGGCGTAGCTCAGCTGGTTAGAGCGCCGGCCTGTCACGCCGGAGGCCGCGGGTTCAAGTCCCGTCGCTCCCGCCACATCTCCTTTCCGTCGCCTGCCGCCAGCGCATTCCGCGGCGCGGAGGGTTCCTGCCGGGGGGCCGGGGCCGTCGGTAAGTCCGCACATCGGGGCTATTCGTTCGAGCAAGTCCCGGCCGTGGTCACGGGCGCGGATGATCCACGCGCACGTCTGCCCCTTGCGAAACCCACTGCCCGCATCGGTTTCCGGACGGGATTGGAACCACGTCAGAGCCATCCGGGCCGGGTGACGGCACCGTCGGGGCCGGCAGACCGGCGCACCGGCACCCCACGACCACCGGCCGTGCCCCTCCGCTTCCGGCCGGGCGGCCACGGTTCGCCTCCGCCTGGCGGGCGTCGGGGGCGTGCCCTTTGGGCCATACCTACCCCATGGAATGGCGAGCATTCTTGCTTTTCATAGGGTTGTTCCGTTGCATCGGAGCAACACCTGCCCGATCGGGCTGCTACCACCTGTCCGCTTGGCAAGACCCCCAACGCATTCTATGTTGCGCACCGCCGAACGGGCGTGAGCCCTGCGACCGGAGGCACAAGATGGCGGAGTATCTGGCCGAATACCTGCCGGTGCTGGTGTTTCTCGCCATCGCCATCGGCCTTGCGGTGATGATCGTGATGGCCTCCTACATGATCGCACCGCAGCATCCTGAACGCGAGAAGCTCTCCGCCTATGAGTGCGGCTTCGAGCCCTTCGACGATACCCGCGGCCGCTTCGATGTGCGCTTTTACCTTGTGGCGATTCTGTTCATCGTCTTCGATCTCGAGGTCGCCTTCCTGTTCCCCTGGGCGGTAGCGCTCGGGGACATCGGCGTGTTCGGCTTCTGGTCGATGATGCTGTTCCTCGCGGTGCTCACCATCGGCTTTCTGTACGAGTGGCGCAAGGGAGCGCTGGAATGGGAGTGAGCACGCTCGCGCCCGCCGCCGACAAGGGCCTGTGGCCGCAGGTGGACCACGGCCTCAAGGAACGTGGCTTCTTCGTCACCCGATTGGAGGCTCTGGTCAATTGGGCCCGCGCCGGCAGCCTCTGGCCCATGACCTTCGGGCTTGCCTGCTGTGCCGTGGAGATGATGCATGCGGCAGCAAGCCGCTATGACCTCGACCGCTTCGGTTGTGTCTTCCGGCCGAGCCCGCGCCAATCGGATGTGATGATCGTCGCCGGCACGCTCTGCAACAAGATGGCGCCGGCGCTGCGCAAGGTCTATGACCAGATGGCCGAGCCGCGCTACGTCATCTCCATGGGCAGCTGCGCCAACGGCGGCGGCTATTACCACTTCTCCTATTCGGTAGTGCGCGGCTGCGACCGCATCGTGCCGGTGGACATCTATGTGCCCGGTTGTCCACCCACCGCCGAAGCGCTGGTCTACGGCATTCTGCAGCTCCAAAAGAAGATCCGCCGCGAGGGTACGCTCGAGCGGTGAGGAGAGAGACATGACGGTGGAGACCGGGCCCGAGGTGGTGGCGGCGCTGGAGGAGGCGCTCGAGACCATCGAGGCCGCCATCGGCGACGATCTTTTGGAGAAGTCCATCGCCCGCGGCGAGCTCACCATCGTCGTGCCCGCCGCCCACATCGTCAAGGTGCTCACCTTCTTGCGCGACGAACCCACGCTCCTGTTCAAGGAACTGGTGGATCTGTGCGGGGTCGACTGGCCCGAGCGCGAGCAGCGCTTCGACGTGGTCTACCACCTACTGTCACTGCACCACAACATGCGCATCCGGGTCAAGGTGCGCACCGACGAGCTGACCCCGGTGCCCTCGGTGGTGTCGGTCTATCCCACCGCCGGCTGGTTCGAGCGCGAGGCGTGGGACATGTACGGCATCCTCTTCGAGGGCCATCCCGATCTCCGCCGGCTGCTGACCGACTACGGCTTCGACGGCCACCCGCTGCGCAAGGACTTCCCCCTCACCGGCTATGTCGAGCTGCGCTACGACGAGGAGCAGAAGCGGGTGGTCTATGAGCCGGTGAAGCTGCGTCAGGACTTCCGCACCTTCGACTTCCTCTCGCCCTGGGAAGGCATGGGCGAGCTGCTGCCGGGTGACGAAAAGGCGCAGTCCTGAGGGCTTGCGCCGGCGGCGCACCATCGGCAAGCCCGCCGCGGGCGCGCCCAGGCGATGGGACCGAGGCCATGGCCGAGACCGAGATCCAGACCTTCAACGTCAATTTCGGCCCCCAGCATCCCGCCGCCCACGGCGTGCTGCGGCTGGTGCTGGAGATGGACGGCGAGGTGGTGGAGCGGGCCGATCCCCACATCGGCCTGCTGCATCGCGGCACCGAGAAACTGATCGAATACCGCCCCTATCTGCAGAATATCCCCTATTTCGACCGGCTCGACTACGTCTCGATGATGTGCCAGGAGCACTCCTACGTGCTCGCGGTGGAGAAGCTCCTCGGCATCACCCCGCCCATCCGGGCGCAATACATCCGCGTGCTGTTCTGCGAGATCACCCGCATCCTCAACCACCTCCTCAACATCACCACCATGGCGCTGGACATCGGCGCCATGACGCCGCTTCTGTGGGGCTTCGAGCAGCGCGAGAAACTGATGGAGTTCTACGAGGAGGTCTCGGGCGCGCGGATGCACGCCAATTATTTCCGCTTCGGCGGCGTCAACCGCGACCTGCCGGCCGGGCTCGAGGAGCGCATCGCCGCCTGGTGCGACCAGTTCGAGCCCTTCATGGACGACCTCGAGACGCTGCTCACCGAAAACCGCATCTTCAAGCAGCGTACCGTGGACATCGGCGTGGTCACGCCCGAACAGGCCCTTGCCTGGGGCTTTTCCGGGCCGATGCTGCGGGCCTCGGGCATCGCCTGGGACCTGCGCAAGGCCCAGCCCTATGAAGTCTACGATCGCATGGACTTCGACATCCCCATCGGCCGCCACGGCGACTGCTATGACCGCTATCTCGTGCGCATGCAGGAGATGCGCGAATCCCTCAAGATCATCCGCCAGTGTCTCGAACAGATGCCCGAGGGGCCGGTGCGCATCCCCAACCACAAGGTGACGCCGCCCTCGCGTCACGAGATGAAGCGCTCCATGGAGGCGCTCATTCACCACTTCAAGCTCTACACCGAGGGCATCCATGTGCCCGCGGGCGAGGTCTATGTGGCGACCGAAAACCCCAAGGGCGAATTCGGCGTCTATCTGGTGGCCGATGGCACCAACAAGCCCTACCGCTGCAAGATCCGCTCGCCCGGCTATGTCCATCTCCAGGCGCTGGAGATGATGTGCAAGGGCCATCAGCTGGCGGACACGGTGGCCATCATCGGCTCGCTCGACATCGTCTTCGGGGAGATCGACCGATGAGCCCGCGCTTTCCCAGGCGAAAGCCGGTGGGCGCCATGGCGCCGGATGTGGACCACTTCAGCTTCACCCCGGAGAACATGGCCAAGGCGCAGGAGATCATCGCCCGCTATCCCGAGGGCCGTCAGGCGAGCGCGGTGCTGCCGCTGCTCCATCTGGCCCAGGCCCAGCACGGCGGCTGGCTGCCCAAGGCGGCCCTCGACCATGTGGCTGACCTCCTGGGGATGCCCCGCATCCAGGTCTACGAGGTCGGCACCTTCTACGACATGTTCAATCTCGAGCCGGTGGGGCGGATCCAGGTGCGGGTGTGCACCACCACCCCCTGCTGGCTGTGCGGCTCGGATGAGGTGCTGCGGGCCTGTCGTGATGTTCTCGGGGTGGAGCCGGGCGAGAGCACGCCCGATGGACGGTTCTTTGTCAGAGAATTCGAGTGCCTCGGCGCCTGTGCCAACGCGCCGGTGATGTGGATCGACGACGACTACTACGAGGACCTGGACTATGAGCGGGCGAAGCGGGTGCTGGAGGCCATCGCCCGCGGTGACAAGCCCCGGCCGGGCCCGCAGTCGGGCCGGCGCGGCTCCATGCCGGCCGGCGGCAAGACCACCCTGCTGTTCGCCGAGGAAGGGGAGTGAGCGGTGCTGCAGGATCGCGATCGCATCTTCACCAACCTCTACGGCGAGCAGCCCTGGCAGCTGGAGGCGGCGCGCCGGCGCGGTGATTGGGACGGCACCAGGGAGCTGATCCTCAAGGGGCGCGAGTGGATCGTCCAGCAGATCAAGGACTCCGGCCTGCGGGGCCGGGGCGGTGCCGGCTTTCCCACCAGCCTCAAATGGTCCTTCATGCCCAAGACCAGCGACGGCGGGCCGGTCTATC
Source organism: Rhodospirillales bacterium (assembly GCA_015490605.1). Lineage (GTDB taxonomy): Bacteria > Pseudomonadota > Alphaproteobacteria > Geminicoccales > Geminicoccaceae > HRBIN39. The sequence continues at coordinate 16,857 of WFXL01000152.1, forward strand.
TGGTGGTCAACGCCGATGAATCCGAGCCCGGCACCTGCAAGGACCGGGAGATCCTGCGCCACGAGCCCCATAAGCTTTTGGAGGGGGTCGTGCTCGCCGGCGCCGCCATGGGCTGCACCCATTGCTACATCTATGTGCGCGGCGAATTCGTGCGCGAGGCCCAGGTGCTGGAGGCGGCGGTGCAGGAGGCCTATGAGGCCGGCCTCATCGGCCGCAACGCCTGCGGCTCGGGCTATGACATCGAGGTGGTGGTCCACCGCGGCGCCGGCGCCTACATCTGCGGCGAGGAGACCGGGCTTTTGGAGAGCCTCGAGGGCAAGAAGGGCCAGCCACGGCTGAAGCCGCCCTTCCCCGCCCAGGTGGGGCTCTATGGTCGTCCCACCACTGTCAACAATGTCGAGACCATCGCGGTGGTGCCCACCATCCTCCGCCGCGGGGCCGACTGGTTCGCCGGGCTGGGACGGCCCAACAACACCGGCACCAAGATCTTCTGCATCTCGGGTCATGTGAACCAGCCGTGCACCGTCGAGGAGGAGATGGGCATCCCCCTCAGGGAGCTCATCGAGAAGCACGCCGGCGGGGTGCGCGGCGGCTGGGACAATCTCCTGGCGGTGATCCCCGGCGGCTCGTCGGTGCCGCTCATCCCCAAGTCCGTCTGCGACACCGTGCGGATGGACTTCGATGCGCTGCGGGAGGCGGGCTCGGGCCTCGGCACCGCCGGCGTGATCGTGATGGACCGCTCCACCGACATCGTAAAGGCCATCGCCCGGCTCTCGCGCTTCTACATGCATGAGTCCTGCGGCCAGTGCACCCCCTGCCGCGAGGGCACCGGTTGGCTCTGGCGGATGATGGAGCGGCTCGTGCGGGGCGAGGCCGAGATCGAGGAGATCGACCAGCTCTGGGATGTAACCAAGCAGATCGAGGGCCACACCATCTGCGCCCTGGGCGATGCCGCCGCCTGGCCGGTGCAGGGCCTGATCCGCCACTTCCGCGACGAGCTCGAACGGCGCATCCGCGAGCGCAAGCGCCGCCAGGCGGCCTGAGGGAGCGAACCGCACCATGCCGAAGGTCACCATCAACGGCAGGGAATATGAGGTTCCGGCGGGGATCACCGTCTTTCAGGCGTGCGAGCTCGCCGGCATCGAAATCCCCCACTTTTGCTACCATCCCAGGCTGAATATCGCCGGCAACTGCCGCATGTGCCTGGTGGAGGTGGAGAAGTCGCCCAAGCCGGTGGCCTCCTGCGCCATGCCGGTGATGGACGGGATGGTGATCCGCACCGACACGCCCATGGTGCACAAGGCCCGTCGCGGGGTGCTGGAGTTCCTGCTAATCAACCACCCGCTGGACTGCCCCATCTGCGACCAGGGCGGCGAGTGCGATCTCCAGGACCTGACGCTGTTCTATGGGCCAGACCATTCGCGCTATCGCGAGAACAAGCGCGCGGTGGCGGACAAGTATCTCGGCCCGCTGATCTCCACCCACATGACCCGCTGCATCCACTGCACCCGCTGCATCCGCTTCCTCACCGAGGTGGCGGGGGTGCCGGAGCTCGGCGGCATCAACCGCGGCGAGCATATGGAGATCACCAACTATATCGAACGGGCCCTCACCTCCGAGCTCCAGGGCAATATCATCGACCTGTGCCCGGTGGGTGCCCTCAACTCCAAACCCTATGAATACCGCGCCCGCACCTGGGAGCTGCGCAAGACCGAGTCGGTTGATGTGATGGATGCGGTGGGCTCGGCCATCCGCGTCGATTCCCGCGGCAATGAGGTGATGCGCATCCTCCCGCGCCTCCATGAGGAGGTGAATGAGGAGTGGATCTCCGACCGCACCCGCTTCGCCTATGACGGCCTCAAGTATCGCCGGCTGGATGTGCCCATGGTGCGACGGGCGGGCCGGCTGGAGGAGGCCGACTGGCGCGAGGCCTTCCGCGCCATCCGCGACCGCCTCGCGGGCGTACCGGGCGAGCGCGTAGCTTTCATCATTGGCGATCTGGCCTGCTTGGAGTCCATGGTGCTGGTGCGCGAGCTGGCGGCGCGCCTGGAATGTCCCCATGTGGACAGCCGCCAGCTGGGCGAGCGGCTCTCGGGCCGGGTGCGGGTGGAACATCTGTTCAACCCCACCATCGCCGGCATCGAGCGGGCCGATCTGTGTCTTTTGGTGGGCACCAATCCGCGCTGGGAGGCGCCGCTGGTCAACGCCCGGCTGCGCAAGGCCTGGCGGCTTTCGGGCCTCGAGGTGGCGCGGCTGGGCTGTCCCTTCGACCTCACCTATCCGGTGGATCATCTCGGCGACTCCCCCACCATCCTCGAGGCCATCGCCGACGGCAGCCATCCCTTTGCCCGCCGGCTCGAGAAGGCCGAACGACCGCTTCTGATCCTCGGCACCGGCGCGGTGGCGCGGCCCGATGGCGCCGCCATCCTCCATCTCGCCTGGCGCATCGCCGAGCGTTACGGGCTCGTGCGCGACGACTGGACCGGCTATGGCTTCCTCCACCATGCGGCGGCGCGGCCCGGGGCGCTCGAGCTGGGTCTGGTGCCGGCCGAGGGCGGGCGCGATGTGGCCGCCATCCTCGAGGGTGCCGAGCGCGGCGAGATCGAGGTGGTGTTCCTGCTGGGGGCCGATGAGATCGACGCCACCCGGCTGGATGGCGCCTTCCTGGTCTATCTCGGCACCCATGGTGATCGCGCCGCCCCCCATGCCGACGTGATCCTGCCGGGGGCGGCCTACACCGAGAAGAACGCCACCTGGGTCAACACCGAGGGGCGGCCCCAGCGCGGCCGGCTGGCCGTGTTTCCCCCGGGGGAGGCGCGCGAGGACTGGAAGATCCTCCGCGCCCTCTCGGAGGCGCTGGGGCGCACCGTGCCCCTCGACAATCTCGGCCAGGTGCGCGCCCGCATGGCTGAGATCAATCCCGCCCTCTCGCTGGTGGACGCCATCTCGCCGGCCGCCTGGGAGCCCTTCGGCAGCCCCGGACCGGTGCAGGATGAGCCCTTCGTCTCGCCCATCCGCGACTTCTATCTCACCAATCCCATCACCCGCGCGTCCAGGACCATGCAGCGCTGCAGCCGCGAGATCCTCCACGGCGAGCCTGCGGCCGAGGAAGCGGAGGTCGCCTGAGCCATGGCGGAGTTTTTCTGGGGCGTGATCTGGCCGGTGGTGGTGCTGGCCGTGCTCACGGTGGTGATCATCGTGCCGCTGCTGTTGGCGGTGGCCTATCTCACCTACGCCGAACGCAAGATCATCGCCGCCATGCAGCTCCGCCAGGGGCCCATGTTCGTCGGGCCCTACGGCCTGCTGCAGCCGCTCGCCGACGGCCTCAAGCTGTTCTTCAAGGAGACCGTCATCCCCAGCCGCGCCAACAAGGGCGTATTCCTGCTGGCGCCCATGATCACCTTCATCCTGGCGCTGATCGGCTGGGCGGTGATCCCCTTCGGCGAGGGCCTGGTGCTGGCCGACATCAATGTCGGCGTGCTCTACCTCTTCGCGGTGAGCTCGCTGGGCGTCTATGGCATCATCATGGCCGGCTGGGCGTCCAATTCGCGCTACGCCTTTCTCGGCGCGCTGCGTTCTTCGGCGCAGATGGTCTCCTATGAGATCTCCATGGGGCTGATCATCATCAATGTGCTGATGACGGCCGGCTCCCTCAATCTCTCCGAGATCGTCCGCGCCCAGGCGGAGCACGGTTGGTACGTCCTCTGGCACTTTCCCATGTTCATGATTTTCCTGGTCTCCATCATCGCCGAGACCAACCGCCTGCCCTTCGACCTGCCGGAGGACGAGGCCAGCCTGGTGACGGGCTACAACGTCGAGTACTCGTCCATGACCTTCGCGCTCTTCTTCCTGGGCGAGTACGCCAACATGATCCTCATGAGCGCCATCGCCACGATCCTCTTCCTGGGCGGCTGGCTGCCGCCGTTCGAGGTGGCGCCCTTCACCTGGATCCCGGGGCCGATCTGGTTCTTCCTCAAGGTGGCGTTGATCCTGTTCGTCTACATCTGGGCACGGGCGACCCTGCCGCGTTATCGCTATGACCAGCTCATGCGGCTCGGCTGGAAGGTGTTTCTGCCGCTGTCGCTGGCCTGGATCGTGCTCACCTCGGCCGTGCTCGTCTTCTTCGACCTCGCACCGTGAGGAGAGAGGCCATGCCCACCCTCGACCGCATCGCCCGCACGGTGCTGTGGCAGGAGCTGGTGAAGGGCTTTGCCCTCACCTTCCGCTACATGTTCCGGCCCAAGGTCACCCTCAACTATCCCTATGAGAAGGGCCCGCTGTCGCCGCGCTTTCGCGGCGAACACGCGCTGCGGCGTTACCCCAACGGTGAGGAGCGCTGCATCGCCTGCAAGCTGTGCGAGGCCATCTGCCCGGCCCAGGCCATCACCATCGAGGCCGAGCGCCGGGCCGACGGCAGCCGCCGCACCACCCGTTATGACATCGACATGACCAAATGCATCTACTGCGGCTTCTGCGAGGAGGCCTGCCCGGTGGATGCCATCGTCGAGGGGCCGAACATGGAGTTCGCCGCCGAGACCCGCGAGGAGCTGTTCTACACCAAGGAGAAGCTCCTGGAAAACGGCGAGCGCTGGGAGGCCGAAATCGCCGCCCGGCTGGAGATGGACGCCCCCTACCGCTGATCCCTGGGATGGACCCGGCACCATGACCGCTGCGTTGTTCGTCTTCTACGTTCTCGCCCTGGTCACCGTCGCCGCGGCGGTGATGGTGATCGCTGCCCGCAATCCGGTCCATTCGGTGCTGTTCCTGATCCTGGCGTTCTTCAACTCGGCCGGGCTTCTGATCCTCATCGGCGCCGAGCTCGTGGGCATGCTGCTGGTGGTGGTCTATGTGGGTGCCGTGGCGGTGCTGTTCATGTTCGTGGTGATGATGCTGGACATCAACTTCGTCCAGCTGCGGGAGGGCTTCCTTCAGTATCTGCCCCTGGGGGCGCTGGTGGGGCTGATCCTGCTGCTGGAGCTGGTGATGGTCATCGGCACCCGCGCAGTCCCCACCACCGTCGCCGCCATGCCCCAGGCGACGCCGCCCGGGGTGAACAATACCGAGGCCCTGGGGCGGCTGCTCTATACCGATTACTTCTATTTGTTCCAGGCGGCCGGAGTGATCCTGCTGGTGGCCATCATCGGCGCCATCACCCTCACCCTGCGCCACCGTCCCGATGCCCGCCGCCAGGACATCGCCGCCCAGGTCCACCGGCGACCGCAGGACACTCTCGAAGTGCGCAAGGTGCGCCCGCGCAGCGGCATCTGAGGAGACCGACGGTGAGCTTTCCGATCCCGCTGTCCCACTATCTGGTCCTCGCCGCGGTGCTGTTTACCATCGGCGTGTTCGGCATCTTCCTCAACCGCAAGAACGTCATCGTCATCCTCATGTCCATCGAGCTGCTGCTGCTGGCCATCAATATCAATTTCGTCGCCTTCTCCGCCTATCTCGGCGACCTGGCGGGCCAGGTGTTCGCCCTGTTCGTGCTCACCGTGGCCGCGGCCGAGGCCGCCATCGGCCTCGCCATCGTGGTGGTTTACTTCCGCAACCGCGGCAGCATCGAGGTCGAGGACATCCATCTGATGAGAGGCTGAGCCGGCATGCTCCACATCCTGCTGGTCTTCTCGCCGCTCCTGGGCAGCGTCATCGCGGGCCTGTTCGGCCGGCTGATCGGCGCCCGCGCCGCCCAGCTGGTGACCGTGGCGCTCATGGGGGTTTCCGCCATCGCCGCGGTGATCGGCCTCAGCTACATCGGCACCGAGCCCTTCACCGTGCCGCTGTTCACCTGGGCGGTGGTGGACGGTTTCCAGGTGGAGTGGGCGCTTCGGGTAGACTCCCTCTCCACCGTCATGATGTTCGTCGTCGCCGGCATCAGCTTTCTCATCCACGTCTATTCCATCGGCTATATGGCTGACGATCCGGGCGTAGCGCGGTTCTTCAGCTATCTGTCGTTCTTCACCTTTGCCATGCTGATGCTGGTCACGGCCGACAACCTCATCCAGCTCTATTTCGGCTGGGAGGGTGTGGGCGTGGCCTCCTATCTGCTGATCGGCTTCTGGTACACCCGCGCCTCGGCCTGTTCGGCCGCCATCAAGGCCTTTGTGGTCAACCGGGTGGGCGATTTCGGCCTCGCCCTCGGCCTCGCCGCCACCTACTTCGCCTTCGACAGCGTCCGCTTTGATGACATTTTCGCTGCCGCGACCGAACTCGCCGGCACCCGGCTTGCGGTCTTCGGTGCCGAGTTCGACACCCTCACCCTGATCGCCCTGCTCCTGTTCGTGGGCGCCATCGGCAAGTCGGCGCAGCTGCCGCTTCACACCTGGCTGCCCGACGCCATGGAGGGCCCCACACCGGTCTCGGCGCTGATCCATGCCGCCACCATGGTGACCGCCGGCGTGTTCCTGGTGGCGCGCTTCTCGCCACTGTTCGAATACACCCCCGAGGCGCTGGCGGTGGTCACCTTCATCGGCGCCACCACCGCCTTCTTCGCCGCCTCGGTGGGGCCCACCCAGAATGACATCAAGCGGGTGATCGCCTACTCCACCTGCTCGCAGCTGGGCTACATGTTCGCCGCCGCCGGCGTGGGCGCCTATGCCATCGCCATCTTCCACCTGTTCACCCACGCCTTCTTCAAGGCGCTGCTGTTCCTCGGCGCCGGCTCGGTGATTCACGCGCTCCACCATGAACAGGACATGTGGCGCATGGGCGGGCTCTGGCGCAAGATGCCCATCACCTACGCCACCATGTGGATCGGCACGCTGGCGCTGGTGGGCTTTCCGCTCACGGCCGGCTACTTCTCCAAGGACGCCATCATCGAGGCCACCTGGGTCGCCGACAGCGCCTTCGCCGGCTACGCCTTCTGGCTGTTGCTGATCTCGGCGGTGCTCACCGCCTTCTACTCGGGCCGGCTGATGTTCCTCACCTTCCACGGCCGCCCACGGGTGCCGGAGCTTGCCGCCCATGCCCATGAGAGCCCGCCGGTGATGACCGTGCCGCTCCTGGTGCTGGCGGTGGGCGCGCTGGTGGCGGGCTTTGCCGGGCTTAGCATGATCGCGCCCGAGGGCGAGTTCTGGGGGCCGGCCATCTTCACGCGGTCCGACAATGAGGTGCTGGCGGCCATCGAGGAGGTGCCGGCGCTGGTGAAATGGTCGCCTACCCTCGCCATGGCCCTGGGCCTTGCCCTCGCCTGGCTGTTCTACATCAAGGCGCCGGAACTGCCCGGCCGTCTCGCCCAGGCGTTCGCACCGCTCTACCGCTTCCTCTTCCGCAAGTGGTACTTCGACGAACTCTATGATGCCCTGTTCGTGCGCCCCGCCTTCGCCCTCGCCCGGGCGCTGTGGCAGGGTTTCGATGTGGCGGTGATCGACCGCTTCGGCCCCGATGGCGTGGCCGCCGCCACCCTCACCGCCACCCGCCGGATGGTGCGCCTGCAGACCGGCTATCTCTACCACTACGCCTTCGCCATGCTGGTGGGGGTGGTGGTGCTGGTGTCCTGGTACCTCATCGTGGTCCGTCCCTGATCGGGGGTGAATGCTCGTGAGCGACTGGCCGATTCTCTCGCTGGTCACCTTCCTGCCGCTGGTCGGCGTTGCCTTCATCCTCTTCATCCGCGGCGAACCCGAGGTGGTCGCCCAGAACAGCCGCGCGGTGGCGCTGTGGACCGCGCTGGTGACCTTCCTGCTCTCGCTCCTGATCTGGGTGAACTTCGACCCCTCCCAGCCGGGCTTCCAGCTGGTGGAGAAGAGCCCCTGGCTCGCCGGCTTGGGGATCAACTATTATGTCGGTGTTGACGGCATCTCCCTGTGGTTCGTCATCCTCTCGACACTACTGACGCTGGTATGCATTGTTGATTCCTGGTACTCGGTCGAGTACCGGGTAAAGGAATACATGATCGCCTTCCTGTTGATGGACACGCTCATGGTGGGCGTGTTCGTCGCGCTCGATATCGTGCTCTTCTACGTATTCTTCGAGGGGATCCTGATCCCCATGTATCTCATCATCGGCGTCTGGGGCGGTCCGCGGCGGATCTATGCGGCGTTCAAATTCTTCCTCTACACCCTCGCCGGCTCGGTGCTGTTCCTGGTGGCGCTGATCGTCATGTACCTGCAGACCGGCACCACCGAGATCCCCGAGCTCATGAACGCCCGCTTCGACCCCTCGCTGCAGTGGTGGCTGTGGCTCGCCATGTTCGCGAGCTTCGCTATCAAGGTGCCCATGTGGCCGTTCCACACCTGGCTGCCGGATGCCCATGTGGAAGCGCCCACCGCCGGCTCGGTGCTGCTCGCGGGCATCCTCCTCAAGCTCGGCGGCTATGGCTTCGTACGCTTCTCCCTGCCGATGCTGCCCGAGGCCTCGCTCGCCTTCGCGCCGCTGATCTTCGCCCTGTCGGTGGTAGCGGTAATCTACACCTCGCTCGTGGCCCTCGCCCAGACCGACATGAAGAAACTCATCGCCTACAGTTCGGTGGCGCACATGGGTATCGTCACCATCGGTCTATTCTCGCCCAACGCTTTGGCCATCACCGGCGGCATCGCCCAGATGATCTCCCACGGCTTTGTCTCGGCGGCGCTGTTCATGGTGGTGGGGGTGGTCTATGACCGCATCCACAGCCGCGACATCGAAGCCTATGGCGGGCTGGCGGAGCGCATGCCGGTCTATGCCACCATCTTCATGCTGATGATGCTGGCTTCGGTGGGGCTGCCCGGCACCAGCGGCTTTGTCGGCGAGATCCTGGTGATCGTCGGGGCCTTCCAGGTCAACGCCTGGGTAGCGGCGCTAGCGGCCACCGGCATGATCCTGGGCGCGGCCTACATGCTCTACCTCTACCGGCGGGTGATCTTCGGTCCGCTGGTCAAGGATGCGCTCAAGTCCATCCGCGACATGCGCCCCAACGAGATCATCGCCTTCGCCCCGCTGGTGGTGCTGACGCTGTTCATGGGCATCTATCCGCAGTTCTTCCTCGAACCCATCACCAGTTCGGTGGGCCCGGTGCTGGCACGCCTCCAGCCGGCCCTCGAGCTGGCCATGCGCTGAACGGGGAGCGGAGATGACGAGCCTCGTGGTGGGACCCGCCGTACCGGAAGCCTTCCTGTTCATCACCGCGACGCTGCTTCTCGGCATCGCCGCCTTCCTGCCGGAGCGCCGGGCCGCCGAGATCACCACGCCGGTGGCGGTGATCCTGCTGCTGGTGACCGCCATGCTGGTGGTGGCGGTGGGCGGCGGCCGCGCCCTCGCCTTTGGCGGCCACTTCGTTCAGGACGAGTTCGCCGCTTTTCTCAAGGTGCTCACCCTGGTGGTGGCGGCCGGTACGGTGCTGGTGGCGCCGGGCTATCTCGCCGACGAGCGCATGGAGCGGTTCGAATATCCGCTGCTGGCGCTGTTCTCGGCGCTGGGCATGATGATGATGATCTCGGCCAACAGCCTTCTGGCGCTGTACATGGCCATCGAGCTCCACAGCCTGCCGCTCTATGTCATGGCCGCCATCAAGCGCGACAGCGTGCGAGCAGCAGAAGCAGGGCTCAAATACTTCGTTCTGGGGGCGCTGGCCTCGGGCCTGCTGCTCTATGGCGCGTCGCTGGTCTATGGTTTCACCGGCACGCTGATGTTCGACGAGCTCACTCAGCGCTATGCCGGCGCCGAGGCAGCGCCGCTGCCGCTGGGAGCGCTTGTGGGCCTGATCTTTCTGGTGGCGGGTTTTGCCTTCAAGCTCGCGGCCGTGCCCTTCCACATGTGGACCCCCGATGTCTATGAGGGCGCGCCCACGCCGGTCACCGCCTTCGTCGCCGCCGCCCCCAAGCTCGCCGCCGTGGGCCTCACCCTGCGGGTGCTGTTCGAGCCCTTCGGCGCCATGGTGGAGGAGTGGCGCCAGGTGATCGTGCTGGTGGCGCTGGGATCCATGATCCTCGGCGCCTTCGCCGCCATCGGTCAGAGCAACATCAAGCGGCTGATGGCCTATTCCACCATCGGCCATGTGGGCTATGCCTTCGTGGGTCTCGCCGCCGGCAGTGTCACCGGGGTGCAGGGCGTGCTGGTGTATATGGCCATCTATGCGGTCATGACCCTCGGCACCTTCGCCTGCATCCTGATGATGCGCCGCCAGGGGCGCTATGTGGAAACCCTGGATGATCTCGCCGGTCTCTCGCGAAGCGACCCGCTCATGGCGCTGGCCATGGCGCTGCTGATGTTCTCGCTTGCCGGAATTCCGCCGCTGGCGGGCTTCTTCGCCAAGCTCTACGTGTTCCTCGCGGCGGTGCAGGCGGGGCTGACCTGGCTTGCGGTGGTGGGCGTGCTCACCAGCGTGGTGGCGGCCTACTACTATATCCGCATCGTCAAGCTCATGTATTTCGACGAGCCGGCCGAGGCCTTCGACCGGCTGCGGCGCCCCGAACTCCAGCTGGTGGCTGCTGCCAGTGCCGCCTTCGTCGCCCTGTTCGTGCTGTGGCCGACACCGCTTCTGACCGCCGCCGAGGCGGCCGCGCGGGTGCTGGTAGGTACCTGAGGCGGTGCTGCGCTTTCGCCTGGAGCCGCACGACGAGGTCATCAGCACCAACGATCTGGCGCTCGCCCGCGCCCGCACTGGCGCTCCCGAGGGGCTGGTGGTGCTGGCACGGAGCCAGCGGGGCGGGCGCGGCCGGCTGGGCCGCCGCTGGCACTCGCCGCCGGGCAATCTCTACGCTTCGCTGCTGCTGCGGCCGGAGCGGCCGCTTGCCGCCTGCACCCGCCTGGCGCTGGTGGCGGGGCTTGCGCTGCAGCGCACCCTCGAGGCCCTGGCGCCGGCCCTCGCGCCGAAGCTGCGCCTCAAATGGCCCAATGACCTGCTGCTGAATGGCGCCAAGCTTGCGGGCGTGCTGGTGGAGGCGGCGGGATCCACGGGCCGCGACGGCATCATCATCGGCATGGGCGTCAATCTCACCAGCCACCCGCACCTTGAAGACCGCCCCACCACCCATCTCGCCGCCCATGGGGTAGAGCTCGAGCCCACAGCGCTGGTAGAGGCGCTCGAGCCCGAGTTCGCCCGGCTCTACCGGCGCTGGCTGGATGAGGGTTTCCCCGCTCTGGCCCATCTCTACCGCGCGGCGCTGACCGGACTCGGCCAGCCGGTGGTGGTGCAACGGCCTCAGGGCCGGCTTTCGGGCATGCTCGAGGATGTGGACGTGGAGGGGGCGGCACTGGTGCGCTGCGGCCCCCGCCGGGTGCGGGTGCTGGCGGGCGAACTCGAGCTCCTGTGGTGGGAAGGAGGGCACCATGCTGCTGGCACGTGAGCGCAGTCTCCTGTTTGTCGTGGACGTGCAGGAACGGTTGCTGCCGGCCATGGCAGCGGGCGAGGCCTGTGTCGCCCGCATCCGCCTGCTGCTGGAGGGCGCGCGCCATCTGGGCGTGCCGGTGATGGCATCGGAACAGTACCCCAAGGGCCTCGGGCCCACGGTGGCGCCGGTGCGCGAGGCGCTGGGGGCGGCACCCGTATTCGAGAAGATCACCTTTTCGTGTGCGCGCGATGCCACCATCCGCGAGGCGGTGCTGGCCAGCGGCCGCCGCCAGCTGGTGCTGTGCGGCATCGAAGCCCATGTGTGCGTGCTGCAGACCGCCCTCGACTTCACCGCCGAGGGCCTGCGGGTGGCGGTGGTGGCGGATGCGGTGGATTCGCGCCGCCGCGAGAGCCGCCGGCGGGCGCTCGTGCGGCTGCGCCAGCACGGGGTCGAGCTGGTGGAGAGCGAGATGGTGCTGTTCGAATGGCTCGAGCGCGCCGGCACCAACGAGTTCCGCACCATCGCGCGACTGGTCCGTTGATCCTGCGGGAGGGCAGGCGCCATGGCCACCACCCCCCATCATGCGGTGCTCACCCTCACCACCCGCAGCCGCCGCGAGACCCACGACCTCACCGATCAGGTGGCGACGGTGGTGCGCGCAAGCGGCATCCGCCGCGGGCTGGTCCATGTGGCCTCACTCCACACCACCGCCGCCATCACCATCAATGAGCACGAGCCGCGTCTGATGCAGGACCTGCTCGACTGGCTCCACCGAATCGCCCCGGCCGGCGCCGGTTGGCGCCACGACGCCCTCGCCGCCACCATCCCGGGCGAGCCGCCCAACACCGATGCCCATCTTGCCGCCATGCTGCTGGGCCGCGGTCAGACGGTGCCCGTCGAGGAGGGGGCGCCGCTCTTGGGCACCTGGCAGCGGATCATCCTGGTGGAGCTGGACGGCCCGCGCACGCGGCGGGTGGCGGTGACGGTCACCGGCCCATGAGCGCGCTCAGGGCGCTGCTGTGGGACGTGGACGGCACCCTTGCCGAGACTGAAGGGCTGCACCTCGAGGCCTTCAACCGCGCTTTCCACGACTTCGGCCTAGATGTGACCTGGTCGGAGGATCTCTATCGCGAGCTCCTGCAGGTCACCGGCGGGCGCGAGCGGCTGCGCCACTATTTCGCCCGCTACCGCCCGGACCTCGTGGCGCGGGTGGATGTGGCCGCGCTTCACGCCCACAAGACCCGTCTTTACGGCGAACTCGCCCGCAACCGGCTGCAACTGCGCCCGGGGGTGGTGCGGTTGCTTCGGGAGGCGAAGGCCACGGGCCTCGCCCAGGCGGTGGTCACCACCACCAGTCGGGTCAATGTCCAGACGCTGCTGCGCCAGACCCTGGGGGAGGAAGGCGAGCGCCTGTTTGACGTCTTTGCCACCGGCGAGGATGTGACGCGCAAGAAGCCGGCGCCGGACCTCTACCGGGTTGCGCTGGCGCGACTTGGGCTTGCGCCCGAAGCCTGTCTCGCCCTCGAGGACAGCCCCCTCGGCGTGGCGGCCGCGCGGGCGGCCGGGGTGCCGGTGGTGGTGGTGACCAGCCCCTGGACCCGGGATGCGCGCTTTTCTGGGGCGCTCGCCGTGTTCGACGGTTTCGGCGAACCGGATGCGCCCGGCCGGCGGCTCGATGGCGGGTCCCCACCACCGGGCGGATGCCTCGATCTCGCCAGCCTGCGGGCCCTTCACCGCGAGGCTGTCAGGGACGCGGGGCGCGCTTGCTGAGGATGCGCTGGAGGGTGCGGCGGTGCATGCCGAGCCGGCGGGCGGTCTCGGAGACATTGCGGCCGCACTGCTCATAGATCCGCTGGATGTGCTCCCAGCGCACCCGATCGGCCGACATCGGCCGTGCCTCCTCCACCGCCGCCAGCGCCATGGGATCGCCCAGCAGCGCCGCCGCCAGCCGTTCGGCGTCCACCGGTTTGGCGAGATAGGCCCAGGCACCGCTCTTTACCGCCACCACCGCCGAGGCGATGCTGTCGAAGCCGGTAAGCACCACGATGCGGGCCTGGGGGTAGTGGGTGCGCAGCTCGCGCACCAGGTCCATGCCGTGGCCGTCGGCGAGGTTGAGGTCCACCACCGCAAAGGCCGGGGTGAAGTCCTCCAGCACCTCATAGGCCTCATCGAGGCTGCCGGCGGTGCGCACCGCAAAGCCGTGGCGCTCCAGAAGACGCTGGAAGGTGCGCCGCAACCCGGGATCGTCGTCTACCAGAAGCAGCGGCCCGGGCCGCGCGGACATCGCCTCCGGACGGGGCACGGATCACTCCCGCGGGGCGCGCTTGTTGAGGATGCGCTGGAGGGTGCGGCGGTGCATACCGAGCCGGCGGGCGGTCTCGGAGACGTTGCGGCCGCACTGTTCGTAGACCCGCTGAATGTGTTCCCAGCGCACCCGATCGGCCGACATGGGCTTGCACGGCGGCGGCGGCAGGCTGCTGCCGGCATAGAGCAGGGCGTTGGTGATGGAATCGGCGTCGGTAGGCTTGGCGAGATAATCCACCGCGCCCGCCTTGATGGCGGCCACCGCGGTGGCGATGTTGCCGTAGCCCGTGAGGATCACGATCCGCATGCGCGGGTGGATCTCACGGAGCTTCTTCACCAGCTCCAGCCCATTGCCGTCCTCAAGGCGCATGTCCACCACCGCGAACTCGGGCTTGACGTTCTGCGCCACCGGCAGCGCTTCCTGCACCTTGGCAACGGCGTGAACGCGAAAGCCCCGGCGCTCCAGCGCCCGCACCAGCATTCGGCGGAGCGGCGCGTCATCGTCGATCAGCAGCAGGTTGGGCGGCTCGGTGCCATCGCTCAGCCCCAGTGCCGCGGCTGCACGACGCGCATCGACGACGGTCTCGGTGGTCATGGCGTCTCCTCCTCGATGGCCCGTTGCAGTCGATCCTCCGGCCAGTGCAGGCACACCCGTGCTCCCCGAGCCCCGTTGGCGAACTGGATACGAGCGCCGGTGCGCTCGAGCAACGTCTTGGCGATGAACACCCCGAGCCCGAGCCCGCCCTCGCCGCGGCGGGTGGAGACATAGGGCTCCCCCAGCCAGTCGAGGATGTCGGGGGCAAAGCCGGGGCCGTCGTCCTCGATGGTAACGGTGATCCCGGTGCGCGCCAGTTCCACCTGGATCTCCACCCGGCTGGTGGCGAACTCGCAGGCGTTCTCGATGAGATTGGCGAAGGCGTGGCGCAGCTCCGGCGGCAGGGTGACCTCGGGTTCGGGCGTGTCGTCGTGGTGGACGGTCTCCACTTCCACCGTGATCCCCGGCCGCCCCCATTCCTCGGCGATATCGGCAAGGGCGTGGGATAAGGGGATACGGCTCAGCCGCGCCAGCTCGCGATCACGGGCATGGCGCCCGAGCCCGCGGAGGATCTCGCGGCAGCGCTCCGCCTCCTGGACGATGCAGGCCACATCCTCACGCAGCGGATGGTCCTCCGGCAGGGCGCTGAGCACCTCGCGCGCCGCCACAGTGATGGTGGCAAGCGGGCTTCCCAGCATGTGGGCAGCGGCCGCCGCCTGGCTGCCCAGGGCCGACATCTCGCGCTCGCGCGCAAGCGCCAGCTGGGCTTCCACCAGCGCGCTCGCCCGCCGCCGGGCTTCCTCGGCGAACTGGAAGGTGTAGGTCGCCAGGAGCACCGTGCCTACGAGGAAACCGGTCCACACCGCCACCCGATAGAGCGGCGGGAAGGCGAGGGTGCCGTCGAACCAGGGAAGCCCGTCGTCGGTCAGGGCCAGAAGGGTGGCGAGCGCGATGGCGGTGAGGCCCACCACCACCGTCCAGTTGCGCCCCAGCTGGCCGGCAGCCAGCGCCACCGGCACCAGCATCAGCAGCGCGAAGGGGTTGGCGAGACCGCCGGTAAAGTGGAGCAGCCAGGCGAGCTGGGCGAGATCGAAGAGGAACAGCAGCCCCACCGCCCGCTCCGACAGCCGCGCCGACCAGCCCAGCACCAGCCCCAGGGTGATGTTGACCAGAATGCTGGCAGCAATCGCCGGCAACAGCCAGCTCAGGGGCAGCGGGATGCCGAGGGAGAAGTGGACGAACAGGACGGTGAACAGCTGACCGATGACCGCCACCCAGCGGGTGAGCGCCAGGGTGTAGTGGCCGATGCGACCGTGGTCGGCGAAACCGGCCTCACCGTCGCGTTCGGTCAGAAAGCGCAGGAGCCGCTCGCGCCAGCCGCCGAGCCGCGGGATCCCGAAGCGCAGCCGGGCGCGTCCGTCAACGCCCGGGACTGCGAGCGAGGACCGTCTCGAAGAGGCGGAGATAGGCATCGACCATCCGCTCGCGCCCGAACAGCCGCCGACAGCGGCGGCGGTTCGCCCGTCCCAGCTCGGCCCGGAGGTCCGGTGCGGCCGCGAGGGCCACAAGCGCGCGTGCGAGCGCGTCCGGTGCCTCGCCGGTCACAATATAGGGCCGGTTGGCCGGTGCGACCATCCATCGCACATCGCCCACATCCCGCGCCACCACCGGCAGGCCCGCCGCCATCGCCTCCAACAGCGCCAGCGGCATCTGTTCGGTGTCGGAGGCGAGGGCGAAGAGATGGGCCTGGGCCAGCCGGCGCGCCGGATCCGACTCATGGCCGACGAACACCACCCGCCCGGCGAGATCCGCCCGGGCGGCACGGGCCTCGAGCCGTGCCCGCTCAGGTCCGTCCCCTACCACCAGGAGCCGCAGGGGCATCTGCGCAACCGCCCGCGCCAGCGCCTCCAGCAGCAGGTCCACCCGCTTCTCCCGCCGCAGCGGTGCTACCGTCACCAGCCGTAGCGGTCCGCCGTCGCCCGCCGCCGGCCGGGCCCGAGGCACATCCGTCTCCACCCCGTTGGGAATGTGGACGATCCGCGCGGGCGGCAGCTGCCAGACGCGACGAGCAAGCCGGGCAAGCTGCCGCGAGGGGACCACCAGCGCACGCGCCCGGCGCAGCAGCAGCACCCGTGCCAGGTCGCGCCGCAGGTGGCGGCGGCGCGCCTCGTCGGCACCGAACCCGTGTTCGGTATGGACATGGGGCAGCAGTGTGGTGGGTGCGTGGGCCGCCACCACCCAGTCGAAGCTGCCCCAGTTGCAGGTGACCAAAAGCGCCGGCCGCCGTGCCCTGAGCCACGCCCGGCGCGCCCGCCAGTCCTCGAGGCGGCGGCCGTCGATCCGAGCCACATGCTCGAGCCCCGCGGCATCCGCCGCCTCGAAGCGGCCGTCCAGCGCCACCACCGTGTGGCGGAAGGCACGGTGGCCTTCGGCCATCACCGCCGCCGCCACCCGCTGGGCGCCGCCCACGGCGAAGGTGGGGAAGACGTAGAGGATCTCCGGCCGTTCAGCGAGCACCCTGTCCCCACACCACCACCTGGAAGGTGCGCAGCAGGATGGCGAGGTCGAAGGCGAGGCTCCAGTGGCGCAGATAGTAGAGGTCATAGGCCAGCTTGAGCCGGGTGGTGGCGAGATCGGCGGCGTAGGGGGCATTGAGCTGCGCCCAGCCGGCGAGCCCCGGCTTGATGCGGTGGCGCTGTTCGAACCAGGGCACCAGTTCGCGGAAGCGCTGGACGAACTCGGGCCGCTCCGGCCGCGGGCCGACGAAGCTCATCTCGCCGGTGAGCACATGGATGAGCTGGGGCAGCTCGTCGATGCGAAAGCGCCGCAGCACCCGGCCCACCCGGGTGGTGCGGGGATCGCGCGCATCGGCAAAGCGGGGGCCGTCGCGCTCGGCGTCCGGCCGCATGGTGCGGAACTTGTAGAGGCGGAAGGGCACGCCGCAGCGGCCGATGCGGATCTGGCTGTAGAAGATGGGCCCGCCATCCTCGAGCTTGATGGCGAGCGCCGCCAGCGCCATCAGCGGGGCGGTGAGGGCCAGCACCACGCTCGCCACCACCAGATCGAACAGCCGCTTGCCGAAATGATCCAGACGCGAGCCCTCGAACCCGTCCACGAAGACGAACCAGCTGGGCCGCACCGCATCCAGGTCGACCCGGCCGGTCGCCTGCTCATAGAGGTCCTCATAGGCCACCACGCGGATGCCGCGCATGCGCACCGCCAGCAGCAGGTGTAGCGGCAGCCGCCCGCGGCGCTCGCGCGCGGCCACCACCAGATCGGCGATGCGCTGGCCCTCGAGGGTGGCGGCAAACGCCTCCGCCTCGGCCGGCCCCAGCTGCCGCACCTGATCCAGCGCCCGACTGTCCACCACCACGAAATCGCCGCTCTCCACCGCCGCTTCTCTGAGGCGCGTGAGGAAAGGCTCGTCGCCGATGGCAAAGACCCGTCGCGCCACCGGGCCGAGGTCGACCATGCGCACCAGCAGCTGGCGGCCGATCCAGAAGCATACCAGCGAGGTGGCCAGCGCCGGCATCACGCCGCTGCGCCAGACCAGGAGCTCGCGGAAGAGAAAGCCGGTCAGTGCAAGCGGCACCAGCGCGAGGAAACCCGCCAGGAGCAGCCGGGCGGCGATGGTGCTGCCCCGGCGGATCACCGGGATCTCATAGCCGCCGCAGGCGGCCACTGCCACCAACAGCGCGAAGGCGAAGAGGGCCGCGTGCGGCAGATAGCGCAGGAATTCGGCCGGCAGATGGTCGGGATCGGCGTAACGCAGGAAATAGAACAGATAGAGCCACAGCGCCGCCACCAGGGCGTCGACCACGATCAGAACAACCGGGCGGGTACCGCGGAACATGGCGCGCTCAACTCTCAGAAGAGACGCGGGTTGGATATGTCACCGTGAAGGTGAAGATGATTCCGCTCCCTGCGAAGGGCCGGGACCTACGCTTACATACTTTCGTACGAAAGCCAATGCCTCCGGAGCATATTCCGGGGTGGTTTGGAAATCTGCGGAGCCAGGATCACAGGGCGGCGGCGTGGCGCAGCGGCCCGGCCTGGAGGTAACGGTCGAAGCAGGAGGCCACCACCCGCAGCAGCGGGCGCATGGTCTCGGGCACCCGCACGCGCATCCCCTCGCGCACCGCCAGCCCCAGGGCCTCGGCTTCGGCCATGCGGGCCGGCTCGGGCTCCAGCAGCGCCACCGGTAGCCGGTGGCGGGCGGCCACGGCCTCGAGGTCCACCGCCAGCTCGCACATGAGCCGTTCGATCACCTCGCGGATCGCCCGATCGATGCGCGAGACCGGCCGCCCCCGCACCGTCGGCAGCCGGCCCTCACCCAGAAGCCGCCGCCACCGTTTGAGATCGGGTGCACTCTGGGCATAGCCCTGGGGCAGATCGGAGATGGCCGAGGCGCCGAAGCCCACGAGCACCTCGGCGGGATCGTCGGTATAGCCCTGGAAGTTGCGCCGCAGCCGGCCGGCACGCAGCGCCTTTGCCAGCGGATCTTCGGGCCGGGCGAAATGGTCGAGGCCGATGGCCTCATAGCCGTGGGCGGTGAGGGTGGCGGCGATGGCCTCGAACTGGGCCACCCGCTCGGCCGCATCCGGCAGTGGATGGCGCTCCAAGAGCCGCTGATGGCGCTTGAGCTGCGGCAGGTGGGCATAGCCGAACACGGCAAAGCGGGGAATGCCCAGGGCCGCGAGACGGGCGGCGGAATCCACGGCACTTTCCACCGTCTGACACGGCAGCCCGTACATCAGGTCCACCGCCATCCGCTCGAGCCCGGCTGTGCGCAGCCGTTCGATCACGGCGAGCACCTGCTCGGCCGGCTGGATGCGCGCCACCGCCCGCTGCACTGTGGGATCGAGGGTCTGCACCCCGAGGCTCACCCGGTTGAAGCCGAGGGCCACCAGCCCCTCCACCAGCGCCGCATCCACCTCGCGGGGATCGAGCTCGATGGCCACTTCCGCCTCGGGACGGATGTCGAAGTGCGCCCGAAGAGCGGCGAGGATGCGGCCGAGGCCGGCGGGGCCGGCGGTGGAGGGGGTGCCGCCGCCGAAATGGAGGTGCACCACCGGCAGGCGCGCGGGCAGCCGAGCCGCCACCAGCTCGATCTCCCGCAGCAGCAGCTCCACATAGGCGTCGATCCGGTGCTGCCGGGCGCTGATCCAGGTGTGACAGCCGCAGTACCAGCAGAGGTGGCGGCACCAGGGGATGTGGACGTAGAGCGAGAGCCGCGTGGTGGGCGCGAGCTCGCCCAGCCAGCGCGTGAAGGTGTCAGCCTCGAGCGCGCCGAAGTGCACGGCGGTGGGATAGCTGGTATAGCGCGGCACCCGCGCGTGCTCGAAATAGCGGATCAGATCCGCCCTCACCGCAGCGACTCCCCGGGCGATCACCGCCCATCTCGTGCACCACACCGGCGGGTCAAGCGCCGTGCGGCTTCAGGGCACCCTGTTCGCCTGCACGGTCCCGGTCTATCACCCCAGCTGCAGCGGCGCGAAGCCGTGGGGAGCGGTCGAAGATGCGGCGGATCGGCCTGGTGGTGACGGCGGCAGCGGGGCTGCTGGTGGGAGCGGCGGCACTGGCCATGAGCGGATGGCTGCCGCGCACCTGGCTGCCGGCACCGGCAGAGCCGCCGAAGGTGATCCGTCTCTACGGCAATATCGATCTCCGGGAAGTGCGCCCGGGCTTCAACCTGGCCGGGCGGATCGCCTCCATGGAGCTGGAGGAGGGCGATCGGGTGGAGCCCGGGCGGCTGCTGGCGACGCTGGAGGATGCGGTGTTCCGCGCCCAGGAGCAGATGGCCCGCGCAGCACTCGCCGGCGCCCGCGCCCGCCTGGCCCGGCTGGAAGCCGGGAGCCGTCCGCAGGAGATCGAGCGGGCCCGGGCCGAACTCGCCCGGCTGCGGGCGCTGGCGCTGGATGCCGAACGCACGGTCACACGGCTCCGTCGGCTTGCGGCCGACCGTTTCGCCCCCAAGGCCGAGCTCGATGCCGCCGAAGCCCGGCTCGAGGCCCTGCGGGCCCAGATCCGCGCCCAGGAACAGACCCTCTCGCTGCTGATCGAGGGCCCGCGGCAGGAGGACATTGCCGCCGCCCGCGCCGAGGTGGCGCGGCGCGAGGCGGAGCTTGCCATCGCCACCAAGCGCCTTACTGACACCCGCCTTGTGGCCAACGCCCGCGGGGTGGTGACGGCGCGGCTGCATGAGCCGGGTGATGTGGTGCTGCCCCACACGCCCATCTACATCATCGCCCTCGAGGATACGGTGTTCGCCCGGGTCTATGTGGAGGAGCCGCTGCTGGGACACCTGCGCGAGGGGATGGCGGCCCGCATCCTTACCGATTCCGGCGGCGTCTATGAGGGCTGGGTGGGCTACATCTCGCCGGTGGCGGAATTCACACCGAAGACCGTTCAGACCGAGGAGCTGCGCACCAGCCTCGTCTATCAGCTGCGGGTCTATGCCCGCAATGGCGACGGCGGGCTGCGCCAGGGCATGCCGGTGACGGTGGAGATCCCGCTCTCCGACGGGGCGGTGCGGTGACCCCGGTCATCCGGCTCGAGGCCCTCCGCAAGCGCTTCCGCCCGGCCTCCCGGCCGGCGCTCGATGATCTTCACTTCACCGTGGCGACGGGCGAGCGGGTGGCCGTGGTGGGACCCGATGGCGCCGGCAAGACCACCCTCTTCCGCCTGCTGGCCGGCCTGCTGCGGCCCGATGGCGGCCGCGGTGAGGTGCTGGGCTATGACCTCAGCCGTGAGGCGGGCCGGGTGCAGGCGACCGTCGGCTACATGCCCCAGCGCTTCGCCCTCTATGAGGAGCTCTCGGTGGGCGAAAACCTGGAGCTGCGTGCCGATCTTCTGGGGCTCCAGGGGACTGCGCGCGCAACCCGCATCCGCCACATCCTCGAGGCCACCGGCCTTGCCCCCTTCGTGGCCCGGCGCGCGGGGCGCCTTTCCGGCGGCATGAAGCAGAAGCTGGCGCTCGGGGCGGTGCTGCTGCGGGTGCCGCCGCTGCTGCTCCTGGACGAGCCCACCGTGGGCGTCGATCCGCTCTCGCGGCGCGAGCTCGCCGGTCTGCTGACACAGCTTGCCGGCCCCGCCACCACGGTGCTGTGGAGCACCGCCTATCTGGATGAGGCTGAGCGCTTTCCGCGGGTGCTGCTGCTGCATGAGGGGCGCATCCTCGCCGATGCCGCCCCCGCCACCCTCACCGCCGCCCTCGCCGGCCGGGTGTTGCGTCTCGAGACGGAGGCAGGCCGCCGCCGCCATCTCGCCCGCCGGCTGGCCGGCCTCGCGGGGGTGGTGGATGTGACCCCGCGGGCCGGCGCGCTGCGGGTGGTGACCGACCGGCCCGGGCGGGAGAAGGCGCTCGCCATAGAGGGTGTGCTTGGGGTGGAGGTGGTGCGGCCGCGGCTGGAGGATGCCGTCACTGCCACTCTCGCAGCCGCCGGCGTGCGCGGCGAGGGTTTCGGCCCAAAGGCGGCCGAGCGGGGCGACGATCCCCAAGAGCCGCCGGCACGGTCCAATGAGGGCGAGCCCCCGTTGGTGGAGGTACGCGATCTGGTGCGCTGCTTCGGCCGCTTTCGCGCCGTCGACGGCATCTCCTTCCGGGTCCACCGGGGCGAGGTGTTCGGCCTTCTGGGCCCCAACGGCGCCGGCAAGTCCACCACCTTCCGCATGCTCTGCGGCCTGTTGCCGCCCACCGCCGGCAGCGCCCGGGTGCTGGGCTTCGACCTCGCCCGGGCGGCGGCCCAGGCCCGCGCGCGCATCGGCTACATGGCCCAGAAGTTCGCCCTCTACGGTGAACTCACGGTGCGCCAGAATCTGCGCTTCTTCGCGGCGGTCTATGGGCTGGCGCGGCCCCAGCGGCGCCGGCGGGTGGCGGAACTGCTGGCCGAATTCGGCCTTGAGGGGGTGGCCGACCAGCGCGCCCAGGGCCTGCCCCTCGGCTTCGAGCGACGCCTGTCCATGGCGGTGGCGGTGATCCACCGGCCCGATGTGCTGTTCCTGGACGAGCCCACCTCGGGGGTCGATCCCCTCACCCGGCGATCCTTCTGGCGCCGCATCCTGGCGCTGGCCGACGGCGGTGTGACGGTGGTGGTGACCACCCACTTCCTGGATGAGGCCGAGTATTGCGATCGGGTGGCCATCATGGACCGCGGGCGCATCCTCGAACTGGGCCCGCCGGCCGCCATCGTCGCCCGCACCCGCGAGCTGGAGTCGGCGGTGGAAACCCTCGAGGAGGCCTTCGTGAGCCTGCTCCAGCGACGGCGGGAGGCGGCCGCATGAGCGCTTCCTGGCGGCGGCTGCGCGCGCTCCTGCGCAAGGAATGGCTGCAGATCCTGCGCGATCCCTCGAGTTTCGCCATCGCCTTCCTGCTGCCGGTGCTGCTGCTGGTGATCATCGGCTTCGGTGTGTCCCTCGACCCCCGCACCCTGCGGGTGGCGGTGGTGGTGCCGACGCCCTCGGCTGCGAGCGACGAGCTCATCGCAGCACTTAAGGGCTCGCCCTGGTTCCAGGTGGAAGTGGCGCGCGCCCGCCAGCCGGCCGAGGCCCGGCTCGCCCGCGGCGAACTCCACGCGGTCCTCGCCCTCGATGGTGAGTTCGCCGGCCGGCTCGCCGCCGGCACCGCCCACATCCAGCTGCTGCTGGATGGGGTCGATGCCAACACCGCGCGGCTCACCGAGGGCTATCTGCGCGGGGTGGTGGCGCTGTGGGCCGCCCGCCAGGGCTGGCAGCCGGCGCCGCTGCAGATCGAGACCCGCATGTGGTTCAACACCGCCGCCGAGAGCCGCGACTTCCTGATCCCCGGTCTCACGGCGGTGGTGCTCACCCTCACCGGCGCCCTGCTCACCGCCATGGTGGTGGCGCGGGCGTGGGAGCGCGGCACCATGGAGGGGCTGTTCGCGAGCCCCGCCCGCCGCCTCGAGATCTTTCTCGGCGCTTTCCTGCCCTATCTGCTCATGGGCTTTGCCGCGAGCGCGCTGGTGGCGGCCGCGGCCGTGTGGGTGTTCCAGGTGCCGCTTCGGGGCTCGCTGCCGTTCCTGGCGCTGGCGGCGCTGCTCTATGTGACCATCATGGCCGGCTGGGGGCTCGCGGTCTCGGCCGCCACCCGTCACCAGTTCCTGGCCGCCCAGATCGTGCTCTATTCCTCGCTGCTGCCGAGCTTCATGCTCTCGGGCTTTCTCTTCGACATCGCCAGCATGCCCGCCTGGCTGCAGGCCCTCACCCTGCTGGTCCCGGCCCGCTGGTATGTTTCGCTGCAGCAGACCCTGTTCCTGGCCGGTGATGTGGCTGCACTCCTTCTGCGGGATCTCGCGGTGCTGGCGCTGATGGCCCTGGCGCTGGCGCTGCTCGCCTACCGCGGTTTCCGCAAGCGGCTGGACTAGGACCATGTGGCGTCGCCTGGCTGCGCTGGTGCGCAAGGAGCTGCTGGTGTTCCTCCAGGATCCGCGGGCGCGCATCGTGGTGCTGGCGCCACCGGTGATCCAACTGTTCGTCTTCGCCTATGCCGCCACCTTCGATGTGCGCCACGTTCCCTTGGCGGTGCTGGATCGCGATCGCACCGGCCTGTCGCGCGCCTTCATCGCCCGGCTCGAGGGGGCCCCCGACTTCCGGCTGGTGCGGGCATCGGCCGAGGCCGAGCTGCGCCGGCTGATCGACCGCCAGCGGGTGGTGGGAGCGGTGGTGATCCGCGAGGGCTTCGCGCGCGAGCTCCTGGCCGGGCGGCCGGCGCCGGTGCAGCTGCTGCTGGATGGCCGAGGCTCCAACACCGCCCAGGCGGTGGCCACCTATCTCCGCCGCATCGCCGCCGACTTCCGGCCGCTGGAGACGGAGGCGGAGCGGCCGCGCGCACCGCCGCTTGCGGTGCGCGCCTGGTTCAACCCCAATCTCGAGAGCGTCGCCTTCGTGGTGCCGGCGCTGGTGGCCATGATCACCATGGTGGCGGTGATGGGGGTGACGGGACTCGCCATCGCGCGCGAACGCGAGCTCGGGACCATGGATCAGCTGATGGTAACCCCCCTGAGGCCGCTGGAGCTGGCCCTGGGCAAGCTGCTTCCCGGGGTGCTGCTGGGGCTGGTGGAGGGAGCGCTGGTGGTGGCCGTGGCCATCCTCTGGTTCGAAATTCCCCTGCGCGGTCCGCTCCTGACCCTGGCGCTGGCGCTTTTGGTCTTCGCCGTGGCGGTGGCGGGCGTGGGACTGATGATCTCGGCCCTCGTCCGCACCCAGCAGCAGGCCATGGTGGCGCTGTTCTTCTTCATCGCCCCGGCCGCGATTCTCTCGGGCTTCGCCACCCCCATCGACAACATGCCCGACTGGCTCCAGCAGGTGACCCTGATCAACCCGCTGCGCTACATGATCACCGTGGTCCGCGGCGTGTTCCTGCGCGGGCTCGGCCTCGAGGAACTCGCCGGCGAAATCTGGCCGATGGCGCTCATCGGCCTCATCACCCTCACCCTCGCTGCCCTGGTGTTCCGCCGTCACGTCACATGAGTGCCTACGAACTCGCCCGCACCCTGGTACAGCCGAGCCATGCGCTGATGCTGCTGGCGGTGCTGGGTCTGCTGCTCCTCGTGCTGCGCTGGCGCCGCACCGGCCTCGGCCTGAGCGCCCTAGGCCTCGGCGGCCTTCTGGTGACGGGGGTCCTGCCGGTGGGCGCCTATCTGGCCCAGGGGCTCGAAGCGCGCCATCCGCGCCCGACATCGCCGCCAGCGCGGGTGGACGGCATCCTCGTGCTGGGCGGCTTCACCGCGCCCGATGCCACCTGTGCCGACCGCCACATCCGCCTCAATGATGCCGCCGAGCGGCTGCTGGAGGTGCTGGTGCTGGCGCGCCGCTATCCCGACGCCCGGCTGGTGATCAGCGGCGGCGGCTGGGCCTTTGCGCAAGGTTGCAGCGAGGCCGAACAGACCGCCCGCTTTCTCGCCCGCTACGGCTTCGACATGACTCGGCTCGAGCTCGAGACCCGCTCGCGCAACACCTTCGAGAACGCCCTCTTCACCTACCGGCAGGTGCGGCCGCAGCCGGATGAGGTGTGGCTGCTGGTGACATCCGCCGTCCACATGCCCCGGGCGGTGGCGGTCTTCGAACGGGTGGGCTGGCGCGTGGTGCCCTGGCCGGTGGACTTCATCGGCACCGACACCCTCTGGCACCTGCCGGCGGTGATCGACCTGCCGCGCCGCTGGCGCGAGCTCGACCTGGTGGCCCACGAGGCCCTGGGCCTCCTGTGGTATCGCTGGCGCGGCCGCATCGCGGGCTGAGGCGAGGCGTCTCACTCCGGCACCTGCGACTGGCGGCGCTGGCGGTGGAGCGCCCGCTCCTCCTCGGCGAAGTGCCGCGTCTCCTCGAGTTCCTGCTGCAGTTCCGCCGCCACCTCCGCCTCCACCGCGGCCTCGCGCTGTGCCCGGGCGGCATCGGCACGGGCGAATTCGGCGAGTTCGGCCGAAAGCTCTTCGAGTTCGCGCCCGCCCGCCATCATCTCCAGGAGCTGTTCGCGGGTGATCTCCTCCTTGCGGAAGGTGCCGAGGGTGCGGCCACGGTTGAGCACGGTGAAGCGATCGCCCACCGCCCAGGCGTGGTGGACATTGTGGGTGATGAAGATCACCCCGAGCTCGCGCGCGCGCGCCTGGGCGATGTAGCGCAGCACCACCGAGGCCTGTTTGACGCCGAGGGCTGAAGTGGGCTCGTCCAGGATCAGCACCCGCGCGCCGAAATAGACCGCCCGGGCGATGGCCACGCACTGGCGCTCGCCGCCCGAGAGGGTGCCCACCGCCTGGGAGGGATCGCGCACATCGATGCCGATCCTGGCCATTTCCTCGCGGGCGATGGCATTGGCCTTCTTCACATCGAGCCGGCGGAAGAGGCCGCGCCCCTTGGTCACCACATGTTCCCGGCCCATGAAGAAATTGCGGGTGATGCTCATGAGCGGGATCAGCGCCAGGTCCTGATAGACGGTCGCAATGCCGCGATCGAGCGCATCCCGAGGGCTCTCGAACACCACCGGCCGGCCGTCCAGCAGGATCTCGCCGCGAGTGGGCTTGTGGACGCCTGAGAGGGTCTTGATCAGGGTCGACTTGCCGGCGCCATTGTCGCCCAGCAGACAGTGCACCTCGCCGGCATAGACCTGCATGGACACGCCCTCGAGGGCGATCACCGAGCCGAAGTGCTTGGAGACGTTGCGGACCTCGATCAGGGGAGTGGTCATCGCGCCTCCGTCGCCTTGCGGCGGACATAGTTGTTGAACAGCACCGCCACCAGCATCATCACCCCGAGGAATACCTTGAACCAGTCGGTGTTCACGCCGGTGTAGAAGATCCCCATCTGCACCGTGCCGAAGATCAGCGCGCCGAAGGTGGCGCCGATGGCGGACCCGTAGCCGCCGGTGAGCAGACAGCCGCCGATCACCGAAGCGATGATGGCCTCGAACTCCTTGAGCTGTCCCCGCAATACGTCGGCCGAGCCCACCGACAGGGTCTGCACCAGGGCGAAGATGGTGGCGGCCACGGCGGTGAACATGAACAGGCCGGTCTTCACCCGTGCCACCGGCACGCCCACGTTGCGGGCCGCATTGGGATCGCCGCCGCAGGCGAAGATCCAGTTGCCCAGGCGGGTGCGCAGCAGCACCCAGGTGGCGAGCGCCGTCAGCACCAGCCACCAGACGATGGACATGGGGATCCCCTGCGCCAGCGGCGTGCCGTCGGCGCGGGCGGCGATCCAGCCCATGTCCGCGAGCCACTGCATCAGCCCCTGGCCCACCTTGCCGGCGAACAGCGGCGCCAGCGGATCTCCCGCCATCACGTCGCGCAGACCCGGGATCTGGGTGCGGCCGGTCAAAAGCCGCGTAAGACCGAGGGTGAGCCCGCGGAGGATGAACAGGCCGCCCAGAGTGACGATGAAGGAGGGCAGGCCGGTGCGCATGACGATGGTGCCGTTCACCAGCCCCACCAGCAGCGCCACGCCGAAGGCCAGCAGGATGCAGAGCCACAGCGGCCAGCCCCATTCCACCGCCGGCAGCGCCACCACGATGCCGGCAAAGCCGATCATGGAACCGACGGAGAGGTCGAACTCGCCGCCGATCATCAGCATCGCCGCCGCCACCGCGATGATGCCCAGCTGGGCCGAGACCTCGAGGAAATTGATGATACCCAGCGCCGAGAACATGCCGCTGTCGCCCGCCACCACGGCGAAGAACAGCAGCACCAGCACGAAGCCGGCCACCGAGCCGAGCTCGGGGCGGGAGAACAGCCGCCTGAGCCAGGTGGTCTCGCGTAGCCGCTCGTCCCGACCGGCGGCCGATGTGGCGGTGGTCATGGCGTCACCTCCCCTCCCGGACCGACGGCGGGGCCCCGCCCGGCGGGGCCCCGCAAACGGTTCAGCGGATGCCCTTCTTGGCCAGTTCGATCACCTGCTTGGCGTTCTCGGGCGTCACGAAGCCCGGGCCGGTCATCACCACGCCCGCCGGCATGAGGCCGTACTTGGCGTTGAGGGTGAGGAACACCACCGGCAGATAGCCCTGGAGGTACTGCTGCTGGTCGATGGCAAAGAGCATCTTGCCCTCGCTCAGCGCCTGCAGCACCGCCGGCGAGAGGTCGAAGGTGGCGAGCTTGACCTTGCCCAGAAGCCCCATCTCCTCGAGCGCCTGCATGATGGGCTCGGCCGCCGCCGGCCCGAGCGCGAGAATGCCCTCGGTGTCGGGATTCTTGGCGAGATAGGCCTTGATGGCGTTGCGGGTCTCGGTGGGGTCCATGCTGGTGGCCAGCACCTCACTCTGGCCGCCGAGGCCCTTGGCAAAGCCCTCGCAGCGCAGATCCAGCGCCACATTGCCCACCTCGTGATTGACGCAGACCGCCTTCTTCACCCCGGCTGCCGCCATCCGCTTGCCGCCGCCGAGGCCGGCCTCGAACTCGGTCTGGCCCACATGGACCCGCACGCCCAGCTTGTCATAGACGTCCGAGCCGGAATTCAGCGACACCACCGGGATCCCCGCGGCCACCGCATTCTGGATCGAGGGCCCGAGTGCATCGGCATCGGGGATCGAGACGGCGAGGCCGTCGGGCTTGGAGGCCACGGCCGCGTCGATGAGCTGGGACATTTTCACCATGTCGAAGGTCTCGGGCGCCCGGTACTCCACCTTGACGCCATATTTGGCCATGTCGGCCGCGGCCGCATCGACCCCATTCTTGACCACGTTCCAGAAGGGATCCGAGGCCTGACCGTGGGTCACCACCACGATGCGGATGTCCTCGCCGGCCGTCGCCGTGCCGGCCACGACCCCGGCCGCCAGCACGGCCGATGCGAGCAGCCGTCCGAATCGCTTCATCGCTGCCTTCCCTCCATCTCGGGGGAGCGCCGTGCTCCCGCCTTGTCCATGGACGCCGCGATGGAAATCTGTTTCCATTCGGGCAGCTCGATGGAATACACATTCCAGCCATGAACACAAGCCCTCGCGTGCCGGGGAGAGCCGCATGAACGACGCCAGCCGAAGGGGGACACCGCCCGCCGACTATGAGGCGCTGCGGGTGCGCCTCGCCCGCGAGCACGAACGACTCAGCCCGCGGCTTAGGCAGATCGCCGAATTCGCCCTGGCCCATCCCGATGAGGTGGCGCTGGAGACGGTGGCGGGCCTGGCCGCCCGCATCGGCGTGCCGCCCTCGGCGCTGGTGCGCTTCGCCCAGGCCTTCGGCTATTCCGGCTTCAGCGCGCTGCAGCGGATCTTCCGCGAGCGGCTGGTGGCGCGCCTGCCCGCTTATGCCCAGCGCATCCGCCGCGCCCGGCGCGAGGCCGGCCGGCTGCAGCCGGCCCTGGCAGCCTTCCTGGAAGCCGCCCAGCAGGCCTGCGCCCGCCTGCCGGTGAGCGAACTGCAGGAGCGGCTGGCGGCCGCCGCTGGCCTTCTGGCATCCCGGCCGCGCCTTGCGGTGGTGGGCATGCGCCGGAGCTTTCCGGTGGCCGCCTATCTCGCCTACGCCTTCGCCCGGCTGGGGCGGGATGCGCGCCTGCTGGCCGGCCCCGGCGGCACGCTGGCGCTGGAATATCCCTGTCTCGATGCCGAGCGGGCGCTGTTGGCGGTAAGCTTCTCCCCTTATGCGCCCGAGACCCTCGAGACCATCGGCGTCGCCCGGCGTGCCGGTGCGCCGGTGGTGGCCCTCACCGACGGGCCCCTGTCGCCGCTGGTGCGGGAGGCGGATGTGGCGCTGGTGGTGGCCGATCCCGAGGTGGAGGGGGTGCGCGGACTTGCGGCCAGCATGACGGTGGCCTCCGCCCTGGTGCTGGAGCTGGGGCGGCGGCTGGTGGAAACCGACGGCGAGGCCGGGGCCGACGCCGCCGGCAGCCATGGTGATAGAACGTGAATTCCAGCTCTTGCCGGCCATTGGAATTCGTGTTTCATAGCCGCGGGGCACCGCAGCGGGAGCAGCCGGGAATGGACCGGCTCGATGTCCTCACGGTCGGGCGCATCGGCGTCGATCTCTACGGCGAGCAGTGGGGCGGGCGGCTCGAGGATGTGGCAAGCTTTGCCAAATATCTCGGCGGCTGCCCCGCCAACATCGCCGTCGGCTGCGCCCGGCTGGGGCTGCGGAGCGGGCTGGTCTCGGCCGTGGGCGACGAGCCCATGGGCCATTTCCTGCGGGAGGAGCTCATCCGCAACGGCGTCGATGTCCGCGGCCTGCAGGTGGACCCCGAGCGCCCCACGGCGCTGGTGATCCTCGGCATCCGTGACCGCGACACCTTCCCGCTGGTGTTCTTCCGCGAGAACTGCGCCGATGGCGCGCTCACCGCCGAGCGGCTCGATCCCGCCCTGTTGGGCGCAACCCGCTGTCTCGTGGTCACCGGCACCCATTTCTCGCGTCCCCATCTCGCCGCCATGCAGCAGCACGCCATGGCGCTGGCGCGCACGGGTGGCGCCCGCCTGGCCTTCGACATCGATTACCGGCCGGTGCTGTGGGGGCTCACCCCGCGGGCCCTGGGGGAGATCCGCTATGTCCCCAGCGCCGAGGTCACCGCACGGCTGCAGGCGGTGGTGCGGCAGGTGGATCTGGTGGTGGGCACCGAGGAAGAGTTCCGCATCGCCGGCGGCAGCGAGGATGTGATGGAATCACTGCGCCGCCTGCGCACCTGCGCCCCGCAGGCGCTGTTCGTGCTCAAGCTGGGGGCGCGCGGCGCCGCCGCCTTTCCCGGCGCCATCCCCGAGCGGCCCGAGGACGGCATCTACCACCCCGGCTTTCCCATCGAGGTCTACAATGTGCTGGGGGCGGGGGATGCCTTCATGGCCGGCTTCCTCTCGGGCTGGCTGCGGGATCTTCCGCTGCAAGAGTGTCTGCGGCGGGCCAACGCCTGCGGCGCCATCGTGGTCTCGCGCCACGGCTGTGCGCCGGCCATGCCCACCGCCCCCGAGCTCGACTTCTTCCTCGAGCGCGGTGTGCGGGTGCGGGCGCTGCGTCATGACGCCGAACTCGAGCACCTGCACCGGGTCACCACCCGCCGCGGCCACTGGCCGCGCCTGTTCGCCCTCGCCTTCGACCACCGCAGCCAGTTGCAGGAGCTGGCTGCCACCAGCGACCGCGGGCCCGAAGCCATCGCCGCCTTCAAGCGGCTGATCTATCGGGCGCTTCTGGAGGTGGCCGAGCGACGCGAGGATGTGGGTCTGCTGGTGGACGACCGCTTCGGCGAGGACATTCTCGCCGATGCCGCCGCCCGGCCGCTCTGGGTGGGGCGGCCGGTGGAGGAGCCGGGAAGCCTGCCGCTGCGCTTTGCCATCGGGCGCGATCTTGGCAGCCAGCTGCGCCGCTGGCCCGTCACCCAGTGCGTCAAATGTCTGGTGCTCTACCACCCGGACGACCCCGAGCCGCTCCGCCGCAGCCAGGAGGAGGCACTGCTCACCCTTCAGGAGGCCTGTTTTGCCACCGACCACGAGCTGCTGCTGGAGGTGGTGGCAAGCCGCTCGAACCTGCCGGTCGGGGCCGACACCCTGGCGCGCGCCCTGACGCAGCTGTATGACTGCGGACTCAGACCGGACTGGTGGAAGCTGCCGGATCCCGGCAGCGATGAAGGGTGGGAGGCGGTGGCGGCGGTGGTGAAGGCGCGCGATCCCTGGTGTCGCGGGGTGCTGCTTCTGGGGCTGGATGCGCCGCTGGCGGAGGCGGAGGCGGCCGTCGTCCGGGCGGCGCGCCATCCGCTGGTGAAGGGGTTTGCCATCGGCCGCACCATCTGGGGCGAGGCTGCCCGCGGCTGGTTCGCTGGCACCATGGGCGATGAGGAGGTGGTGGCGCTGGTGGCCGGACGCTATCGTCGGCTGATGGCGGCCTTCGAGCGGGCGCGGGGAGGAGGGCCATGACGGAATTTCTGCGCAAGGGCGGTGAGCCCGACGCGCGCGGGCTGGTCCACCGGCTGACCCCGGCCGATGCCGGCTGGACCTATGTGGGCTTCGAACTCTGGCGGCTGCAGCCGGGCATGCGGCTGGAGCAGGCGGGTGACGACCGCGAGCGCTGTCTGGTGTTCATCGGCGGGCGCGCGCGGGTGGAGGCCGGTGGTCGCAACTTCGGTCTTGTGGGCGCGCGCACTTCGCCCTTCGAGGGCGAACGCCCGCGGCCCCATGCCGTCTATCTGCCGCAGGGCTGCGGCTTTGCGCTGGAGGCGGTGAGTGCGCTTGAGCTGGCGGTGGCCAGCGCTCCGGGTGGTGGTGACTTCCAGCCGCGCCATATCCGCCCCGAAGAGGTGGCCGCCTCGGTGCGCGGTACGGGCACCAACACCCGCTACATCCACGACATCCTGCCGGAGACCGAGCCCGCCCACAGCCTTCTGGTGGTGGAGGTATTCACCCCCGGCGGCCACTGGTCCGGCTATCCGCCCCACAAGCACGATCGTGACGCCCTGCCGGCGGAATCGCTTCTGGAGGAGACCTATTACCACCGCATCCACCCGCCCCAGGGCTTCGCCTTCCAGCGGATCTACACCGACGATCGCAGCCTCGATGTGACCCTGACCGTCGAGGACGGCGATCTGGTGCTGGTGCCGCGGGGCTATCATCCGGTAGGTGCGGCCCACGGTTACGATCTCTACTATCTCAACGTCATGGCCGGGCCGCGGCGGGTCTGGCGCTTCGCCAACGACCCGGCTCATGCGTGGCTGGTGCGCTGAGGGGAGGGAGGCAGGCGATGGAGACGGTGCGGCTCACCATGGCCCAGGCGCTGGTGCGCTTTCTCGTCAACCAGCGGATCCGCCTGGACGGGCGCGAGGAGCTCCTGTTCCCCGGCATCTTCGCCATCTTCGGCCACGGCAATGTCACCTGCCTGTCGGAAGCGCTGTGGCAGGTGCGCGACATCTTCCCCACCTGGCGTGGCCAGAATGAACAGGGGATGGTGCTGGCGGCGCTGGGCTTCACCAAGGCCAAGCGCCGTCGCCAGATCATGTGCGCCACCAGCTCCATCGGCCCCGGTGCCACCAACATGGTCACCGGTGCTGCGGTGGGCCACGCCAACCGCCTGCCGGTGCTGCTGCTGGCGGGGGATTCCTTCGCAAGCCGCGCCCCCGACCCGGTGCTGCAGCAGGTGGAACACTTCCACGACCCCACCATCACCGTCAATGACGCCTTCCGTGCCGTCACCCGCTGGTGGGACCGCATCACCCGCCCGGAGCAGATCGTCGAATCGCTGCCGCAGGCGGTGGCCACCATGCTCGATCCCGCAAGCTGCGGCCCCGCCTTCCTCGGCCTCGCCCAGGACGCCCAGGGCGAGGCCTTCGACTATCCGGCGCGCTTTTTCGAGCCTACCGTCCACGAGATCCCGCGCCCGCGGCCTGATCGCGGTGAACTGCGCGCCGCCGCCGAACTGCTGCGCCGGGCCGAGCGCCCGCTGCTGATCGCAGGCGGTGGTGCGCGCTACAGCGAGGCCGAACAGATCCTCGCCGACTTCGCCCTCAGGCGCGGCATCCCGGTGGCCGAGACGGTGGCGGGACGGGCGCTGCTGCCCCATGACCATCCCGCCAATGTCGGCCCCATCGGCATCCTCGGCTCCGCCAGCGCCAACCGGCTTGCCGGCGAGGCCGATGTGGTGGTGGCGGTGGGCACACGGCTGCAAGATTTCGTCACCGCCTCCTGGACCCTGTTCGCCGCCGATGCCCGCTTCATCCACCTCAATGCCGCCCGCTTCGATGCCCACAAGCACCGCGCCCAGCCGGTGGTGGGCGATGCCCGCGAGGCCCTGCGGGAGCTGGACGAGGCGCTGGGCGACTGGCGCGCGCCCGCGGCCTGGATGGAGCGTGCCCGGCGCGAATATGAGGCGTGGAACCGCTTCATCGAAGAGCGCACCCGCCCCACCAATGCCGAATATCCCTCCTACGCCCAGGTGGTGGGGGAGGTAAACCGGCTGGTGGACGAGCGCGCGCTGGTGCTCACCGCCGCCGGCGGCCTTCCCGGCGAGCTCTGCATGAACTGGCGGGCCAAGGCGCCCGATACTTTCGACTGCGAGTTCGGCTATTCCTGCATGGGCTATGAGATCTCCGGCGCCTGGGGCGCCAAGATGGCCGACCCCTCGCGCGAGGTGGTGGCGATGGTGGGGGATGGCAGCTATCTGATGATGAACTCCGACATCTACAGCTCGGTCCTCACCGGCCACAAGCTCATCGTCGTGGTATGCGACAATGGCGGCTTCGCCGTAATCGAGCGGCTGCAGCGGGCCAAGGGCATTCCCGCCTTCAACAACCAGCTGGAGAGCTCGCGGGTGCAGGAGCTCGTGCGGGTGGACTTCGCCCGCCATGCCGAGTCCATGGGCGCCCTGGGGCTGCGGGCGCGCGGCATCGGCGAGTTCGAGGACTGTTTCCGCCGGGCGCTTGAGGCTGACCGCACCACCGTGATCCATATCGAGACCGCGCCGCACGACTGGACCGAGGGCAATGGCGCCTGGTGGGAGACGGGCACGCCCGAGGTCTCGCCGCTCGAGGAGGTGCGCCGGGCGCTTGAAGAGCATCGCGCCGGCAAGCGCCGCCAGCGCCTGGGCGTCTGAACCCCAGGGCGGAGGGAGTCCGGTGCGGGTGCGCCTTGCGGTCTCGCCCATCGGCTGGAAGAATGACGATCTGCCGGAGATCGGCGCCGACATCCCGCTCGAGCGGGTGCTGGCGGAAGCGGCTTTGGCCGGCTATGCCGGGATCGAGCGGGGTGGCAGCTTTCCCACTGATCCCGAAGTGCTGCGCCGGCTGCTGGCCCGCTATGGGCTGGCGTTGGTGGGCGGTTGGGTGTCGGGGCGGCTGCTCGAGCTTGGGGTGGAGGCGGAGCTCCGGCGTCTCGCGCCCACTCTCGAGCTGTTCCGCGCCTGCGGCGCCAGCGTGCTGGTCTACGCCGAGACCAGCGGCAGCATCCAGACCCGCCGCCAGGTCCCCCTCGACCAGCGACCGCGGCTGGATGAGCGTGGACTCGCCGACCTCGCCCGGGCGCTCTCGGAGATAGCCCGCCATTGCGCCGATGCCGGCGTGCCGCTGGTCTACCACCACCACATGGGCACGGTGGTGGAGACGGCGGCTGAGGTGGATGCGCTGATGCGGGCCTCCCACGACTCGGTAGGGCTGCTGCTGGATACCGGCCATCTGGTGTTCGCCGGCGCCGATCCGCTGGAAGTGGCCCGCCGCTGGCGCGCGCGCATTCGCCACGTCCACTTCAAGGACGTGCGGCCGGCGGTGCTGGCGCAGGTGCGGGCTAAGCCCACGAGCTTTTTGGATGCGGTGCTGGCGGGGGTCTTCACCGTCCCCGGCGATCCCACTGGTTGCGTCGACTTCGCTGCTGTGGCGCGAGTGCTGCACCAGGCCGGCTATGACGGCTGGGTGGTGGTGGAGGCAGAGCAGGACCCGGTCCGGGCCGAGCCCTTCACCTATGCCCGGCTCGGCCGCGCGGCCACCGAGGCGGCCCTGCTGGCGGCGGAGGTGGCGGCGTGAGCCGGCGGCTGCGGTTTGGCATGATCGGTGGCGGCGAAGGCGCCAACATCGGCCGCATCCACCGCCATGCCGCCGCCCTCGACGGCCGCTTCGAGCTGGTGGCTGGTTGCTTCGATGCCGAGCCCGCGCGCAGTGTGCGTTTTGGCCGCGAGGTGCTGGGGCTGGATCCGGCCCGCTGTTATCCTGACCTTGATGCCTTCATCGAAGGCGAGAGCACCCGGGACGACGGGGTGGAGCTGGTGGCGGTGGTCACCCCCAACCACACCCACGCCCCCATCGGCCGGCGCCTTCTGGAGGCCGGCTTCCACCTGCTGATGGAAAAGCCGCTTGCCACCGACCCGGCCCAGGCGCGCGAACTCGTTGACCTTGCCGCCCGAAGGCGGCGGCTTCTGGCGGTGGCCTACTGTTATTGGGGTTTCTCGCTGGTCCAGGAGATGCGCGCCCGCATCCGCCGCGGTGATCTCGGCCGCATCCGCGCACTCCGCGCCGTCTGCCCGATCCAGTGGCTCGCTGCTCCTCTCGAGCGCAGCGGCCATGCGGCCGCCGCCTGGCGCACCGATCCCGCAAGGGCCGGCCCCGGCGGCTGCATCGCCGATGTGGGCACCCATGCCTTCCACTTGGCCCGCTATGTCACCGGCCTTCGGCCCCGGCGGCTTGCGGCCGATCTGGCGCCGCTGGTCGAGGGGCGGGTGCTGGACGATGATGCCGCCCTGTGGGTGGAGTTCGAGGGCGGCGTGCGCGGGCGCTTCTGGTTTTCCCAGATCGCCATCGGCCACAGCCAGGGCCTTGCGCTTGAGGTCTTCGGCGAACAGGGAGCCCTCGCCTGGTCGCTGCCAAAGGCAAGCCGGCTTGCCTGGACGCCGCTTCATGGGCCCACGCACCTGTTGGAGGTGGGCTGTGGCGCGCTGGCGCCCGAGGCGCGGGCGTTTGCCCGCGTACCCCAGGGTCATCCCGAGGGCTATATCGACGCCTTTGCCAATCTCTACCGGGGTATCGCCGCGTGCCTTCGGGGCGAGGACCATCCCACCGCCCGGAGCCTTCCCACCGGCACCGACGGCCTCGAGGGGGTGATGCTGGTGGCAACGGCAGTCGCGGCAAGCCGCCGCGGCGGCTGGGTCGATTGGCCGGAGGAGGAGGTGTCATGATCGGCCTTGCCCTCCTGGGCTGCGGGCGCATCGGCCGGATCCACGCGGCCAATATCGCCGCCCATCCGAAGGCGCGGCTCGTGCGGGTGTTCGACCCCGTGGAGGCGGCGGTGGCGGCGGTGGTGGCCCGCTGCGGCGGGCGTCCGGCGGCGGATGCGGCCGAGGCCATCCGGGATCCCGAGGTGGCGGCGGTGGTGATCGCCACCCCCACCGACACCCACCTCGAACTCCTGGCCGAGACCCTCGAGGCCGGGCGCTGGGCGTTTCTGGAAAAGCCCATCGATCTCGACATCCGCCGGGTGCTTGCGGCCCGCCGCCGGCTCGCGCCCGCACTCGGGCGGGTCCAGCTCGGCTTCAACCGCCGCTTCGACCCCCATTTCCGGGCCTTCCGCCGCGAACTCCGGCAGCTGGGCCGGCTCTACCGGCTGCGGATCACGAGTTTCGACCCCGAGCCGCCGCCGGTGGACTATCTCCGGCGCTCGGGCGGGCTCTTCCGCGACATGACCATCCACGATTTCGACATGGCCCGGTTCCTGTTGCCGGCCGAGCCCCGCCATGTGGTGGCGGTGGCGGCAGCGCGGGTGGATGGGGCCACCCTCATGGCGGGGGATGTGGATGTGGCCACAGTGGTGCTGGAGAGCGAAGACGGCCTTTCGGCGGTGATCGAGAACTGCCGCCGGGCGGCCTATGGCTATGATCAGCGGCTCGAGGCGCTGGGCGAAAAGGGGCTGTTGCAGGCCGACAATCCCCGTCCCACCACCCTCAGCCGCTGGCATGCGGATGCCACCGCCGCGCGCGATCCGCTGCTGCCCTTTTTCCTCGAGCGCTATGCCGCCAGCTATCAAGCCGAGCTCGACGCCTTCCTGCAGGCGATCATCACCGATGCCGCACCCTCGCCCGGCTTTGAGGACGGCGTGCGGGCGCAGCTCCTGGCGGAAGCGGCGGTGGTGGCCCATGGCGAAGGACGACGGGTGGATGTCCGGACCCTCGAAGCAACCCTCGACGCTGGATGAGTGGCTCGCGCGCCCGTGGCACCGCCGCGGGCTCATAGGATTCCTCACGGGCTGGCTGCTGCTGGAGCTGTGGCTCGATCCCCGCTCCCTGTGGGTGCTGGTGGTGGCGGGACTGCTCGCCTTCGTGCTGATCCGGATCGGCCGGCTGCGCCGGGGCTGAGCCCCATTTGCCTCAATAGTCGAGATCGACGATGAGGGGGAAGTGGTCGGAGGCGTGGGTTTGGTGGTCGATGTGGGCGTGCTGGACGCGGTCGAACAGCCAGGCGGAGAGGAGGATGTAGTCGATGCGTTTGCCCTGGCAGGTGACACCTTCGCGCTCGTCATGGCCGG
>WFXL01000153.1 GCA_015490605.1 Rhodospirillales bacterium
CCGTTGGATGATCACCTGGCGAAGCTTCCTGCAGCCGGATGGATGCTCATCTCATGACTCACGGCCGCTGGCGGTCGCGGTAGGGCTTGGGTTCGCCGTCGTCTCGCGGGGCTTCTCGGAAGTCCCTTCAGTTGACCGATGTCCGCCATCGGCGGGAGTCGCCTGCGGGTTCTTCGGCCGGTCGCTGCCGGCAGGGCGGGTCACATCGTCGGTGGAGAAGTCCAGCGCGCGGTCGAGGGTGCGGTCGGGATCGACGGTCTCGCGGATCTTCTCGTCGAGATTGAACCGGCTTGCGCCCTCGATCTCCTTGCGCAGCTCCTCGAGCTCGGCCTCGCGCGCCATGTCCTCGAGGGAGCGCTGGAACTCGCGGGCCATGGCCCGGGCCTTGCCGGTCCAGCGGCCGATGGCGCGGGCGAGACGGGGCAGATCCCGCGGGCCGATGACGATGATCGCCACCAGCAGGACGATGGCCATCTCCGACCAGCCGATGTCGAACATCGTCCCGGCCCCCCGTGCCCGGGTCGGGGCTCAGCTCTTGGCCGGCTGGTCCTCGGCCGTACGGGCCTGCACCACCGCCTCCTTGCCCTCCTTCGGGGTCTCGGCGGTGACGGCCTTGGGCTTCTCCTCGGCCTGCTCCTCCTCGCCTTCGGACAGCCCCTTCTTGAAGTTGCGGATGCCCTTGGCGAGATCGCCCATCACGTTCGGCAGCTTGCCGGCTCCGAAGATGATGAGCACGATCAGCAGAATGAGGACAACCTGCCAGATGCCGATGCTCATGCGTGTTCCTCGTGGTCGTTGGACCGCGGCGCCCTCCCGCGCCCGAGCGGGCAGCTAGCGACAGCCTGCCAGAATTCAACCACCCCCGCAATGCGGGGGTGGCGGGGGTCAGTCCAGCAGATGGACGGTCGAGGCCTGCGGCCCCAGCGGGCTCTCATTCTCCGCCACATGCACCCGTACGCGGCTGCCCACCTCAAGCCGCTCGAAGCCGTTGTTCACCACCGCATTGCGGTGGAAATAGATCTCCTGGCCGTCGTCGAGCTCGATGAAGCCGTAACCCTGATCGCGAAACAGGCGGATCACGCGGCCGGTGGGCGGCGGCATGTGGGTCTTCACATCCCCGCGGAGCTTCTCCTTGTGCTTTTCGAGCTCGCGGCGGGCGGCGCGGAAGGCCTCCCGCAGGGCGAAGCGGAAGTCCTCCCGGGCGGGATCGCTCCTCTGATTGTGGTTGACGACGATCTCCTTGCCAGGGACATGGATGAAGATGCGGATGCGATAATCATTCCCCTTGTGGTGGCGGTCGCTGTCGCGATCGACGACAACCCGGACCGAATTGATGTGAGGAAAGATCTTCTCGAGGTCGGCGACCTTCTCGCGGATCCGCTGTTCGATGAACTCCGACTTCGGCACCTCGTGGAACCGGATCTCGAGAGGCTTGTCCATCGTCGCTCCTCGCTCCTTGGGTCTCATCCCTTGATGACGATCAGCGGCCGCAGATGGGCCACCTTGCGGGCAAGCCCGGCGCGATGCGCCGCCTCCACCACCGCATCCACATCCTTGTACGCCGCCGGCGCCTCTTCCGCGACTCCCCGAAGGGAGACGCTGCGCACCAGGATACCGCGCTCGGCCAGCTGGCGCACCACCCCCTCGCCCTGGAAACGGCGCAGCGCCTCCCGCCGGCTGATGGCGCGGCCGGCGCCGTGGACCGCCGAGGCGAAGGCGCGCACCCCGTCCACCCGCGTGCCTGCCAGTACCCAGGAGCCGGTGCCCATGCTGCCGCCGATCAGCACCGGTTGGCCCCAGGCGCGCAGGGGTTCGGGAATCGCCGGATGGCCCGGCGGGAAGGCGCGGGTGGCGCCCTTGCGGTGGACGAAGAGATGCTGGCGCCGGCCTCCGACTTCGTGCGTCTCCTCCTTGCAGGTGTTGTGGGAGACGTCGAACAGGAGCGGCAGGCGGATGCCCGGAAACAGCCGTTCGAACACCCGGCGCGCGAGCGCGGCGACGATCTGGCGGTTGGCCAGGGCACAATTGATGGCCGCGCGCATGGCGCCGAGATAGCGCCGGCCGAGGGCCGAGCGCAGCGGGGCGCAGGCGAGTTCGCGCTCGGGCAGGCGCAGGCCGTGGCGTTCGGCCGCGCGCGCCATCTCGCGCAGATAGTCGGTGCCGATCTGATGGCCGAGCCCGCGCGAGCCGCAGTGGATGGTGACCACCACCTGACCCTCCGTGAGACCGAAGGCGTGGGCGGTGGCCTCGTCCTCGATACGGTCCACAAGCTGGACCTCGAGATAGTGGTTGCCCGAGCCGAGGGTGCCCATCTCCTCCCGCTGGCGCTCGCGCGCCCGCCTGGAGACCGCCTCGGGCTCGGCACCGGCAACACAGCCCTGATCCTCGATGCGGGCGAGATCGGCCTTCTCACCCCAGCCCTGCGCCACCGCCCAGGCGGCACCCCCGGCCATCATGGCATCGAGCTCGCGGTCATCCAGCCGGATCCGCCCGCGCCGGCCGAGGCCGGCGGGGATCGCCCGGAACAGTTCATCCGCGAGGCGTTCGCGCACCGGCGACAGCTCCTTGAGGGTGAGGCCGGTGAGATGGGTGCGGACACCGCAGGAGATGTCGAAACCGACGCCGCCGGCGGACACCACGCCGCCCTCATCGGGGTCGAAGGCGGCCACGCCGCCGATGGGAAAGCCATAGCCCCAGTGGGCATCGGGCATGGCATAGGCGGCTTCGACGATGCCCGGCAGGCTGGCGACGTTGCAAAGCTGCGCCAGCACCTTCTCATCCATCGCCCGCAGCAGCGTCTCGCTGGCATAGATCACCGCCGGCACCCGCATGGCCCCCTCGGGGCCGTAGCGCCAGCAGGTGTCGTCGATGCGCTCGAAACGCCGCGGGTCCATGGCCGTCCGCGTCCCTCACACGTCCACCACGCACTGGACGAGCCAGCGGCCTGAGGGCTCCTTGGCCACCTTCAGTTCGGTCAGGGTGGCGGCCTTGGGCTCCACCGCCGGCTGGTGGCGCGCCAGGTCCACCGGCTCGCCCCAGGCGGTGGCCTCGAGCCGGTGGTGTTCGAGGCGCACATCGAAGCGGCCAAACAGCATGCCGAGGGTCGCCATGTAGTAGATCACCGCATTGAGCCAGTCATGCAGCAGCATCTCCAGATCCTCGGCCTCGCAGTGGATCTCCACCGGCTCACGCGGCTCCACCCGGGCGGGATCGGTGACCGCCGCCGTCAGCGCCAGGGCGGCGGCGGCGAAGGCCTCGGCGGGGCTGGCGCCGAACCCTCGCACCCCGACATCAGCGCCGTGGGCGAAGAGTTCATAGGCCCATCCCTCACGGCTGCGCTCACGCGTGCTCACCGTCCCGCCCTCCGTGCACAGCTTGCATGTGGGCATGGCGGCAGCGCAAGGGAAGCGCCGAGGCAGGCTTTCGTCAGAGGAGCCCGTGCGGATGGAGCATGCGATCCAACCTATGTCTGCGCCGGCGGCTCCAGCGCATAGCCTTCGGCGCGCACGGTGCGGATGGGATCGGGCGGCCCCAGCGCCCGCCTGAGCCGGCGGATGGCGGCATCCACCGCCCGCGGGTCGAGGTCGGCGCCATCCGCCCACACCCGCTCCAGCAGCTGGCTGCGGCTGAACACCCGCCCGGGGTGTTCCATCAGGAACTGCAGCAGGCGGAATTCGGTGGGCGCCAGGCGCAGCTCGCGGGCGCCGCGGAAGGCGCGGTGGGTTTGGGAATCGAGCCGCAGGTCACCCACCCGCAGCTCACCTCCCGCCAGCGCCGGGCGGGTGCGCCGGAGCACCGCCCGCAGGCGGGCGATCAGTTCGGCCATGGAGAAGGGCTTGGTGACATAGTCGTCGGCCCCGCCCTCGAGCCCGCGCACCCGGTCCGCCTCCTCGCCACGGGCGGTGAGCATCACCACCGGCAGATCGCGCAGCGCCGGATCGCGGCGGATGCGGCGGCACAGCTCAAGGCCCGAACGCTCAGGCAGCATCCAGTCCAGCAGCACCAGATCGGGCGGGCGTGCCAGCAGCCGATCCAGCGCCTCCTCGCCGTCGAAGGCCTGCTCCACCTCAAAGCCGGCGGCGGTGAGGTTGAAGGCGAGGATCTGCTGGAGGGCGGGTTCGTCCTCTACCACCAGGATGCGCGGCCTCATCCGCCCTCCTCGGGGCGTACCATGCGGTTGATGCGGTTGCCGTGGACGATGTAGTGGATCTTTTCGGCAATGTTGGTGGTGTGATCGCCGATGCGCTCGAGATTCTTGGCGATGAACATCAGGTCGATGCAGGCAGAGGTCTTGCGTGGATCCTCGATGATGTAGGTGAGGAGTTCGCGGAACAGACTCACATACAGCTGGTCCACCTCCTCGTCCCGCTGCCAGGCGGCGAAGGCGCGCT
The DNA here is from genome assembly GCA_015490605.1 of Rhodospirillales bacterium. Classification (GTDB taxonomy): domain Bacteria; phylum Pseudomonadota; class Alphaproteobacteria; order Geminicoccales; family Geminicoccaceae; genus HRBIN39. The sequence continues at coordinate 4,392 of WFXL01000153.1, forward strand.
CGGGATCGCGGGCGGCATAGGCATCCAGCACCTGCTTGAGCATCTCCTGGCACACCTGTGCCATCCGCGGGATGGTGACCATCGGCTTGAAACGGGGCTGGTCCGCGAGGCTCTGGGCCCGGCGGGCGATGTTGACGGCGTAGTCGCTCATCCGCTCGAGATCGTTGGAGATCTTGAGGGCCATGGCCACCATCCGCAGGTCGATGGCGAGCGGCTGGCGCGTGGCGAGGATGCGGATGGCCTCGTGGTCGATGGTCTCTTCCAGCTCGTCGACGGCATCGTCCTCGGCGATCACCGCCTCAGCCGCCGCCGCATCCCGCTCCACCAGCGCGTGGATGGCCCGCTGCAGCTGGCGTTCCACCAGTGCTCCCATCTCGAGGATGTGGCGGGTGAGGCGGTCCAGCTCCTGGTCGAAACTGTGGACGGTATGGCGGCGGATGCCGGGATCGCCCATGCGCCCCTCCCTCAGCCGAAGCGGCCGGTGATGTAGTCCTGCGTCATGCTCTCGCGCGGCGTGGTGAAGATCTGTTCGGTCTCGCCGAACTCGATCAGCTTGCCCAGGTGGAAGAAGCCGGTGAACTGCGACACCCGCGCGGCCTGCTGCATGTTGTGGGTGACGATGACAATCGTATAGCTCTCGCGGAGCTCGTCCACCAGCTCCTCGATGTGGGCGGTGGCGATGGGATCCAGCGCCGATGTGGGCTCGTCCAGCAGCAGCACCTCGGGCTCGGGCGCCAGCGCACGGGCGATGCACAGCCGCTGCTGCTGGCCGCCGGAGAGGTCGAAGGCGCTGGCATGGAGGCGGTCCTTGACCTCGTCCCACAGCGCCGCCCGCCTCAGGCTCTTCTCCACCTGTTCATCGAGGATGGCGCGGTTGCGCACGCCGCGGATCCTAAGGCCGGCGGCGACATTCTCGTAGATGGACTTGGGGAAAGGATTGGGCTTCTGGAACACCATGCCGATCCTGAGCCGCGGCACCATGGGATCGGTTTTGGGCGAGATGATGTCGATCCCCTCGGGCTCGAGCCAGATGTGGCCGGCGTAGCGGTTGTTGGGATAGAGGTCGTGCATGCGGTTGAAGCAGCGCAGGAAGGTGCTCTTGCCGCAGCCCGAGGGGCCGATGAGCGCGGTCACGCAGCGCTCGTGGATGGGCATGGTGATGTCGAACAGCGCCTGTTTGCTGCCGTACCAGAAGCTCAGGCGCTCCACCCGGGCCTTGACCGGCCTGGTGGCAGCGGCGGGCTCGGCGTGCGGGGAGTCGCGCCGGACCGCGGGGGTGGTGGCAAGAGCGGCATCGGCCTTCATCCCAGAAGCCTCCGGGCACGGTAGCGGACATAGATGGCAAGCGCATTCATGGCGAGGGTCATCACCAGCAGCACCACGCCGGCGGCAGCGGCGAGCTCATGGAAGGCCGGCTGCGGGCGCGAGGTCCAGTTGAACATCTGGATCGGCAGGACGGTAAAGGGCGACCACAGCCAGTCGAAGCTGATCCAAGGGAATTCGGCGGTGATCGGTGGCGGCGGCAGAAAGGCGATGAAGGTGAGCGCGCCGATGGTGATGACCGGGGCGGTCTCGCCGATGGCGCGCGAAAGGCCGACGATGATGCCGGTGAGAATCCCGGGGCGGGCAGCCGGCAGAAGGAACAGGGCCACCGTCTGCCAGCGGTCGGCACCAAGGGCGAAGGCGCCCTCGCGCATCTCCCGCGGCAGCGCCCGTAGCGCCTCGCGCGTGGCCACCACGATGATGGGCAGGATCAACAGCGCCAGGGTGAGGCCGGCAGTGAGGATGGACTCCCCCAGGCCCACGCCGTGGACGAACAGCCCCAGCGCCAACAGACCATAGATGATGGACGGCACGCCCGCGAGATTGGTGATGTTGATCTCGATCACGTCATTGAGCCAGTTGCGGCGGGCGTATTCCTCGAGATAGATGCCGGCCCCTACCCCGAGGGGGATCGCCAGCACCGCCACCACCAGCATCACCAGGGTGGTGCCCACCCAGGCCGGGAGGATGCCGGCGCGGGATGGGCGGCGCGAGGGATAGTTGGTGAAGAAGTCGGCGTCGAGATGGGGGGCGCCGCGCACCACCAGATCGAGGATCAGACCGAAGAGCACCAGGCTCGCGATGAACAGCACCACCAGGGCGGCGGTGGCGAACAGCAGATCCCGCCGGCGGGCGGCGCGGATGCGCGGCAGCGGGTCGGGGCTCGGGTGCATGGTCAGTAGACCTCGCGAAAGCGCCGGCGCAACCAGAAGCCGAGGATGTTGAACAGCAGCGTCACCACGAAGAGGGTGAGGCCGGCGGCGAAGATGGAGCGGTACGCGAGCGAGCCATAGGGGGCATCGCCGAGGCTCACCTGGACGATGTAGGTGGTGATGGTGGCGGCCCCCTCCAGGGGATTGAAAGTGAGGCGCGGATTCTGGCCGGCGGCGATGGCCACCACCATGGTCTCGCCCACTGCCCGCGCCATGCCCAGGAGATAGGCGGCCGTCAGGCCCGAGAAGGCACCCGGGATCACCACCCGCACCGCCGTCTGCAGCCGGCTGAAGCCAAGCGCATAGGCGCCCTCGCGCAGCGCATCGGGCACCGCCCGCATGGCGTCTTCGGCGAGTGACACCACATAGGGCAGGATCATGATACCCATCACCAGCCCGGCCGAGAGCATGTTGAAGCCGGGAAGGCCGGGGATGAGCCGCTGCAGGAGCGGGGTCACCACCAGAAGAGCGAAATAGCCGTAGACCACGGTGGGTACCCCCGCGAGCAGCTCCAGGACCGGCTTCACCACCTCCCGCAGCCGGCGCTGGGCGAATTCGCTCAGATAGATGGCGAGCACGGTGCCTGCCGGAATCGCCACCAAGAGCGCGATCAGGGAGGTGGTGAGGGTGCCCGCCAGAAGCGGCAGGATACCGTAGCGCGGCTGGGCGAACAGTGGGGTCCACTGGGTGTCGGTGAGAAAGGTGAGGAGTCCCACTTCGGCGAAGAAGGGCACCGCATCGCGCACGAGCGTATAGACGATGCCGGCGGTCACCAGCACCGAGAGTGTGCCGGTCAGCAGCAGCAGCGTGTGCATCAGCCGCGCCCGAAGCGCCCGCCGTCGCAGGAACGCCGAAGAGGGCGCAAAGCGCCCATGACTGTCTGAATCCTGCTTGCTCTTCATGGCGGCTGGCACCTCCCGACGACGGGGGCGGGTCGTGGCGGCCCGCCTCCATCCTCCGTCAGTCGACGGTCTCGGCCCTGAGCAGCTCCTCGATGGAGAGGCCGATGCCGGCGCCCTCTTCGTGGAAGGCGGTGCCGGTGCGGCGCGCCTTCACCTTCGCCTGGGCGAGAGCATAGCCCTCTTCGGGCAGCGGCACATAGCCCACCTCCTGCACCAGCCCCACCACCAGCTCGGCGTCGAGATAGGTGTCCACGAAGGCGGCCACCGCCGGCTTGGTGTCGAGCCGCTCGGGATTGACATAGATGAACAGCGGCCGGGCGAGGGGGGCATAATCGCCGGCGCGGGCGGTCTCCACCGACGGCTCGACGCAGGCGCCGGTGCGGGGATTGCGGATCTTCACCGCCTTGAGCCGGTCCCGGTTCTCCACATAATAGGCAAGGCCGAAGAAGCCCAGAGCGTTGGGGTCGCTCGCCACCCCCTGGACCAGCACATTGTCGTCCTCGCTGGCGGTATAGTCGCCGCGGCTTGCGCCCGCTTCGCCCATCACCGCCTCGGTGAAATAGTCGTAGGTGCCGGAGTCCACGCCGGGGGCGTAGAGATTGAGCGGACGATCCGGCCAGTCCGGGCGCACCTGATTCCAGCGGGTGATGCGGCCCTGGGCGGCGGGCTCCCAGATCCGGCGCAAATCCTCCACGGTGAGGCAGTCGACCCAGTCGTTCTGCGGATTGACCACCACCGTGAGGGCATCCATCGCCACCGGCAGCTCGAGGTAGCGGATGCCGGCGGCGGCACAGGCCTCCCGCTCGGGCCCGCGGATCGGCCGCGAGGCGTCGTTGATGTCGATATCGCCGCGGCAGAACTTGCGAAAACCGCCGCCGGTGCCGGAGATGCCCACCGTCACGCGATACTTGCCGCGATATTTGATCTGGAACTCCTCGGCCACCGCCTCGGTGATGGGATAGACGGTGGAGGAGCCGTCGATGCGCACGATGTCGCCATCACCGGCCGCCCAAGCGGCAGACGCTGCTGCTGCCAACGCGCCCGCCAGCACCAGGCCCAAGGTCCTCGCTCGCTGCATGAGCACTCTCCCTGCTCGCCGCGGGCCATCCCCCGCGCCGCCTCCCATCTGGCGCGCCCGTGTGACGATTCGGTGACGAACCCCACCTTGCCCGCCCGCTTCCGCGGGGCAGATGCAGGACCATGTTCGACCATCCCGACCCCGTGGTCCGGGCCGAGGCCTATCCCTTCGATCTGCCCGACGGCTCCTGCGTTGTGGGCGGAGAGCCGCCGGTGCGGCGCGACGGGCGCGTGCCGGTCGTGTGCATCGGCTCCAACGCCGCCCCTTCGCGCCTTGCCGCCAAGCTTGGGGACGATCCCGATCCGGTGCCGCTGGATGAGGCGGTGCTCCATGACCATGCGGTGGTCTACAGCGCCCATGTGGCGGCCTATGGTTCGATTCCCGCCACGGTGGTGGCAGCACCGGGTGCTCGTGCGCGGGTGTTCGTCGCCTGGTTCACCCCCGCCCAGCTCGACCGCATCGATGCGAGCGAAGGGGTGCCATGGCGCTATCGGCGCGTGCACCGCCGGCTGCGGCTGGAGCTGGTGGAGGATGGGCAGCTGACGGAAGCTCACCTCTATGTGGGCGCCCGGGGACCCTTGCGCATCGACGGCGTGCCGGTGCGGCTGGCCGAGGTGGCGACGGTGGGGGTGGCTTGGCCCAAGCTCACCCAGCCGGCACTGCTGCGGCTGGTCCACCGCCGCCTCGCCGCCACCATGGCCTATGGCGACTTCATCCGCATGCTGGTGGCCGATGCCGACTTCCGCGCGCGGCTTGGGGCACGGCTTGCGGAGCTCGGGCCGGCTGCAGCCAGCGGGCGTTGAGAAGGACTCGAACGGCGCGGGCGACACCCGAAGGTGTCGCCCGCCGCGGGTCCGACGGTGGGGATGGGATCAGCTTGCGGCGCGCTGATCCTGGCGCAACAGCGCCCGCAGGTCCTCGAGCGCCCGCTCCAGCAGGAACAGGGTGCGGGCATCGCCATGGTCGTAGAACACATCCTCGGGATCGGTGGCCACACTCTCGCGCAGGCGCGCCACCGCCAGGTCCAGGAGCGCCACCACGCCCTCGAAGGAAAGCTGAGACGAGCCCAAAAGCTGCTGTTCGAGGGTGTCGATCTGCTGGTCCAGCGCCTCGATTTCGGCCTCGGCCCGGTCGAGTTCCTCCATCATGCGGCGGATCTCCTCCGCCGACATGCCCACGAGCCGCAGCGGGGCGAAGGCCCACTCGGGCAGGGTCCGGCGCAGACGTTCCTGGCGTTCCACCAGCTCCCGGCGCCGCCGTTGCAGTTCCACGATGCGCCGTGCGGTGAGAATGGTGTTGGCGATGACGGTCATCCCCGGCACTCCTCTTCCGGCCCGCAGGTCGGGATTGTTGATCGACGGCTGTGGCCAAGGCCGGGCGTTAACCTGACCTTTACCGCCATCGCTGTCAACGAGGATTGACTACGAACTTCATGAGTCTTCGCGAAAAAATCGAGCAAATTTGAATCACGCAAAAGTTGTCCACAAGGGTCTGTGGGCAACCTGTGGGGGATGGGGCCGCTCCATCCGCCCGCAACGGCATTCTCGGGTGCCGCCCGGATGGCGTTCCGTCGCGGTCGCCGTCGTGCTATCGCCGGGACGCCGCTGGAGGTGAGCCCATGGCGCGGGTGCTGGTCCTCAACGGGCCCAATCTCGACCGGCTCGGCCGACGCCGGCCCGAACTCTATGGCCGCACCACCCTGGCCGAGATCGAGTCGCGCCTCAAACAGCTCGGCCGCCAGCTGAACCTCGAGGTGGAGCTGCGCCAGAGCAACCATGAGGGGGAGCTGGTGGCGTGGATCCACGAGGCGTGCGAGCGCTTCGATGCGCTCCTGATCAATGCCGCCGCCTACACCCACACCTCCATCGCCATCATGGACGCGCTCGAAATGTTCCCCGGGCCGGTTGTCGAGGTCCATCTGTCGAACATCTTCGCCCGCGAGCCCTTCCGTCACCGCTCCTTCGTCTCGCCGGTGGCCACGGGCGTGGTCTGCGGCTTCGGACCGCTGGGCTACGAACTGGCGCTGCGCGCGGTGGCGGCACGGCTTGGTCTCGACGGAAGCGGCGACGGATGAGCGGCATCGACATCGACCCCGAGTTCCTGGAACGGCTGGCCGAACTCCTCACCCGGAGCGGCCTCACCGAGATCGAGATTGCCCAGGGCGAGACCCGGGTGCGGGTGGTACGCCGGGTGGAGCTGCGGGTGGAACAGCCGGTGGCGGTACCGCCCGCCGAATCGCCGACGCCGGCCCCGACCGACGGCACCGCCACGACCGCAGCCCCCGAGCCGCCGGCAGGCGGGGCGGAAGAGGAAGAAGGGCTGGCCGTGACCGCGCCCATGGTGGGCACCGTCTATCTCCAGCCGGAGCCGGGCGCACCGCCCTTCGTACGTCCCGGCGATGAGGTGGCGGAGGGGCAGACGCTGCTCATCATCGAGGCGATGAAGGTGATGAATCCCATCCGCGCCCCCCGCGCCGGCCGGGTGCTGCGCATCCTGGTGGAGAACGCCCAGCCGGTGGAGTTCGGCGAACCGCTGGTGCTGCTCGGGTGAGACGCCAGTGATCCGCAAGCTGCTGGTGGCGAATCGCGGCGAGGTGGCGCTGCGCATCCTGAGAGCCTGCCGCGAGATGGACATCAAGACGGTGGTGGTGCACTCCACCGCCGATACCGATTCCATGCCGGTGCGGCTGGCCGATGAGAGCGTCTGCATCGGCCCGCCGCCGGCGGCCCAGTCCTATCTCGACGCCCGCCAGATCCTGGCCGCCGCCGAGATCACCGGCGCCGATGCGATCCACCCCGGCTACGGCTTTCTCTCGGAGAACGCCGCCTTTGCGCGGATGGTGGAGGAGCACGGCTACGTCTTTGTCGGCCCGCGGCCCGAGCACATCGAGCTCATGGGTGACAAGATCGCCGCCAAGCGCACCATGCAGCGCCTCGGCATTCCGGTGGTGCCGGGCAGCGACGGGCCGGTGGCCAGCCCCGAGGAGGCGGTGCGGCTCGCGCGCGAGATCGGCTATCCGGTGCTGGTGAAGGCGGTGGCCGGCGGCGGCGGCCGCGGCATGAAGGTGGTGCGGGACGAGGGCGAGCTGGTGGATGCGCTGGAGATGGCGGCGCGCGAGGCGCGTGCCGGCTTCGGCGATGCCCGCCTCTATCTCGAGAAGTTCTTGGAGAGGCCGCGCCACATCGAGTTCCAGGTGCTGGGCGACCGCCACGGCCAGGTGGTGCACCTGTTCGAGCGCGACTGTTCGATCCAGCGGCGCCACCAGAAGGTGGTGGAGGAGGCGCCCTCGCCGGTGCTGGACGAGGAGGTGCGCCGGCGCATGGGGGCGCTGGTGGTGCGGGCGATGGCGGAGCTCGGCTACGTCAATGCCGGCACGCTGGAATTCCTCTATGCCGACGGCGCCTTCTACTTCATCGAGATGAACACCCGCCTGCAGGTGGAGCATCCGGTCACCGAGGCCATCACCGATGTGGACATCGTCCGCGAGCAGATCCGGATTGCCGCCGGCGAACCCCTCGGCTTCGACCAGGAGGAGCTCCGCATCGAAGGCCATGCCATCGAGTTCCGTATCACCGCCGAGGACCCCGCCACCTTCCTGCCCACCCCCGGCCGCGTGACCCACTGGCATCCGCCGGGCGGGCCGGGGGTGCGGGTGGATTCCCACCTCTATGCCGGCTACACGGTGCCGCCCTACTACGACAGCCTCATCGCCAAGCTGGTGGTGCACGACCGCGATCGCGCGAGCTGCCTCAAGCGGGCCGCCCGCAGCCTGGCCGAGTGTGTGGTGGACGGCATCCCCTCGACGATCCCGCTGTTGCGCACCATTGTGGAGGATGAAGCCGTCCACCTCGGCCGGGTGGACACGGGTTGGCTCGAGCGGTGGATGGAGGCGCGCGGCTAGGCCGGGGGCGGACGGCCGGGAGGGGAAGGCCGATGCTGGCCCTGCCGCCGGAACTGGTCCTGAGCGCCTATGCGAGCGGGCTCTTCCCCATGGGGAAGGACCGCCACGATCCCACCATCCACTGGCTCGACCCCATCCGCCGGGGCATCATCCCGCTGGAGCGCTTCCACGTCCCCCGCAGCCTGCGCAAGACGCTGCGGCGGCGGCCCTTCGAGATCCGCATCGACCACGACTTCGCGGCGGTGATCCACGCCTGCGCCGAGCCCACGCCCGAGCGGCCGCGCACCTGGCTCAATGACGAGCTGATCGACACCTACATTCAGCTCCACCAGCGCGGCTTCGCCCACAGCGTCGAGTGCTGGCGCGAGGATAAGCTCGTGGGCGGGCTCTATGGTGTGGCCCTGGGCGGGGCCTTCTTCGGCGAGAGCATGTTCTCGCGGGCGCGGGATGCCAGCAAGGTGGCGCTGGTGGAGCTGGTGCTGCGGCTGCGCGCGGCCGGCTATGAGCTCCTAGACACCCAGTTCGTCACCGACCATCTGCGCCGCTTCGGCGCCATCGAGATCAGCCGGCAGGACTATCGGGTGCGGCTGCGCCACGCCATCCTCAAGAGCGTGGCCTTCCCCACCGAGCCCGGCTCCTACGCCTATCGCGGCTTTGCCCCGGCCGGCGGCAGTGGGGCGGCGGGCGCTTCGGCGGAGGGCGGCTGAGGTGGGGAGGGTGGCGCTGCGGCCGCATCCTCCTCTCCCTCCAGCCGCTCGCGGCAGTCCAGCAGCCAGACGTCATAGACCGGATGTTCCAGCGCCGAGAGCGAGGGGCTGGATGCGAACATCCAGCCCGAGAAGGCGCGGCGGCGGGGCCGGCCCGGGTCGACCGCGTCGATCACCAGAAAGGCCGCCGCTTCCGGGGGTTCCACCGGCGGCGAGCGGAAACACGCCTCCACCCGGATCTCGAGGGTGCCGAATCCCACCGTCTCCCCCACCGGCGCCTCGAAGGTGCGCACCCGCGCGGTGATCTTGTCGAGCCCGCGCAACACCGCGATGCGATAGGGCACATCCACCCGCCCGGCTATGGCCGGAGGGGCGAGAACGACTGTCACCAGCGCCAGCAGCAGCCGCAGGCTCACCGTCCGCCTCCGCCGGCAGCACCGCCGAAGACGAATTTGCCAATGAGCTCCTCGAGATTGAGCGCCGGCTGGGTGAAGGTGATGGCCTCACCCGGCTCGAGCATCTGTTCGTCCGCGCCGGGGGTGATGGCGAGATAGCGCCGCCCCAGAAGCCCGGTGGAGACGATGGCGGCGGAGGAATCGACCGGCAGCCGCACATCCTCGCGCACGCTGAACTCCACCACCGCCTGCCAGGTCTCGGGATCGAGCCGGGTGGCCAGCACCGTGCCCACGCGAATGCCGGCAACCCGCACCTCCGCCCCCACATCGAGCCCGTCAATGCGGTCGAACACCGCCCGCAGCACATAGCCGTCGGCACGGCCGACGCTGGTGCGGGAATAGGCCCAGGCGAGGAAGCCCAGGGCGGTGGCCAGCACCACCGCCCCGAGGACGGTTTCCACCAGATGGCGTCTCATGGCGCCGCCGTCTCCGCCGCCGGCTCCTCCAGGTCCAACAGCGCCCGGGCGAAGGTGTTGGCGGAAAAGGGCCGCAGATCCTCCACCCCCTCGCCCACGCCGATGAACGGGATCGGCAGGCCGAAGCGCTCGGCCAGCGCCACCACCACGCCGCCCTTGGCGGTGCCGTCGAGCTTGGTGACCACGAGGCCGGTGACCTCCACCAGCTCGCGGAAGGTGGCCACCTGGGCGTGGGCGTTCTGGCCGGTGGTGGCATCCAGCACCAGCAGGGTCTCGTGGGGTGCGGTCGGGTCGAGCTTCTTGAGCACGCGGCGGATCTTGGCGAGCTCGTCCATGAGGGCGGTCTTGTTGTGGAGCCGGCCGGCGGTGTCGATCAGCAGCACCTGGATGCCCTCGCGGCGGGCGCGTGCCAGCGCCTCATAGGCAAGCCCGGCAGCATCGGCACCGGGGCGGCCGCTGACCACCGGCACCCCCACGCGTTCGCCCCACACCTGCAGCTGTTCCACCGCCGCCGCCCGGAAGGTGTCGCAGGCCGCCAGCATCACCGACAGGCCCTCGCGGCGCAAGCGGTGGGCGAGCTTGCCGATGGTGGTGGTCTTGCCGGTGCCGTTGACCCCCACCACCAGGATCACATGGGGGCGGTGCGCGGGGTCGATCGCGAGCGGCCGCTCCACCGGCCGCAGCCGCTCGGCGATGGCCGCCGCCAGGAGCTCCCTGAGCTCACGCTCCTCCACCTCGCGCCCGAAGCGTTCGCGCCGCAGCCGCGCGGTCAACCGGGCGGCCGTCTCCACTCCGAGATCGGCGAGGATCAGCGCCTCCTCCAGCTCCTCCAGGAGCGCCTCATCCACCCGCCGGCGCCGCACCACCGCCCGCAGCCGCTCCCCGAGAGCGCTGGAGGTGCGGGCAAGCCGCGCGCGCAGCCGTCCGAACCAGCCCGTCCCGCCACTCATGCCACCGGCCTTCCCACCAACATGCCGTCCTCTGCCGCCACGATCCGCACATCCAGGGGCACACCCACCGGTGCCGCCTCTTCCCGCTCGAGCCGAACCGGCGCGAAGTGTTCGGTATGCCCGCGGCCGCGACGCTCCACCAGCACCTGGCGTACCCGGCCCACTTCGCCCGCGAGATAGGCCTGCGCCCTTGCCTCGCCCCGCGCCCGCAGCCGCGCCGCGCGCTCCCGCCGCTCTTCCTTCGGCACCTGCGGCATGCGCGCCGCCGGCGTGCCGGGCCGCTCGGAATAGGGGAAGACGTGGAGCCAGGTGAGCCCGGCCTCGTCCACGAGCTCGAGGGTGCGGCGGAACATGGCCTCGGTCTCGGTGGGAAAGCCGGCGATGAGATCGGCGCCGAACACCAGATCCGGCCGCCGTTGCCGCAGCCGGGCGCACAGCTCCACCACCTGCTGGCGCCGGTGGCGGCGCTTCATCCGCTTGAGGATGAGATCATCGCCCGCCTGCACTGACAGATGGAGATGGGGCATGAAGCGCGGCTCCTCGGCGATCACCCGCTCGAGCTCCGGGTCGAGCTCGGCGGGGTCGATGGAGGAGAGTCTGAGCCGCGGCAGCTCCGGCACCTCCCGCAGGATGCGGCGCACCAGCGTGCCCAGGGCCGAGCGGCCCACGAGATCGCGCCCCCAGGAGGTGAGGTCGACGCCGGTGAGCACCACCTCGCGATAGCCCGCAGCTACCAGCCGCCGCACCTGCGCCACCACCGCCTCGGCCGGCAGGCTGCGGCTGGGGCCGCGGCCGCGGGGGATGATGCAGAAGGTGCAGTCGTGATCGCAGCCCTGTTGCACCTGGACGAAGGCGCGGCTGCGGCCGGCCAGCCGGTCCACCATGTGGGGCGCGAGCTCACGCAGGCGCGCCACCTCCCCCACCATCAACCGCGGCAGCTCGCCGCGGGCGAGGGCGTGCCACACCTCGGCCTGGAGCTTTTCGCCATTGCCCAGCACATGGTCCACTTCGGGCATGGCGGCAAAGCGCCGGGGATCGATCTGGGCGGCGCAGCCGGTCACCACGATGCGCGCATGGGGGTGCTGCCGGCGAGCGCGGCGGATGGCCTGGCGCGCCTGGCGTTCGGCTTCGGCGGTGACGGCGCAGGTGTGCACCACCACCAGCTCTTCCAGTCCCGCGGCCGCCGCATGACGGCGCAGGATCTCCGACTCATAGGTGTTGAGCCGGCAGCCGAAGGTGATGACCCGCGGTTCGCTCATGCCCCCAGCACGTCCGGGTGGAGACGGCCCTCATAGACGGTGACCGCGGGCCCGCGCATGCGCACCGGCCCCGCATCCGGCCACGCGATCTCCAGTTCACCGCCGTCCAATATGATCCGCACCCGTTCGCTCACAAGGCCGCGGCGGCGGGCCGTCACCATCGCGGCACAGGCGCCGCTGCCGCAGGCGGGGGTGAGGCCGACGCCCCGCTCGAACACCCGAAGGCGCATGCGCTCGGGCGTGAGCACCTGGGCGAAGCCCACATTGACCCGCTCGGGGAACAGCGGATGGCGCTCGAGCTGGGCCCCTACCCGGGCGGCATCGACCTCGGCCAGATCATCCAGGAAGAACACCAGATGGGGATTGCCCATGGACACGGCCGCCCCCGCCGGCAGGCCCGGGGCCAGCCCCTCGAGCCACAGAGTATCGCGCACCTCCGCCAGCGGCACCGCCTGCCAGTCGAAACGCGGCGGCGGCATGTCCACCGTCACCGTACCATCCTCATGGACCTCGGCGGCGAGGATGGCCTCCCCCACCTCCAGCCGCAGGCGGGTTTGGCCGCTGCGCGCGGCCAGCCAGCGGGCGGCACAGCGGGTGCCGTTGCCGCAGGCGCCGCTCTCGGAACCGTCGGCGTTGAAGAAGCGCAGCCGCGCATCGGCCACCGCGCTGGTCTCCACCAGCACCAGCTGGTCGAAGCCGATGCCGCGGCGCCGGTCGGCAAGACGGGTGATGGTGGCGGCCTCGAGGCGGAGGGGGTGCGCGCGCCCGTCAAACAGGGCGAAGTCGTTGCCGAGGCCATGCATCTTGGTGAACTCGATCATGCCCGGCCGGCCTCGGGCAGCAGGGTTTCGCCGCGAACCAGGTCGTCGAAATTCTCGCGCGCGCGCACCTGGAAATGCCGCTCTCCATCGACC
>WFXL01000154.1 GCA_015490605.1 Rhodospirillales bacterium
ATGCCGGAGGACCTGGCGCGAGGTCCCCGCCAAGCGGCGCCGAGGGTCCCGACCGGTGCTCGTGGCGCCCGGCCCCCGCGGGACCGGGCGCGTGGCGCGTCATGCCCGCGGCCCGGAGGTTGGGTCCTCCTTGCGGGCAAGTCGCGGGGCTCGGGCGGAGGCTGGCGGCGGAGGGCGCACGCGAGGTCGCGCACGATCGTCGGGGTGTCGGTGCGGGCGTCGGTGGCGATGGGCCACGTTCGCCGCGCCGATCGAGCCCGCGGAAAGGCGCCGTCGCGCCCGGCCGGGAGAGGCTAGCCGCGCGGGTCCACCGGGGGGCCGTCGCCCCAGAGCTCGAACAGCCGGCGGCGCTCCCTCGCGGGAAGCGCGCTCAGGGTGCGGCCGCCGGGCAGCAGATCCGGCGCCCAGTGGTTGAAGCCGCGCGCATCGTGGCGGCGCACCGGCATCCCTTGCGCATCCAGCTCCCACACCTCCTGCGGCCGCCACCACCACACGTAGCCCACCACCCGCTCCCCGGGCCGGCGCCGGCGCTGCACATCGAGGAGCGCCCGCACCCGCGAGAGGGCCTCGGCGAAGGACAGCTCCGCCCAATCGGGCGGCAGGTCCATGGCGAGCACCCGGTTGGCCACGATCGCCCCGCCGGAGGTGCGCGGGGGCGGCGGGAACACCAGGATGCGCACCCGCGGCTGAAAGCGCGGCGGCGGCCGCTCCTCGGGAAAGCGCCGGGAGAGCTCCAGATCGAGGGCCGCGGCGAAGCGCGCACCCCGCCAGCCCAAGGCCGCGATCAGCTGGCGGGCGAAGGGGCCCACATGCAGCGGCTCGTCCAAAAGGCGCGCCAGCAGCCGCCGGCCGTGGGCGACATCACGCACCCCGGCACGGCGCAGCAGCTCCACTTCGTCGATGCCGAGCTCGCAGAGACAGTCGTGCAGGACGCGGGCGAGGTCGTTCATACGCGGGCCGGGTCGTTCGTGGGAACAACGGAAGTGGCGCGGACACAAGGCGCGGGCAAGGGAAGCGCCCCCGTCCGGACGGGAGTTGAGGGTCGGCCCGCGATCGCGGCGACGGGCGGGACGATCCGGGGCCGGCGCTGGCGCCACGTCGACGCCGCCCCGCTGTCCACCCGGCGCGGCCTCATTGACGAAACTGGTGGCCGATGCCGCAGCCGGGGTGCCAAAGGACTCCCCGCATGCACGGCTCGCCGTCGACCTCCCGGCCTCACAGGTCGCCTACGGGCATCGCCGGTCGGCCGCTCCGGGTTGCGATCCGGGCGGCCTCACCGATCCGACCGGCGATCCGCCCGGAGCGATCTGCGATCCGACGTCGGAGTCTCTTCCGATCCTCGACGGGAGCCGGCGCGCGGGCCCGCCGTCGCATCGACCGGTGCGTGACCGCCGCCCCTTCGGAGAATCAGCCTGCGCCTTCGGCCAGAACGGTGAGAACCATCCACGCCCCCACGGCCACTGCTCCGACACCGAGAGTCCCCCGGACGACGGGCAGCGCTCCCGGCCGCCGCGCCAGGAGATGCGCCACCCCGGCCCCGAAAGAGACGGCCAGCGACCCCATCGCAAGAATGGAGCCGACCCCGAAGGTGGCCGTGCGGGCCAGTGCCGCCGTCACGCCGCCTCCCGCCGCCGCGAGAGCGGCCACGAGCGCGCGTCGGGCGCCCTGTTCTCGGGCGTGGGCCGGATCCGCGCCATGGTGGTGCGCCCGCGTGGGGATGGGCATGGAGGTGCAGAGGTGCAGATGCGGGAGTGCGCCGTGACGGTGGATGTGCAGATGCCAGCCGCGCCGGCGCAGCCGCCGCACGAGCCCCAGTCCGAGCAGCAGGAGCACGCGGCCGGCCACCGCCTCGGCCAGGCCGACCAGGGTGGCGGGAGGCCCGAATCCGGTCAGCGCGAAGACGATCGCGGCGGCCATGATGGCAAGGGTTGTGCCCCACGCCCCAGCACGGGCCGACACCCAGCACCGCCAGAGGACGCCGCTTTCGGGCCGCGATGGCTCCCACGGCGGTGAGATGATCGGCTTCGAGGGCGTGACCGGCACCCGCGAGCAGACCGAGCAGGAACAGCCAAGCGTTCACGGGCGCTCCTCCGGTCCGGCGAGGAGGCCGCCTTCCGCCTCGAGGAAGGCGATCACCTCGTCCACGCCTTCACCCCGCCGCCGATAGGTGAACACGAAGGGGCGCGATCCCCACACGCGCTCTGCGTCGCGCGCCATGACGGCGAGGTCCGCCCCCACGAGAGGCGCGAGATCCTTCTTGTTGGGCACCAGCGGGTCCGAACGCGTGATCCCGGGCCCGCCCTTGCGCAGCACCTTACCCGCGAGGTGCGGTCTTCGGCACCCGGCGCCAAAAGCCTGAGTCGTCAGAGGCCCAGCACGCCGTGGTGTTGGTAGATTTGTTGGTACCAGAATGAGGTCGAAACGGCCGATCCAGCAGAATACAGTAGGCCTAATGCTTTGTTTTGAATCCGTCCCTGGGCACCATGGCTTCCTCCACCGACGTTCGCGACCGTTCCCGCTCTCGCCCGATCTCCTGAGAATACTGGCTTTCTACGTTCGCCGAGATCCGCGAGGGTGCGCTTGCATCCGCGCGCGGTGTTGGTCGCGTCGTTGTGTACTTGTGCGGCCGCATCGGCCAGGTCCGCTATGCAACGGGGCCGCCCCCGGAGGGACGGCCCCGCGGTTCGGGTGATGGGGTGTTACCACCAGCGCAGGTCGAAGCGATCCAGCTCCATCACCTTGGTCCAGGCGGCGACGAAGTCGCGCACGAACTTCTCGCGATTGTCGTCCTGGGCGTAGAACTCCGCCTGGGCCCGCAGCTGCGAATTGGCGCCGAACACCAGATCCACCCGGGTGGCGGTCCAGCGGCGCTCGCCGCTTGCCCGATCCAGCCCCTCGAACAGGCGGCCTTGGTCATCCAGCGGCCGCCATTCGACGCCCATGTCGGTGAGATTGACGAAGAAGTCGTTGGTGAGGGTGCCCGGCCGGTCGGTGAAGACGCCGTGGGGGCTCTTGCCGTGGTTGGCGCCCAACACCCGCAGGCCGCCCACCAGCACCGTCATCTCTGGCACCGTGAGGGTCAGCAGCTGCGCCCGGTCGATCAGCAGATGCTCGGGCGGCAGGTGCTCGCAGCCGGTGCGCACATAGTTGCGGAAGCCGCAGGCGATGGGCTCGAGATAGGAGAAGGACTCCACATCGGTCTGCTCCTGGCTGGCGTCGGTGCGCCCGGGATGGAACGGCACCTCCACCGCATAGCCCGCACGCCGGGCGGCCTCCTCCACCGCCGCGCTGCCGCCGAGGACGATCAGGTCCGCGAGCGAAATGCGCTTGCCGTTGGCAGCGGAGGAATCGAAGCCGCGCTTGATCTCCTCCAGCACCGCCAGCACCCGCTGCAGCCGCGCCGGCTCATTGGCCTCCCAGTCCTTCTGGGGTGCCAGGCGGATGCGGGCGCCATTGGCGCCGCCGCGGCGGTCGGAGGCGCGGAAGGTGGAGGCGGCCGACCAGGCGACATAGACGAGATCGGCGAGATCCAGCCCGGAGCCCAAGATCTGGCGCTTGAGGGCGGCCACATCGTCCGCATCCACCAGCGGATGATCCACCGGCGGCAGCGGATCCTGCCAGATGAGGTCCTCCTGCGGCACCTCGGGGCCGAGGTAGCGCGACTTGGGCCCCATGTCCCGGTGGGTGAGCTTGAACCAGGCGCGGGCGAAGGCCTCGGCCAGCTCCTCGGGATGGTCGCGGAAGCGCCGGGCGATGGGCTCGTAGATGGGATCCATGCGCAGCGCCAGATCGGTGGTGAGCATCACCGGCGGATGCTTCTTCGCGGGGTCGAAGGGATCCGGTACCATGTCGGCGGGCTCGGGATTGACCGCCTCCCACTGCCAGCAGCCGCCGGGGCTCTTCACCAGCGTCCAGTCATATTTGAACAGCAGCGTGAGGAAGGTGTTGTCCCACCTGGTGGGCGTCGGCGTCCAGGCGCCCTCGAGACCGCTGGTGATGGTATCCGGCCCCATGCCGCTCTTGTAGCGGCTCTTCCACCCAAGCCCCATCTCCTCGAGGGGGGCGGCCTCGGGCTCGGGGCCGAGCTCGCTCTGGGGGGCGGCGCCGTGGGTCTTGCCGAAGGTGTGGCCGCCGGCGATCAGCGCCACCGTCTCCTCGTCATTCATGCCCATGCGCGCAAAGCTCTGGCGGATGTACTGGGCCGATTCCAGCACCTTGGGCTCGCCCCCGGGCCCTTCGGGATTGACGTAGATCAGGCCCATGTGGTCGGCCGCGAGCGGCTTCTCCAGCTCGATACCGACATGACGCTCATCTCCGAGCCACTCCTTCTCGGGGCCCCAGTAGACGTCCTCCTCCGGCTCCCAGATGTCCACGCGCCCGGCGCCGAAGCCGAAGGTCTTGAAGCCCATGGACTCGAGGGCGACGTTGCCGGCCAGGATGATGAGGTCAGCCCAGGAGATGGCATTGCCGTACTTCTTCTTGATGGGCCACAGAAGACGTCGGGCCTTGTCGAGGTTGATGTTGTCGGGCCAGCTGTTGAGGGGGGCGAAGCACTGGTTGTTGGTCGCGGCACCGCCGCGCCCATCGAAGACTCGGTAGGTGCCGGCGGCGTGCCAGGCCATACGGATCATGAGCGGGCCATAGTGGCCGTAGTCGGCAGGCCACCAGGGCTGGGAGTCGGTCATGAGCCGCCGGAGGTCCTCCTTGAGGGCGAAATAGTCCAGTTTGGAAAATTCCTTAGAATAATTATAATCTTTGTCGTAAGGTGCAAGCCCCGGAGGATTCTGATGGAGAATCCTGAGGTTCAACTGGTTGGGCCACCAGTTGCGCACCGAAGATCCGCCCAGCTTGGTGTGGGCGAGCGCATGCTCCCCCATCGGACACTTGTTGTTTGCTGTCATCTCCCCGCTCTCACCTTTGTGGCTTGGCCGGGACCACCCCGACCCGGCCCGAACGTTGCCCGGACCTCGCGCGGTTTGTCAAGCATCAACTTGCTCACCCCGAAACAATATGAAGTATATTTCATGCTGGCGAAGGGCGGCACTCACCATCCGCGACGCCCCCGCAGCCCGCGGCGGCATTAACGGAATCGCAGGGAAAACGCCCTATATGGGCGGCGGGCGTTGGAGGAACCGCATGAGCATCCATTACCATCGCGGCGACCTGCCGCCGGAGGTGGACCTGGGCCCGGTGGTGGCGGTGGACACCGAGACCATGGGGCTCGACCCGCGGCGGGATCGGCTGTGCCTCGTGCAGCTGTCGGCCGGCGACGGCGACGCCCATCTGGTGCATTTCCCCGAGCCCCGCTATGAGGCTCCCCATCTCCGGCGGCTTCTGGCCGACCCCCGGCGGCTCAAACTGTTCCACTTCGCCCGCTTCGACCTTGCGGTGCTGGAACACCACCTCGGCATCCGCTGCGAGCCGGTCTACTGCACCAAGATCGCCTCCAAGCTCGCCCGCACCTACACCGACCGCCACGGCCTCAAGGACCTCTGCCGCGAGCTCCTGGGTGTGGAGCTGGCCAAGGAGCAGCAGAGCTCCGATTGGGGCGCGCCCGAGTTGAGTGAGGCCCAGCTGCGCTATGCCGCCAACGACGTGCTCCACCTCCACGCGCTCAAGGACCGGCTCGATGCCATGCTGGCGCGCGAGGGGCGGCGGGAGCTGGCGCAGGCCTGTTTCGCCTTTCTCCCCACCCGCGCGCGGCTCGATCTCGCCGGCTGGCGCGATATCGACGTCTTCGCCCACTGAGGAGGCAGCGTTGACGCCCTTGCGGACGCTTCTCATACTCGCGGCGCCATCGCAGGATGGCGGAGGATCGCCGGGTCGGAGGTCACCCACCGTGGCATCACCCAACTCGCCCGCGCTGCAGGATGCCGACCGGCTCGATGCGGCAGCACGCGCCGCCATTGCCAGCGCCCGCCGGGTGCTGGAGGTGGAGGCGCGCGCCCTGGAGGCGGTGGCCGCCCACATCGGCCCCGGTTTCGCCGAGGCGGTAGCGCTCTTCGCCCAGCTGCCCGGACGCGTGGTGGTCACCGGCATGGGCAAGAGCGGGCATGTGGCCCGCAAGATCGCCGCCACCCTCGCCTCCACCGGCACCCCGGCGCTCTACGTTCATCCGGCCGAGGCCAGCCACGGCGATCTCGGCATGATCACCCGCGCCGATGCGGTGCTGGCCTTCTCCAACTCGGGCGAGACTGCCGAGCTCAGGGACATCACCCTCTACTGCCGGCGCTTTCGGATCCCGCTGGTGGCGGTGGTGGGACGGCTCGAGAGTACCCTTGCGCAGGATGCCGATTTGGTGCTGCCATTGCCGCCTCTGGAAGAGGCCTGTCCCTTGGGCCTCGCTCCCACCACCTCCACCACCGCCATGCTGGCACTGGGCGATGCGCTGGCGGTCGCTCTGCTGGAGCGCAAGGGCTTCACCCCCGGCCAGTTCGCCGAGTTCCACCCGGGCGGCAAGCTCGGGGCGCGGCTGATGCGGGTGGAGCAGCTCATGCGCCGGGATGAGGAACTGCCGCTGGTGGGGCTTGAGACCCCCATGCGCGAGGCGGTGCTGGAGATGACCCGCAAGTGCCTCGGCTGTGTCGGCATCCTCGACGGCGACGGGCGGCTTGTGGGCATCATCACCGATGGGGATCTGCGGCGCCACATGGGGCCGGACCTTCTGGAGCGCCGCGCATGCGAGGTGATGACGCCGCGCCCGCGCACCATCGGCCCGCGGGCGCTCGCCGTCGAGGCCCTCGGCCTCATGAACCGCTGTGCCATCACCGTCCTGTTCGTCACCGAAGGGGACCGCCCGGTGGGAGCCATCCATGTCCATGACTGTCTGCGTGCCGGCATCGCCTGACCCCAACGGGCGCGCCCGCCGGCGTCCCCGGCTCCGCTGGGGCGTGGTGTTCACCGGCATGCTGCTGCTGCTCCTGGCGCTTTCGGTCCGCGCCCAGGGGCTCGCCGATCAGGATGCGAGCCAGCCCATCGAAGTGGTGGCGGATGAGCTGCAGGTCGATCAGACCCGCAATGTCGCCATCTTCCGGGGTAATGTGGAGGCCATCCAGGGCACCCTGGTGCTGCGGGCGGACGAGGTGACGGTGGTCTACGACCTCGAGAGCGAGGGAACCCAGACCATCCGCCGGATCGAAGCCAAGGGCCGGGTGGTGCTCACCAGCCCCGAGGAAAGCGCCGAAGCCCGCGAGGGCGTCTATGATGTGACGGCTGGGCGCATCGTGCTGCGGGGCGATGTGGTGCTGACCCGGCGGGACAATGTGGTGCGGGGGCGCCAGCTGGTGGTGGATCTGCGGCGCCATGTGGCCACCGTCGAGGGCGGTGGCGAGCGGGTGCGGGCGCTGTTCCGGCCGGAGCAGTTGCGCCCGCAGACAGAGAACCAAGCCGAAGGCCAGGGGGCCGCGCAGGGGGAGACCCGGTGAACGCGCTCGCACTTGAGCAGACCCAATCCTGCGAATCCGCCCCGGTGGCGGCACCGGCCGCCGGCTTCGAGGCGCGCGGGCTCGAGAAATCGTATGGCGAGCGGCGGGTGCTGCGCGGTGTGTCAATCCGGGTGGAGCCGGGCGAGGTGGTGGGGCTGCTGGGCCCCAATGGCGCCGGCAAGACCACCACCTTCTACATTATGACCGGCCTGGTGGCGCCCGATGGCGGCGAGGTCCGGGTGGACGGGGTTGATGTCACCCGCCTTACCATGCACCGGCGTGCCCGCCTCGGTGTCGGCTATCTGCCGCAGGAGGCCTCCATCTTCCGCGGCCTGGATGTGGAGGACAACATCCGCGCCGTGGCCGAGATCGCCGCCCCCGACCGGGCCACTGCCGAGGCCCGGGTAGAGCGGCTTCTGGAGGAGTTTGGCCTTACCGAACTGCGCCACAACCCGGCGCTGGCGCTTTCGGGCGGGGAACGCCGGCGGGTGGAGATCGCCCGGGCGCTGGCGGCTGAGCCCCGTTATCTGCTGCTGGACGAACCTCTTGCCGGGATCGACCCGCTGATCGTCGGTGAAATCCGCCAGCTGGTGGCACGCCTGCGCGAACGCGGCATTGGTGTGCTCATCACCGACCACAATGTGCGCGATGCCTTCTCCATGATCGACCGCGCCTACATCCTCCACGACGGCCGCGTGCTGCGGGCGCGGTCGGAAGCTCGGGCCACTCCACCCGCAGGAAGGGATTGGCCTCGGCGGCGCGCTGCAGCTCGGCCTGCAGTTCCGCATGCGAAAGCTGGAGGATGCGGATCGCCAGCTTGAGCTGGGGGGTGAGGGTGAGGCTCTGGCGGGCCTCGAGGGAGAGGGTCGGCGCCGTCGCCATGGCCCTACCAGGTGAAGGACTCGCCGAGATAGACCCGGCGGACCACGGGATCGTGGGCGATCTCCCGCGGCGTGCCCTCCCGTAGCACCCTCCCGGCCGGATCCGCCCGAGGACCCCGACGGCTGGCAGCCGCCTGCACCACCCCCTGCGGCCGACTGGAGCCTCGCGGGCAGTCCGGCGGTGGCCGGCGACGGCGACGGCCTGCCCGATCCCATCGAACGCCTGGCGAAGCCGCCCGAGCTGCGGGACTGGCTGCGGCTGCAGCTGGCGGTGGATGTGGCCGACGAGCGGCTGCGCGCGCTCGCGCTGGAGCTCGCCGAACTGGTGGACGAGGACGGCTATCTGCGCACGGACGATGCCGAACTCGCCGCCATGCTGGGTTGCAGCGTCGAGGAGGTGGCAGCCGCCCGGCACTGTCTCCAGGCGTGCGAGCCTGCCGGTGTGGGCGCGCGCGATCTCGCCGAATGTCTTGCCCTGCAACTGCGCCGTCGGGGCGAGTGGGATCCGTTGTGGGAGGGGCTTTTGGCGCAGCTGGAGCTGGTGGCGCGGGGCGATCGCGCGCGCCTTGCCCGTCGGCTCGGGGTGGAGCCGGAGCGGCTGGCCCGCCGAATTGAGCGGCTGCGGCGGCTGGAACCGCGCCCCGGCGCCGCCTATGGCGGCGAGACGGCGCTCGTGCAGGTGCCAGATCTGCTGCTGCGTCAGGTGCGCGGGCGCTGGCGGGTGGAGATGAACCCCGCGGTGCTTCCGCGGGTGCTGGTGGACCGCGCCTTCTGGGCTGAGATCGAGGGGCGGGTGCGGGAGCGGGAGGAGCGCCGCTACCTCGCCGAGCGGCTGCAGGATGCCCGCGGCATCGCCCGCGCCGTGGCCCAGCGCAGCCGCACGCTCCTGCGGGTGGGCCGCGAGATCTTCCGCCGCCAGCGGGCGTTCCTCGACCACGGGCCGGTGGCCCTGCGTCCCCTCACCCTGCGGGATGTGGCCGACGCCCTCGGCATTCATGAGAGCACCGTGAGCCGGGCGGTGGCCGGCAAGGCGGTGGAGACTCCCTTCGGCGTGCTGCCGCTGCGCTTCTTCTTCTCCGCCGCCCTCAGCGACGGGCGCGGCGAGGCCACGGTGGCGGCCGAGGCGGTGCGCCGCCGCATCCGCGAGCTCATCGCCGGCGAAGACCCGAAACAGCCCCTCTCGGATGAGCGCATCGCCCGCCTGCTGCAGGCTGAGGGGGTGCGGGTGGCGCGCCGCACCGTGGCCAAGTATCGCGAGGCTCTGGGCATCCCCGGCTCGGCCGCGCGCCGCCGCGGCTAGCGCGCCCACCGCCGCCCGGCTTTAAGGACCAGCGGCACAACGGCGCCTGCCGGCAGCGCGCTCCGCCCCTTGGACGGCCGCAAGGACACCCGTCCTGCGGAGCCCGCTCACCTTCCACCCAGCCCGCGTGCTCACGGCCCCTTCGGGTCGCTTCCGCTCTCGCCGGTCCATTCGCGCATCAGCGCCACGGCCAGCGCCAAGAGCGTCGGCCCCAGGAAGATGCCGAGAAAGCCGAAGGCCATCACCCCGCCGATCACGCCGACGAACACCAGCAGGAAGGGGAGCTTGCTGCCGCGGCTGATGAGCCAGGGCCGCACGATGTTGTCGGCACCGCTGACCACCAGCCCGCCCCACACCAGCATGAACAACCCCCAGGGCCAGCCGGCGCTCTGGAACAGCCACAGGGCTACCGGCAGCCACACCAGCGGCGCGCCTACGGGAAACAGCGCCAGGAGAAAGGTGAGGAACCCCAGCAAAAAGGCGGTGGGCACGCCGGCGATGACAAAGCCCAAGACCGCCAGCGCCGCCTGGACGATGGCGGTGCCCACAGTACCGTACACCACCCCCCGCAGGGTCGACTGGGCCACCTCGATGTAGTGATCGGCACTCGCCCCTGCCACGCGTTCGGCCAGCCGCCGCAGCCGCCGTCCCAGCGCTGCGCCGTCGCGGTAGAAGAAGTAGGCCATCAGCACCGCGGTGATCATCTGCACGAGCCCGGTGCCCACCACCGCTCCGCCGGCCAGCGCCAGATCCCGCAGCGGCCCCACCAGCGGCTGCAGCAGCGGCAGCAGGCGTTCCGGGTCGGCGGCGATGCGTTGCCAGCCCTCAGTCAGAAACTCCCCCACGAGCGGCACCCGCGCAAGCCAGGCGGGCGGCGGCGGCAGGCCGCGATCGAAGCGCCCCAGCAGATTTTCCACCAGTTCGCGGGCATTGCCGGCGAGGCTCGCCCCCACCAGCACCAGCGGCAGCACGAAGGCCACCGCCAGCGCCAGGGTCATGAGCAGGGCAGCAAGGCCGCGACGATGGCCGCACCACTGCTCTACCCGGACATAGGCGGGCCAGGTAGAGAAGGTGAGCACCACCCCCCACAGAAGCGGCGAGAAGAACGGCCGCAGCACCAGCACGGTGCCGAGCAGCAGCAGGGCGAGAATGCCGAAGCCGGCGATCCGGTCCAAAAGCCGCTCGAGCGAGGGAGTCTGCACGCCCCTGCCTTCCCTTGCCCCGCCCACACTGGCGGCCCTACCCTCAGGCGGCAAGTGTGAAGAGCCCACGACACCACCGCCGAGGGCGGGGGTGCGGGATCCCGGGTGGAGTACGGCAGGAGGACCTGACGGCGATGGTGGGACCGGGTCTGGCCTTGGTCCGAAGGCGCGGGCTTGGGATCGTCGCGGGACTGTGGCTGGGGCTGCTGCCGGTGCTGGCCGCGGCCATCGAGGCACGGCTGGTGCCGCCCGATGAGGTCCATCTCGCCGACGGCCGGGTGGTGGCGCTGGAAGGGGTGGTGCTGATGGAAGAGGCGGTGATGGCGGTGCGGCTCAAACGCATTCACGGGCGCGACCGCTATGGCCGCCTGCGGGCGGAGCTGCGGGTGCCGGGCCGCCGCGGGGATCTGCGGACGGTGCTGGTGCGCGAGGGGCGCGCGCTGGTGGACCCCACCGCGCTCTCTGATGAGGAGGCGGGCCGGCTGCTGGTGCTGGAGTATCGCGCCCGCCGTCGTCAGCGCGGTCTCTGGCAGCGGCCGCCGGTGGAGGATGCACGGCGTGTGCGCGCCGAGCCCTTCCGTTTCGCCCTGGTGGCGGGCCGGGTGGCGCGGGTCGGCCGCAGCGGCCGCTATGTCTATCTCGACTTCGGCCGTGACTTCCGGCGCGACTTCTCGCTGCGCCTCGATCCCCGGGTGGTGCGCCATTTCCGCAAAAATGGGGTGGAGCCGGAGCTTCTGGTGGGTCATCGGGTGGAGGCCCGTGGCTGGATCATTGCCCGCGGCGGTCCCATGATCGAGATCACGAGCCCGCTGCAGCTGGAGGTGGCGCCATGAGCCGCCCGTGCCGTCTGTTGGCCCTGCCGCTGGTCCTGGCCCTCGCCGCCTGCCAGCCGGTCCAGAACCCCGCCCGCGGCACCGTCGATTATGCGCTGATCACGCCCGAAGCCGCGCGAGCCATGGCGCGGGAGGAACACCCCCGGATCCTCGCCCGCTTCGGCGGCGCCTATGACGATGTGGCCTTCTCGGATCAGGTGGCGCGCATCGGCCTGCGGGTGGCGGTGGCCTCCGACATTGCCGAGGAACCGCTGGTCTTCACCGTGCTCGACACGCCGGTGGTCAACGCCTTCGCCACCCCCGGCTATGTCTATGTCACCCGCGGTCTGCTGGCGCTCGCCAATGATGAGTCCGAGGTGGCGGCGGTGCTCGCCCACGAGATCGGCCATGTGGCGGCGCGCCATGCGCCCGAGCGGATGGAACAGGCGATGGGCGTGAGCCTCCTGGCGGTGCTGCTGGGCACCGTCGCCGCCGCGTCGGCGGGCGGGGTCGAAGGCGAGATGCTGGCCGATCTTCTGGGCCTCGGCGCCAATCTCTATCTCGCCGGCTTCTCGCGGGAGCAGGAGCGCGAGGCCGACCGCCTGGCGATCCGCTATCTGGTCCGCGCGGGTTACGATCCCGGCGCGCTTGCCCGCATCCTCCGGTCCCTCGAGGCGTGGGAGCGGCTACAGGCGCGCCTGCGCGGGGAGGAGCCCATGGCGGTGCCAGAGTTCCTCTCCACCCACCCGAGCACACCGGCACGGGTCCGGGCCGCCCGCCGCCTCGCCCAGGCGGCACCCCGGGGAGACCGCCGCCGGGAAGCCTGGCTCGCGCGGCTCGACGGGCTGGTCTTCGGCGACGGCCCGCGCCAGGGGTTCGTGGAGGGCCGGCGCTTCGTCCATCCCGAGCTGCGCCTGGCGTTCGAGGCGCCGGCGGGGTTCCGCCTCACCAACCGGCCCGAGGCGGTGGTGGGCGAGGGGCCGGGAGGACGTGTGCTGGTGTTCGACCTGGTGGCGGCCGAGCCCTGGGAGGAGGTGGCGGATGTCCTCGTGCGCAGCCTCGAGGGCCAGCGCTACGGCCGCCTCGGGCGCTATCGCACCTATGAGGGATTCGAGGCGGCGGTGGCAGAACTGGTGCTGGGCGATCGCGAGGGTCTCGCGGCGGTGGTGCGCGATCCCGAGGGTCGGGCCTTCCGCTTCCTCTATCTCGCCCCCTGGCTCGAGCGCCGTGACCGCCGGCGCTTTCTCGACTGGCTCGACAGCTTCCGCATCCTCACACCCTGGGAAGTGCGTCGCCTGAAGGTGACGGTCCTGCGGGTGGTGCCGGTGCCGTCCAGAGGCGCTCGGGCCCTGGTGCGGCGCATGGCGGTGGAACGCCTGCCGCGCGAGCATCTGCTGGTGCTCAACCGGCGCCCCAACCTCGCCGCCTTCCGCCCGGGCGAGCGGGTCAAGATCGTGGTACGGGAACCGGTGGGCCGTGTGCGCGACATCCGTCGCCGGCGTCGCTGAGGACCACGCCTGCACGAAGGGAGGCATGATATGAAGATCGTCGTCACCGGCGCCGGCGGCTTTCTCGGAAGCCGGCTCATCCGCACGCTGCTGGATCGGGGCGGGGTGCCCGGCCTTGCACAGCCGCTCTCACACCTCATCGCTCTCGATGCCAACCCACCGGCGCTGCCCTATGACCCGCGGCTTACCACGGTGGTGGGGGATGTGGGTGATCGCGCGCTGCTGGAGTCGGCCCTGGCGGAGGCGGATCTGGTCTATCATCTGGCGGCGGTGGTGAGTGCCGCGGCCGAGGCCGACTTCGACCTGGGCATGCGGGTCAATCTCGATGCCACCCGCACGCTGCTGGAGGTGCTGCGAGAGACGGGGCGCTGCCCACAGCTAGTGTTCGCGAGTTCGGTGGCCGTCTATGGCGGACGCCTGCCTGATCCGGTGCCCGATGAGGTGCCGCTTATGCCCGAGAGTTCCTACGGCACCCAGAAGGCGATCGGCGAACTGCTGGTAGCGGATTACAGCCGCAAGGGCTTCATCGACGGGGTGAGCCTCCGGCTGCCGACGGTGGTGGTGCGCCCCGGCGCCCCCAACCGCGCCGCCTCCGCCTTTGCCAGCTCCATCATCCGCGAACCCCTGAGCGGCCGCACCGCCATTTGTCCGGTGCCGCCCGAGGTGGCCCTCTATGTCACCTCGCCCCAACAGGCGGTGGCGGCGCTGCTGCGAGCCCCTACCCTTCCGCGCACACAGCTTCCGGCAGGGCGCGCCTTCGTGCTGCCGGGCCTGACGGTGACGGTGGCGGAGATGCTCGAGGCGCTGCGCCAGGTGGGAGGCGAAGCGGCGCGGGCGCGGGTGCGCCTTGAGCCGGATGAGGCCATCGCCCGCATCGTCCGCAGCTGGCCGGCGCGGTTCGAGGCCGGCATCGCCCGCAGCCTCGGCCTTGCGGCCGATCCCGACTTCGCCACCATTGTGCGCGCCTTCGTGGCCGAGGAGCTGGGCGGACAGGTGGCGTCGTGAGCGCGGATCGCCCCGCCCTTCCCGCCACCGAGCGGCCGCTTGCCCGCTTTGAGGGCGCCGAGGACTGGCCGCTGGATGAGCTGCTCGCGGCGCTGTGGGCGCACCAGCTGGCGGCTGCCGCAGCGGTGCGCTCGGCCCTGCCGGCGCTGACAGCGGCGGTGGAGGCGGCCGTCCCCCGTATCCGCCGTGGCGGCCGGCTCATCTATGTGGGTGCCGGCACCTCCGGCCGGCTGGCGGTGCAGGATGGGGTCGAACTGTGGCCCACCTTCTCCTTCCCGCCCGAGCGGGTGGCCTTCCTGCTGGCCGGGGGCGAGGAGGCGCTGCTGCGGGCGGTGGCGGGAGCCGAGGACGATGGTGATGCCGCCCGCGCGGCCATGGCCCGCCTTGCCCCCGGGGCCGACGATGTGGTGCTGGCGGTGGCGGCCTCGGGGCGCACACCCTTCGTCCGCGCGGCCCAAAAGGAGGCCCGCCGGCGCGGGGCCCTCACCGTGGCGCTGGCGAATGATCCTGGCGCCCCGCTCCTGCGCGAGGCGGATGTGGCGGTGCTGCTGGACACGGGTGGCGAGTTCCCCGCCGGCTCCACCCGCATGGGTGCGGCCACCGCCCAGAAGATCGCCCTCAACCTCTTCTCCACCGCGCTGATGACGCGACTCGGGCGGATTCACCGCGGGCGCATGGTGGCGCTGGTGGCGGCCAACGCCAAGCTCCACAGGCGGGCGCGGCGGCTGCTGGCGGAGCTCTCGGGCGCCTCAGCCGAGGCGGTGGAACGGGCGCTTGCTGCCGCAGGCGGCGAGGTGCCGACGGCGCTGCTGATCCTCCATGGGCTCGAGCCGGCGCGGGCGCGCGCGCTGCTGGCCGCCCACGAAGGCCACATCGGTCGCGCTCTCAAGACCCTGATCCACCCGGAGGACGGTTGAGCCCGCAGGGTCCAGCACCCCCTCGTGGGCCAGCAGCCAGCGCTTGCGGGCAAGGCCGCCGCCAAAGCCCACAAGCCCGCCCGCACGGCCCACCACACGATGGCACGGCAGCACCAGGCTCACCGGATTGGCGCCCACCGCCCGGCCCACCGCCCGGCATGCCCGCGGCCGCCCGAGGCGGGCGGCGAGATGGCCATAGCTCTCGGTGGTCCCGGGCGGGATCGCCCGCAGCGCCTGCCAGACGGCGCGCTGGAACGGGGTGCCGGCAAGGGCCACCGGCAGCGGCTCCAGCGCCTCGAGTTCGCCGGCGAAATAGGCGGTAAGCCGGGCCTCCACCTCGCGGCGGGCGGGATCCCGCGCGGCCCCGGCGGCGATGCCGTGGCGCTGGAGGATGCGCGCGCGTTCCTGCGGTGTGAAGGTCAGCGCCACCAGCCGCCCCGCCACCAGGGCCAGATGCAGCGGCCCCAGCGGGCTTTCCAGGGTGAAGAGGTGGGCTGGGGTCATGGCACCAGCACCGCCGCCCCCTGGATGCGGCCGGCGCGCAGGTCCGCCAGCGCCTCATTGGCCCGCTCCAGCGGATAGGCGCGGGTCTCGGTGCGGATCGGCACCTGCGGGGCGAGGGCGAGGAAGGCCTCACCGTCGCGGCGGGTGAGGTTGGCCACCGAGCGGATCTCGCGCTCCTGCCACAGCAGCCGGTAGGGAAAGGCGGGGATGTCGCTCATGTGGATGCCACCGCAGACGACGATCCCGCCCCGGTCCACCGCCGCCAGCGCCCTTGGGATCAGCTCGCCCACCGGGGCGAAGATGATGGCGGCATCCAGCGGCTCCGGCGGCAGCTGGTCGGAGCCGCCGGCCCAAACCGCCCCGAGCCGGCGGGCGAAGGCCTGGCCGGCCTCATCTCCGGGACGGGTGAAGGCGAATACCCGCCGCCCCTGCCACACCAAGAGCGGCGCCAGGATGTGGGCGGCCGCTCCGAAGCCATAGAGGCCGATGGTGCGGGCATCGCCCGCCCGCATCAGGCTGCGGTAGCCGATGAGCCCGGCGCACAGCAGCGGAGCGGCCGCCACCGGCTCGAGGGTCTCATCCAGCGGGAAGACGTAGCGCGCATCCGCAACCGTGGCCTCGGCATAGCCGCCATCGAGAGTGTAGCCGGTAAAACGAGCGCGCTCGCACAGATTCTCGCGCCCCGCCCGGCAGAAGCGGCAGCTGCCGCAGGTCCAGCCAAGCCAGGGAATCCCCACGCGGCTGCCCACAGGCAGCCCGGTGACGCCCTCGCCGAGGGCGTCCACCACGCCGACGATCTCATGTCCCGGGATCACCGGCAGCCGGGGCTCGGGCAGCTCGCCGTCCACCAGATGGAGGTCGGTGCGACAGACGCCGCAGGCCAGCACCCGGACCCGCACCTGGCCCGGCCCCGGGTTCGGCAGCGGCCGGCGTTCCAGCCGCAAGGGCTCGCCTGGCCGGTGCAGCACCATCGCCCGCATGGTGGCGCCCATGCTCACGCCTCCCCCCTCGCCGGCAGCCGACAGTCATCCCCCGGCTCAGTCCTCGCCACCGCGGCCCACATAGCGGTGGATGAGGGCGAAGATCACCAGCACACCGCAGACGAACACCAGAAGGCCAAAGGCCTCGAAGGCCTGCTCCTCGGCCCGACTCGCCAGCACCAGGCCGAACAGCGCCAACAGGCCCATGAGGGCGCCCACGATCCACGGGCTCCAGTCGTCGCGATGTTCCATGCCAGCTCTCCTACTCGCCCCAGGCCACCAGATCGCGATAGGCATGCCAGCTGGCATGGCCCACCAGCGGCAGGGTGATGATCAGGCCGAGATAGAGGGTGACCAGGCCGAAGCCGATGAAGATGGCGATCAGCACACCCCAGAACAAAAGCGGGGCGAAGTTCACCTGCACCGCGCGGATGCTGGCGCCGATGGCCTCGATCACATTGGCGTCCTCATGATCCAGCAGCATCGGCACCGCCACCACTGAGATGGTGAAGGCGATGAAGGCCAGGATCGCGCCCACCGCAGTGCCGATCACCAGAAACGGCCAGCCCCGCGGGCTCAGGAAGGTGTCGACGATGAGGTTCTCCATCGACGGCGGCTCAAGCCCCCAGTAGAGGAAGAACAGCAGCGCGGCGATCCGCACCCAGAGGAAGAAGAACAGCATCAGCGCCACGCCCATAAGGCCGATCTGCACCGGATTGCGCAGGAATGCGGTGAAGGCCTCCACCAGCGTGATGGTGAGCCCCTGTTCCAGCCGCCGGCTGACCTCGTAGAGCCCCACCACCAGCACCGGCCCCACCAGCAGGAAGCCGGACATGGCCGGCAGGATCAGGTGGATCCAGCCGAGCTGGAGAAAGCCCCAGGTGATCACATAGCCGGTGACGGCGGCGAGCACCCCGTAGGTGAGACTGATTCCCGGAGCCGAGCGCATGTCCTGCCAGCCGCGGGCGAGCCAGCTCCACGGCCGTTCCATCTCGATACGCCGGATCCTCAGCGTCTTGCCGGCGAAGACCGGTACCGCCTCGCTGGTCATCCTCCATCCCTCCGTACGACCCCTGACATGCGAC
The DNA here is from genome assembly GCA_015490605.1 of Rhodospirillales bacterium. Lineage (GTDB taxonomy): Bacteria > Pseudomonadota > Alphaproteobacteria > Geminicoccales > Geminicoccaceae > HRBIN39. The sequence continues at coordinate 17,619 of WFXL01000154.1, forward strand.
CATCTGCGCCGGGGTTGTCCGGCGCCGGGCATCCCGTTCCCTTGACTTGGATCAATGCCACGTCGCAACTGCGACGAAAAGGTGCCTCCGGCGCGTGCGGCAATGTGCGCGATTTCTAATATACCCTTGCGGGCACATCTCCCATCCAGGTCGCTACGGTCGACGCGCCGTCCAATCGAGCGGAGGAGAGCCGATGGCAGTGGCAGCAGCATCCTCGGCCGGTGTGGCGAGAGAGCGCATCGCCTACAATGAGGAGGTGGTGCGGCTCTTCACCATCGCCACCATTTTCTGGGGCGTGGTGGGGTTCCTGGTGGGCACCTTCATCGCCTTCCAGCTGGCCTATCCCTGGCTCAATCTGCCCTATGAGTGGGGCGTCTTCAGCCGGCTGCGGCCGGTCCATACTTCGGCGGTGATCTTCGCCTTCGGCGGTAATGCGCTTCTGGCCACCTCGCTCTATGTGGTCCAGCGCACCTGCCGGGCACCGCTGTTCGGAGGGCCGGCGCTGGCGTACTTCCTCTTCTGGGGCTATCAGATCTTCATCGTCCTCGCGGCTACGGGTTATGTCATGGGGATCACCCAGAGCCGCGAGTATGCCGAGCCGGAATGGTACGTCGATCTGTGGCTGACACTCGTCTGGGTGGTGTATTTCATCATCTTCTTCGGCACCATCCTCCGACGGCGTGAGCCGCACATCTACGTCGCCAACTGGTTCTATCTGGCGTTCATCATCACCATCGCCATCCTACATATCTTCAACAATCTCGCGGTGCCGGTGAGCTGGTTCGGCGCTAAAAGCTATTCGCTCTTCGCCGGTGTCCAGGATGCGCTGGTTCAGTGGTGGTACGGCCACAATGCGGTGGGCTTTTTCCTCACTGCCGGCTTCCTGGGGATGATGTACTATTTCGTCCCCAAGCAGGCCCAGCGACCCGTCTACTCCTACCGTCTGTCGATCGTTCACTTCTGGGCGCTGATCTTCCTCTACATCTGGGCCGGGCCGCACCATCTCCACTGGACTGCCCTGCCGGTGTGGGCCCAGATCCTCGGCATGACCTTCTCGGTGATGCTGTGGATGCCCTCCTGGGGCGGCATGATCAACGGCCTCATGACCCTTTCCGGCGCCTGGGACAAGCTCCGCTGGGATCCGGTGCTGCGTTTTCTGGTGGTGTCGGTAGCCTTCTACGGCATGAGCACCTTTGAGGGGCCGCTGATGTCGGTGCGCCAGGTCAATGCCCTGTCGCACTACACCGACTGGACGGTGGGGCACGTCCATTCGGGTGCCCTTGGCTGGGTAGCGTTCGTGACTTTCGGGGCCCTGTACTATCTCGTGCCGCGACTGTGGAAGGCCGAGCGCCTCTACTCCATCCGGCTGGTGGAGTGGCACTTCTGGATCGCGTCGCTCGGCATCGTCCTCTACATCACGTCCATGTGGGTCTCGGGCATCATGCAGGGCCTCATGTGGCGCACCTATGACAGCCTCGGCTTCCTGCAGTTCTCCTTCGTCGAGACCGTGGAGGCGATGCATCCCTTCTACGTGATCCGGGCGCTGGGCGGGGTGCTGTTCACCGCCGGGGCGCTGATCATGGTCTACAACCTCTGGCGCACCATGCGCCGTGAGGTGCGGGCCGAGGAGCTCCTGCCGTCGCAGGCGGGCGCGCTTCGGGTGGTCCCGGCCGAGTGAGGAGAGGCATCATGGCGCTCATCTCCAAACATGAGGTGGTGGAGCGGCGAGCGCTTCTGCTCGCCCTCCTCATCCTGGTGACGGTCTCCATCGGCGGCATCGTGGAGATCGTCCCGCTGTTCACCATCGAGAACACCATCGAGCGGGTGAAGGGCGTGCGGCCCTATTCGCCACTCGAGCAGCTCGGCCGTGACATCTATGTGCGCGAAGGCTGCTATGTGTGCCACAGCCAGATGATCCGCCCCTTCCGCGATGAGGTGGAGCGCTACGGTCCCTATAGTCTTGCCGCCGAGTCCATGTATGATCATCCGTTCCAGTGGGGCTCCAAGCGCACCGGCCCCGATCTCGCCCGCGTCGGTGGCAAATACTCCAACGAATGGCACGTGGCGCATCTGGTCAATCCCCAGAGCGTCGTGCCCGAGAGCGTGATGCCGCCCTACCCCTGGCTGTTGGAGCGTGAGCTCGACATCTCCGACATCCGCGAACGCCTCGAGACCCTCAGGATCGTGGGCGTACCCTACACCGACGAGATGATCGAAAAGGCGGTGGAGGACGTAAAGGCCCAGGCCGACCCCGAGGCCGATCATGAGGAGCTGCTCCAGCGTTATCCCAAGGCGATGGTGGGCGATTTCGACGGTCAGCCGGACCGGCTGACGGAAATGGACGCCCTTGTGGCCTATCTGCAGATCCTCGGCCGCATGGTGGACTTCACCGACGTACGTCCGGAAGACCTGGCCCAGTAAGGAGGCGAGCGATGGTACAGGAGGAATTCTGGTATCGCTTCCTTGCCCAGTTCTGGGAGATCTGGGCCTTTCTGCTGTTCGTCGGCATCATCCTGTGGGCGTACTGGCCGGGCAACCGTAGCAAATGGGAGCACGCGGCGCAGATCCCCTTCGAGGAGGACGACTCCGATGGCCGGTAAGGTGGAACGCGACGAAATCACCGGGGTCGAGACCACCGGTCACGAATGGGACGGCATCAAGGAGCTCAACAACCCCCTGCCCCGCTGGTGGGTGCTGGTGTTCTATGCCACCATCGCCTTCTCGGTGCTGTGGTGGATCCTCTACCCCTCCTGGCCGACCCTCAAGAGCCACACCCGTGGCCTGCTCGGCTACGACCAGCGGACCGAACTGGCCGAGATCATGGCCAAGGTGGAGGAGGAGCGCCGTCCCTGGCTGGAGCGGATCCGCGGTGCTGAGCTTGCGGCCATCGCCGCCGATCCCGAGCTGCTGACCTTCGCCGTGCGCGGCGGCGAGGTCATCTTCAAGGAGAATTGCGCTGCCTGTCATGGCCTCGGCGGTGCCGGCCAGCTCAACTATCCCACCCTCGCCGACGACGACTGGCTGTGGGGCGGGACGCTGGAGGACATCTTCTATACCGTCTCGCACGGCATCCGCTTCTACGAAGATGAGGACACCCGCGATTCCACCATGCCCGCCTTCGGTGCCGACGGCATCCTCGAGTCGCAGCAGATCGAGGATGTGGTGCAATATGTCCTCACCCTTTCCGGCCGCGAGGCGGATCCGGCAGCGGCCGAGCGCGGACGCGAGATCTTCCTCGAACAGTGTGCCGCCTGCCACGGCGACAATGGCAAGGGCATGCGCGAAGTGGGCGCGCCCAACCTCACCGACGACATCTGGCTCTATGGCGGTGAGCCGGAACAGATCCGCGCCCAGATCAGCAAGCCGCGCCACGGCGTGATGCCCGCCTGGGATAGCCGCCTCTCGGAAGAGTCCCTTAAGATGGTCACCATCTACGTCCACCAGCTGGGCGGCGGCGAATAGACGGCTCTCTTCTTCCTTCGGCGGGGCGGGCCTGGCCCGCCCCGTGCGATTCCGGACGCCTCAAGGCGAGGGCACGCGTCCGCCTCAGCCCACCGCGCCCACATGGTGGACCACCGCGGTGGTCACCTGACGCATGAGTTCATAGAGGCGCGCCATCGGCCGGAAGAGCTGCTCGTGCTCCTGGGCGTAGGACTGGGAGGCGGTGGGCGCATAGGTGGCAGCCTCGCCCCAGTCGAGCCGATCAGCGCCGTGCTCCTCCAGCGGAAAGATGCGGGCGAGCAGCTGCAGCGCCGGTTCCACATCCAGCCGCAACAGCCGCTCCACCACCTCCTCGCGGGTCACCCGATGGCGGTCGGAAAAGTCGGGAATGCGGGCAGCGAACTCCGCCAGGGTGCGGATGGCGGCCAGGCGCACCGCATGGAGCAGATGGAGATTGTCGCGGGTGGCTAGGTCGATGGCAATCGGCTCCTCACCGAGATCGCGGGTACGCCGGCGGTGGTCCCTGAGCGCCTGGGCGAGGTCGAGATGGTCACGGAACATGAAGCGGAAGATGCGCGCAAGCCGCTCATGCAGCCCCAGGCGCTCGAAATGATCGGCCACTTCCCGCAGGCTCGCCTGGGCGTCGCGCTCGGGACAGCGCCGCGCCAGCAGCAGCCAGCCGCCGGCATCGAACAGGTCGATATAAGCTTTGGTCACCAGCGGATCGCTGTACATGAAGGCATATTCCACCAGCGACACCAGCCGGCGGAAGCGGTCGCTGGTGCGATAGAGCCGCTCAAAAGCCTCGGGATCGCGCGCCATCGCCCGGCCCACCCCGCCGATCACATGCACCAGCATGCCCAGCTGCTGGAGGATGGCATTGTGGGGGATCGCCCGCAGCTGTGAGGGGTGCTCGAGGGTCGGCGGTGTGGCCAGCTCGTGTTCGCGCACGCTGCTGCGTGAGCCGGTACGGTAGAGCAGATGGGGGCCGAAGGCACCGAGAAAGGCGGCGTAGTCCGGATCCTCGAACAAACGACGATTGTACTGGCGGATGGTGGCGAAGAATTCGTCCACATAGGGCGGGCGCGCATAGAAGGGGTCGTCGTCGGCCGGCGGCGAAGTGAGCCGGTGCTCGAGCGCCCGGGTCAGCACCGCCAGCGCGCTCTCATAGCGGGCGAACAGGAGGAAGCCATCGCCGCCCTGGAAGCTGGTCTCCTGGCGCTGGCGCAGGCCGGCAGCGGCGAACAGCCGGCGTGAGTGGGGTGTGTCGAAATAGGCCAGCCGGTCGGCGAGACTCGCGGGATGGGCGCCGCGGCCCATGCTCTCGCCGTGGGTGTCGAAGATCACCAGCTCCAGATGGTCGAGGCCGTGGCGCTGCAGCACCGCCACCAGGTCCAGGCGGATCCGCTCGATGGCATCCGCCGCTGCCAGCTGGCCCATATAACGGCCGGCATCGGAAAAGCCGGTCTGGATGGTGAGCCGGCCGCGGCGCTCCACATAGGCGCGGAAGGCGGGATAGGTGAGGGCCTCGTCGATGATGCCGGCACCGCGCTCGAGCGCGCGGGGGGTCTCGAACAGCGGCGAGATGTCGATGGCGTCATCGACGCCGAACAGGCGCGCCAGATAGAGCGCCGCCAACAGCGTAAAGGGGGTCTCGCACTCGGCGATGAGAAAGCGGATGGGCTCGCCGCCGTCCACATGCTGCAGCATCTTGGCGCACAGCATGAAGGCCCGGCGGGCGGTGGCGGGCTCATGGGCGAGCGAGCCGAAGTTCACCGCCACCGGCTGCACCTCCTGCACCAGCCGGTGGATGGCATCGAGATAGGAAAGCCGCCAGGAGGGATCGTCGGGCGCGTGGTCGAGCCCCACCTGGTGGCGCACGGCATTGTGGATCTGGCGGGCATTAATGCGCAGGTGCGAGCGTGCCCGCCCGAGCCCGAGGGTCGCCACCTCGGCCCTGAGCAGCCACAGTTCGAGGGTCACCTCATCGTCGGGACCGTGGGCGAGGCAGCGATCCAGGAGCTGCAGCAGCTGGCGCTTGTCATGGAGGGTCGAGGGGCGCGCCTCTGCCAGCCGCCGGGCGACGGCCGCGAGCCGCTCGAGCCAGGCAGGGCCGCCCCCGCGGGCCGCGGCCGCCGCCTCAAGGAACACCGGGATCGCCTCGCTCAGGGTGTGGATGGTGAAGGAGAGGCGGGTTTCCATCACCTCGAGAGCATCGAGCCGGGGATCGTCCTCGCCGAGCTGTGCCCGCAGCGCCCGCACCCGCTCGCGATAGTGGCGCAGCTGCACCTCGGCGACGATCATCCGCCGGGCGAAGGTCTCACTCCAGGGGATGTCGGCGCGGCCGTCGGTATCATAGCCCACCCAGGTGGCGATGGAGACGAGTCGCGGCACCAGTCGGCGCCAGTCCTCCGGGCGGCGGGCCCGCAGCCGCTCGGCCACCACCCGCCAGAGGGTGCGCAGGGCGGCGGCGAGATGGCCCATGGCCTCGAGCGCATAGGTCTGTTCATAGGCAAGATCGAGCGGCGCATCGGGCCTGTGGGGGCGGGCCACCACCCGCGCCAGCAGGGCAAGCCGGGCCGCGTCGTCCAGCGGCCGCCCCTCGCGGTCGTGCTCGAGCGCCAGGTCCACGAGCTCGTCCTGGAGCTCGCGGGCCACGGCGAAGGTGGGATGGGCGGTAAAGACGAAGCCGAAAGTGATAAAGGCCAGGGCCGCGGCGAGCTGGTGCGGATCCTCGTCCAACCGATCCAGAAGCCCGTCCACCAGCGCCGCCAGTCTGGCGCGGTTGGCCTCGGGGTCGGTCTCGCCGAGATAGCGCCGAAGTCTGCGGGCGCGGGCGACGAATGCCTCCACCGCCAGCGCCCGCACCAGCTCTTCGGCCGCCGCCACCTCGTCGGGGCGCTGGCGCAGAGTGCGGAACAGATCCACCCCGACGAAACCGACGGGATCGACGAAGGGATCGTCCGCTGCCCGCGCCCGCGCCTCCTCGAGGCGCTGCTGCAGCCGGCCGCGCAGCTCCGGTGCCCGCTCGGACCCGCTTGCGCCGGCCACGGCCGGCATCTCCGACGGCTCGCTCATGGCCTCTCCTGCCGATCTCGGGCGATCCGGAGCGACGTGGAGATGGCGCAGAGACTGCGCCGGCGCAAGCGTTTCCCCGCCCGACACCGCCCGGTGCGGGCCTTGCGGCGGATGGTACTTGGCGACATCATGGTGGCGGCGGGACCGCAAGCGGATGTGCCGGAACCATGAGCCGGTCGGGCTTCGGCCTCGTTGCTCTGCTGGTGCTGCTGATGCTGCTGCCCAGCCCCCTGCGGCCGGCAGCGGCTCATACGCGGATCCAGGGGACGGTGGACCGCATCCTCGTGGTCAAGCACGAACGGCGGCTGTATCTGCTTCGGGATGGGCAGCCGCTTTTGAGCTTCCGCATCGCCCTCGGCCGCAATCCCCGCGGTCCCAAGATCCGCGAGGGCGACGGGCGCACCCCCGAGGGGCTCTATTTCGTCGCTGGCTTCAAGCCGGACAGTGCCTTCTACAAGGCCATCCGGATCTCCTACCCCAACCGCCGCGACATCGAGCGGGCACGCCGGCTGGGCGTGGATCCCGGCGGCGCCATCATGATCCACGGGCTCGATCCCGCCATCGATCCGACGCTCCGGCGCGATCACTGGCGCTTCAACTGGACCAACGGCTGCATCGCCGTCACCGACGAGGAGATGGACATCCTCTGGCAGGTGGTGCGCTGGGGCACACCGGTGGAGATCCGCCCCTGAGAAGCGCGTTTGCGCCGTCTCGACCGCCGCGCTATGGAGGAAGGCGCCGACGGGAGGGAAAGGAAAGGCGTATCGTCGCCGTCGGTAGGGACGACGCACGCTGCCCAGAGGAGGACGAGATGTCTCGCAAGACGCTGCTGTCGATGGTTCTGCTGGCGGGTTCGGTCACGGCCCTCGCGGGCTGTGCCAGTCGCTCGGACATCGAAGCCCTGCGTTCGGAGATCGCGGCGGTGCGGGCTACGGCCGAGGCGGCCGACCAGAAGGCCAGCCAGGCGCTGCAGGCGGCCAATGAGGCCAAGGCCGAGGCGGCGGCGGCCCGGCAGGAGGCGCAGGCGGCCAACGAGAAGGCCGACCGCATGTTCCGCGCGGGCCTGCGCAAGTAATGCGTCCCATGTCCGGCCGGAAGCCCCGCCCCCGCCCCAGCGCCGCCGGGAAGGGCCCGCGTCTGGGTCGGCGTGCGTTGCTGCTGGCGGGGCTTTCGGCCGCGACACTGGGCCCGGCGGCGGTGTGGGCGGCGCGCCCCGGGAGCGATCTCATCGGAAGGCTGCGCTTCCACCTCACCCGGCGCGAGGACGTCCTGCTGGATGTGGCCCGCCGCTGGGACCTGGGCATGCTGGAGCTGTCCGCCGCCAACCCTGGCATCGACCCCTGGATCCCGCCGCCGGACCGGCTGGTGCTGCTGCCTACCGCCCATCTGCTGCCGGACGCACCCCGCCGGGGGATCGTGATCAATCTGGCCGAACTGCGGCTCTACTACTTCCGCCCTGACGGGGTGATCGAGACCCACGCCATCGGCATCGGTCGCCAGGGCCGTGAAACCCCCCTCGGGACCACGCGCATCGTCCGCAAGGCCAAGAACCCCACCTGGTATCCGCCAGCTTCCATCCGCCGCGAAGATCCCAGCCTGCCGCGGGTGGTACCGCCAGGACCCGACAATCCCTTGGGCACCCGTGCCCTCTATCTCGGCTGGCCGAGCTATCTCATCCACGGCACCATTAAGCCCTATGGCGTCGGCCGACGGGTGAGCGCCGGCTGCATCCGCATGTATCCCGAACAGATCGAGTCCATGTATGAGCGCGTGCCCATCGGCACGCCGGTGCGGGTGCTGGAACAGACCATCAAGGTCGGCTGGCACGAGGGCGAGCTCTGGCTCGAGGCCCATCCCGACTACGATCAGCTGGAAGAGCTCGAGATCCGCTACACCATGACCCCGAAGCCGCCACCGGCCGGCGCCTTCGATCACATCCGCCGCAAGGCCGGCGAGCGGGCCCATGAGATCGATTGGGATCGGGTAGAGGCGGAACTGGTGGCACGGCGCGGCTATCCGGTGCGCATTACCGGGAGCCGACCGCGAACGGTGAATACCGCCGCCGTCAGCCTGGGCGACCTCTACTGAATCCGCTGTAACCCGGCTGGAGGCGCCGGGAGGAGCGTCCGGCGCACAGGGCAACCGGGGGACGGTCGTCAGCGGGTTGCCTTCAAAGAAACACGGCCCCGGTGCTGGCCGGGGCCGTGGCGCTTATAGACGTTGGCGGTTCACGTCTCAGAGCGGGCGGGTGCAGAACCACCAGTCCTTGCACTCGAACCCCGCCTTGAGGCGCTCTTCCACCTCCTCCATGGTCTTGGGCGGCGGCACGATCACCGCCTCACCCGGCTTCCAGCCCTCAGGCGTGGCCACCCCGTGGGTATCGGTGGTCTGCAGCGCCACCAGCACCCGCAGCACCTCGTCGATGGAGCGGCCGTTGGTGAGCGGATAGTAGATCATCGCCCGGAGGATGCCCTGCGGGTCGATGATGAAGAGGGCGCGCACCGTGGCCGTGTCGCTGGCGCCGGGATGAATCATGCCGTACTTGTGCGACACCGCCATGTCCAGGTCGGCGATGATGGGGAAGGGGATGCGGACACCGAACTTCTCTTCGATGGTGCGCACCCAGGCTATGTGGGAGAAATTGCTGTCGATGGACAGTCCCAGAAGCTCGCAATTGTGCGCCTTGAACTCCTCGTAGCGCCTGGCAAAGGCGATGAACTCGGTCGTGCACACCGGCGTGAAATCGGCCGGATGCGAGAACAGCACCAGCCAGCTGCCGCGATAGTCGGCCAGCCGCCGCGGCCCGTGGGTGGTCATCGCCTCGAAGTCCGGTGCCGGCTCGTTGAGCCGCGGCATGCTCGGTACGGATGGGGTCTGCGGAGCGTCCATGGCCCTCTCCTTCGGGTTTGCCAGTTCAACCTCGTCATGCACGAGATTTCTACAGAAGTAATCGTCAAATAGCGGCGCCATCCCGCAGGACCGCCGCCACTTTCTCGCGGTCGAGATCAGCCGAGCCGATCACCACCAGCCGCGAAGTGGTGGGCGCACGCCGCTCAAACCAGTGGGACACACGGTCGCCCACCGCCTGCAGTGCCAGCGGCGCCGGCCGCCCGGCCACCGCCACGAAGCCCTTGACCCGATAGACCGGCTGGCTGCGGGCGAGCTCTTGGACCGCCGCCACCAGCGCTGCCGGATCGGCCACCGGCGGCAGTTCCACCACGAGGCTGGTGAAATCGTCATGCTCATGGTCATCGCCCTCGTCGTGGTGCGAGGGGCGCGCGGCCAGATCATCCTCGGCGGCGGCCTCAAGGCCCAGCAGCACCGCCGGCGGCACCCGCCCGAAGCGCGCCGGCACGGTGCGCACCCCCGGTCGCAGATGGGCGGCCACGATCCGTTCCACCCGCGCCTGCTCGGCCGCCGCCACCGCATCCCACTTGTTGAGCACCACCAGATCGGCGCAGGCGAGCTGCTCCTCGAACAGTTCCCCAAGCGGCGTCTCGTGATCGAGGGCGGGATCGGCCTGGCGCTGGCGTTCCACCGCCGCGGGATCGGCGGCGAACAGCCCGTCCGCCACCGCGCGCGCATCCACCACTGCCACCACCCCATCGACGGTGGCGCGGGTGCGCACCTCGGGCCAGGTGAAGGCCTTGACCAGCGGCTTGGGTAGGGCGAGGCCGCTGGTCTCGATCAGGATGTGGTCGGGCGGCTCAGGGCGGTTCAGCAGCCGGCGCATGGTGGGGAGGAAATCGTCCGCCACGGTGCAGCAGATGCAGCCGTTGGCGAGTTCGACGATGTCCTCGTCACCGCAGCCAGGAAGGCCGCAGGCCCGCAGCAGCGCCCCATCGACTCCCACTTCGCCGAACTCGTTGACCACCAGTGCGAGCCGGCGGCCATCGGCGTGTTCTACCAGATGGCGCAAAAGCGTGGTCTTGCCGGCACCGAGAAAGCCGGTGATCACGGTCACGGGAATGCGCGCGGGCACGATGCCTCCTCCAGGGTCGGGGCCGCCTCTGGGCGAGCATGGTGCGGGTGCGGGCGCCATGCGGCACGACGTCCCGCCCGCGGCCCGGGCGCCCAGGCGGTGCCGGCTTGTGCACCGCAGCGGGCTGCGGCAGAGAGGGGCCGGCCCGCGGGGAGGTGAGGTGATGAGCGCCTACAGGCCGCCCGTTGAGGAAATGCTGTTCGTCCAGCGGCAGGTGGCCGGGCTTGCGCAGGTGCTGGCACTTGAGGCCTTTGCCGAGGTGGACGAGGCGCTGGTGCGCCAGGTGCTGGAGGAGGCGGGCCGCTTCGCCTGTCAGGAGCTGGAGCCGCTTGCAGCCGTCGCCGACCGTCAGCCGGCCCGGCTCGAGGATGGGCGGGTGGTGACACCGCCGGGCTTTGCCGAGGCCTATCGCCGTTTCGTCGAGGGCGGCTGGAACGGGCTGGCCTTTCCGCCCGAGTGGGGCGGCCAGGGGCTACCGTGGCTGGTCAATGGCGCGGTGGCGGAGATCTGGAACGCCACCAACATGACCTTCGAGCTCTGTCCGCTGCTGACCCAGGCGGGCATCGAGGCGCTGTTGGCTCATGGCAGCGACCAACAGAAGCGGCTCTATCTGCCGAAGCTGGTGGAGGGCCGCTGGACCGCCGCCATGTGCCTGACCGAGCCGCAGGCGGGCACCGACCTCGGGGCGCTGCGCACCCGCGCCGAGCGCCGTGGCGATCATTATCGGCTGTTCGGCCAGAAGATCTTCATCACCTTCGGCGAGCACGACATGGCGGAGAACATCATCCATTTCGTGCTCGCCCGCCTGCCGGATGCCCCCGCCGGCACCCGCGGCATCTCTCTCTTCCTGGTGCCCAAGTTCCTCCCCGACGAGGCCGGCCGGCCGGGTGCGCGCAACGACTTCCGCTGCATCAAGCTGGAGGAGAAGCTCGGCATCCACGGCAGCCCCACCTGTGTCATGGTCTATGGCGAGCGGGAAGGGGCGGTGGGCTTCCTGGTGGGCCGCGAGCACGAGGGCATGCGCTGCATGTTCACCATGATGAACAATGCGCGCCTTGCGGTGGGCATCGAGGGGCTGGGGCTGGCCGAGGCGGCCTATCAGCGGGCGCTCGCTTATGCCCGCGAGCGCATTCAGGGGACGCGCCAGGGGCGGCGGGTGGCCATCGTCGAACACCCCGACGTGCGCCGCATGCTGCTGTCCATGCGTGCACGCATCGCCGCCATGCGGGCGCTGTGCTACCTCGCCAATGCCGCCAACGACCTGGCCCACCATCACCCCGACGGCGAGATCCGCCGCCGCGCCGCCGGCCGGGTGGCGCTGCTCACCCCCATGGTCAAGGCCTGGTGCACCGACCAGGCGGTGGACATCTGCTCCACCGCCCTGCAGGTGCACGGCGGCGCCGGCTTCATCGAGGAAACCGGCATCGCCCGTTTCTATCGCGACGTGCGCATCACCCCCATCTATGAGGGCACCAACGGCATCCAGGCGCGCGATCTGGTAGGGCGCAAGCTTACCCTCGAGAATGGCCGCCTGCCCTGGGAACTGCTGGAGGAACTGCGGGCCGAACTCATCGCCCATAACGACGGCCCGACCGCGCCGCTGGCACCGGCGCTGGCCGATGCCCTCGCGCGGGTGGAAGCGGCCACCCGGACACTCCAGCAGGCGGACGCGGATGCCCGCGAGGCGGTCGCCACCGCCTACCTCCACGCCTTCAGCGCCACCGTCGGCGCCTTCCTGCTGGCCCGCGGCGCCCGCCGGGCAGCGAACGATCCGGCCGGCGCCGCCTGGCCCCAGCTGGCCCAATGGTTCGTCACCCGCGAGCTCCCGCCGGCACTGGCGGGTCTGGTGGACCCAGTCATCGCCCTGACCCTCCTCGACCCCGCGCCGCTCGCCGTGGACTAGCCCCTGCCTGCGACATTGCGTCGCGCCCGGATCCAGCGTAGAATAGTGCGTGACTCCGACCAGGGAGACCGGGCCATGTGGCGACGCGATGTTCCCGATGTGACGGTGGCCCGATGGGGCATGCGGGAAGTGGTGGCGCGCTTCGAGGATCCCGAGGCGCTGGAGGATGCCATCGAGGAGCTGGAGTTGGAGGGGTTCGACCGGGCGCGGATCGAGGTGATCAGCGCCTTGGAGCGGCTCGAGCGCTACCTCGGCCGGCCGCTCTCGGATACCCGCGAGCTGGAAGATGCCGATGTGCCCGCCGAGGTGCCGGTGGACCGGCATGAGCGCGCCGAGGGCGGTGCGGTGCTGGTGGGAGCGCCGGCGCTGACCGCTGGCATGGCCTCAGGCGGGCTGGCGGTGGCGGCTGGCGCCGAACTCGCCGGGGCCTATGCTGCGGCGCTCCTGGGCGGGCTTGCGGGTGCCGGTCTCGGGGCGCTGCTGCTCTGGCAGCTTGCCCGCCGGCTGGATGAACGGCGCCTGCGCACCCTCCAGGCTGGCGGGCCGGTGGTGCGGGTGGAGGTCCATGGGCCGGCGGAAGAGACCCGGGCGCTGGAGGTCCTGCGCCGGGCCGGCGGGCGTGATGTCCATGCCGTCACCCTCGAGCGCCGGCTGCGGCTCGCGGATGTGCCCTTTGCCCGCACCCAGCCCGATCCCCTGCTGTTGGGCTGAGGCGGCGAGGGGTCGGCGGCACCCACCTCTGGCCCTCGCGTCCACCCCCGGCCGTGCCCATATGGCTTTTGGGGAGGAGTTCCATCCGGGAGGTGGATCATGGGTGAGACGCTGATCGCGCGCCAGCGGGTGCGTGAGGTCGCCGGCCTGTTCCGCAGCTGGGAGCGGCTCGAGGCGACGGTGGAAGAGCTCGAGCGCGCCGGTTTCGACCGCGCCCAGATCAACATGATCACCTCCAGGGCCGAGGCCGAACGGCGCCTCGGCCAGCCCATCCGCGACATCCACGAGGTGGAGGAGGCGCCGCGGGCGCCGGTCGATGTGCCTCTCACCGACGAGGATCGGCACATGGTGGAGGTGGATCTCACCGGCATCCTCGCGGCGGTGGGCAGTTTCGTCGCCCTCGGGCCGCTGGTGGCCACCGGCGGCGGGCTGGCGGCGGCGGTGGCGGCGGCCCTGGCCGGTGGTGCCGTGGGCGGCTCCGTGGGCGCGCTGCTCTCCCGCTGGATCGAACGACGCTGGGCCGAGCGGGTGGAGCAACTGCTGGAGGCGGGCGGACTCGTGCTGTTGGTGGCGGTGCGGGACCCCGCCCAGGAGCGGAAGGCGCGCGAGATCCTGGAACGCGCCGGTGCCGAGGAGGTCCATGTGCACGAGGTGGAGCGGATGTGGACCGAGGAGGACCTGCCGTTCGCCAAGGTCCAGCCCGATCCCTTCCTGGTGGACTGAGGCGTCTGCGCCTCCACCTCCATGAGCCCGGCTTCGATGGCGGCTGTGGATGTGCCGCTGTTGTAGACCGCGAGCGTCTGCGCCTCCGTGAGCGTGGGCGCGTGGTGCCTTGCTGGGGAGTCAATCCCTAGATCATGAGGTCGAGGCGCTCGCCGCGGCGCCATTCCACCGGCGGCCTCGGCCGCTGGCGCCGCTCATCACCGCGCCTTCGGGGCGGCGCATAGGGGCGGAAGGGCCCGCCCCAGGCCCGCCGCTCCGGCCGCCGGGCCCGCCCGTCGGGTCCGAGGATCTCCACCACGGGCACCACCCGCACCTCGGCCTGCATCGCCCGTCCCCGTTAACCCCTCCTTTCCCTTGGCGCTTGCGAAGGCCGAGGACCAGCCCCACCGCGATGGGGTCTGCCTCCGGGTATGGTC
>WFXL01000155.1 GCA_015490605.1 Rhodospirillales bacterium
CCGGGCCTTTACCCGCCCCCGCGCCCTCCCTTCCTAGGGAGGGCGCGGGGGCGGGTAAAGGCCCGGGCGCCGCATCGGTCGCGATATGAGACTGATTTTTCTCAAAAACGCCGCGTCGGCAGAAGAGTCGGTCGTGTTTTCGGACCATCCGGTCCCAATCCGGGACCGATATCGCCGCTGGCGCCGCCGGGCACCATCGGCGATAGTGGCGGCGATCGCCGAGGGAGGGCGCCATGCGCGAACCGCTGCTGTTCGCCCTGCGCCATTCGCAGGCGCTGGGGGCCCGGGTGGCGGCCGCCGCCGGCCTCGCCCTGGCGCCGCACGAGGAGCGCGAGTTCGAGGACGGCGAACACAAGAGCCGCCCGTTGATCACCGTCCGGGATCGCGACTGCTATGTGCTCCACGGCCTCTGGGGTGAGCCCGGCGCCAGCGCCAATGACAAGCTCTGCCGGCTGCTGTTCTTCGCCGCCGCCCTCAAGGAGGGCGGGGCCGCACGGGTGACCGCCGTCTGCCCCTATCTCTGCTACGCCCGCAAGGACCGCCGCACCAAGCCGCGGGATCCCGTCACCAGCCGCTATGTGGCCCAGCTGGTGGAGGCGGTGGGGATTGACCGCATGGTGGTGGTGGACGTCCACAACCCCGCTGCCTATGAGAACGCCTTTCGCATCGAGTCGGTGGAGCTCACCGCGCGGCCGCTGTTCGGCCGCCAGCTGCTGGCCCGCTTTGCCCGCCGGCCGCTTGCCGTGGTCTCGCCCGATGCCGGCGGCGCCAAGCGGGCCGAGGCCCTGCGGGAATGGCTCGCATCCCGGCTAGGGCAGGAGGTGCCGCTGGCCTTCCTCGAGAAGAAGCGGAGCGAAGGTCGGGTGTCGGGCGACGCGGTGGTGGGCGAGGTGGCGGGCCGGGTGGCGGTGGTGGTGGATGATCTGGTGAGCTCCGGCACCACCCTTGCCCGCGCCGCCGCCGCCCTAAGGTGCCGTGGGGCCGAGGCGGTGGTGGCGTGCGTCACCCACGGCCTGTTCACCGAGGAGGCCGGCCCGCGGCTGCAGGATGCGGGCTTCGAAGCGTTCTTCGTCACCGACAGCGTACCGCCACGGCGGCTCGATCCCGGCTTCCGCGAACATCGGCTCACGATCATTCCGCTGGCGCCACTTCTGGCCGCGGCCATCTGGCGGCTGCACCAGGGCGGCTCCCTCACCGAGCTGCGCGAGCACGGGGTGGAGCCGCCGACAGCAGCCTAGGCGTCTTCGGGGATGGCGCCGGGCCATATCGGCGTACGGTGGCAGGCCGCCGACGGGTCTCCTCTCACGCCAGGACAGCTATTCATTGAGGTGGCCAGCCGCTGGATCCCGGTGTGTCGTCCATGGGCCTCCTTCGCTCCGTTGTCGCCCCGTCGCTCGTCCGCAGCCGCGCTCCGGCGCTGGATGCGGCCCACGCGGCGGTGCTGCTGGCGCTCGCACTGCGGCTGGTGGGGCTGTTTCATGATCTCCCCTACTCCTACTACGGCGATGAGCTCCACCTGATGAAGCGGGCCATGGCCCTGGGCGCGGGCGATCTCGATCCGCGCTGGTACAACAAGCCCGCCGGCCTCATGTATCTGCTGCTGCTGGCCTATGGGCTCTTTTACGGGGCCGCGCGGCTTTTGGGGCTTGTGGATTCGGCCGAGGCCTTCGGCGCCTGGTTTCTGGCCGACTGGGGGCCCTTCCTGCTGATCGGCCGCATACTCGTGTTGGCCTTTGGTGTGGCGCTGGTGGCGGGGACGGTGCGGCTTGCCCGGGCCTTCGGCCTCGGGCCTTTGGGCGTGTGGCTTGCGGGTCTTGCCGCCGCCCTGCTGCCACCGCTGGTGCAGTGGTCGCAGGTGATCAAGGAGGATGTGCCATCGGCGGCGCTGGCCGTGTGGGCGCTGGCGCTGCTGCTGGAGGCGGAACGCCGCGGCGATCGCCGGCGGGCGTGCTGGGCGGCGCTCCTGGCGGGGGCTGCCAGCGCCTTCAAATACTACGGCGTGCTGCTGTTGCCGGTGTGGCTGCTGTTGCGGCTGTGGCCGGCGAGCCCGCAGCCCTTCGGCCGGCGGCTTGCCCAGCTCGCCCTCGAGCTTGCCCTCTTTGCCCTCGCCTTCATGGCCCTCACCCCCTACAGCTTCCTGCGCGGCGCCTTCCTCGCTGACCTCCTGGGTCTGTGGGCCAGTTTCTGGCGCGCGCTGCCGGCCTTCGACCCCGACAATGGCGTGCTCTTCACCCGCGGTCTCGGGGCGATGCCCGGGGCCCTCGCGCTGGTGGCGCGCCAACTGGTGCGGCCGGATATCCTCGGCCTCCACATCCTGCTGCTGGCCGCCCTCGGTGCGCTCGCCGCCCTCGCCCGGCCGGGCCGGCGCCGGTTCGCGCTGGCGCTGCTGCTGCCGATGGCCACCTATCTGCTGCTGGCCACCACCCTCTGGGCCTACCATCCAAGCCCGCGCCATGCGAGCGCCGTCTATCCACTGGTGCTGGTGCTGGCGGCAGGCGGCATCGAGGCGCTGGTGGCGCGCGCCGCCCCCGGGGTGGATCGGCGGGTGGGCGCGGTCTTCCTGGCGCTGCTGCTGCTGGCACCAGCAGCGGCGGTGAGCCTGCGGCTGCAGGCCGAACGGTTGAAACCCGACACCCGCACCCTCGCGGCTGCCTGGATCGCGCGCGAACTGCCGCGCGATGCCCGCATACTGCTGGATTCTTATGGCCCGGTACTGCGTCCTTCACCGCCGGCGGTCGCCCGCCGGCTTGCGCGGCTGGCCACGTTGCCCGAAGACCACCCCTTTCTCTTCCGCCGGCGCGAGGCGCTCGAGCTGATGCGCCGCCATCCGCCGGATCCTGCCTTTGACGTGGACGAGCTGGCTCATCCCTGGTGGTCGCCACGGGAACTCTCGCGCGAGGAGATCCTCAAGGATCGCGACAACTGGCGCTTCGGCAATCCGCTGGTGGACCGCCGGCCGCTGCCGCTTGGCGAATACCGCCGGCGGGGGGTGCGCTATGTGGTCACCAACTCGCTGGCCATGGAACGTTACGACTTTCCGGGGGCGTCCCAACGCTATCCCGCCTTCGTGCGCTTCTATCGCGAGCTGCGCGCGCTGACGCCGCTTGCGGTGTTTGATCCTACGAGCCTCGGGGCGCACGGGCCGGTGGTCTATGTCTATGACCTTGAGGCGGCGGATCAGGGCTGGAGCCGGAGCCGCACCCAGCCCTCGCCCTCGCGCCGGTAGAGCAGCCGGTCGTGCAGCCGGTTGGCGCGCCCCTGCCAGAACTCGAAGCGCTCCGGCAGCAGCCGGAAGCCGCCCCACCAGGGCGGCCGCGGCACATTTTCGCCAAAGCGCCGCTCGAACTCGCGATAGCGCCCTTCCAGCGCCGCCCGGTCCGCCACCGGCCGGCTCTGGGAGGAGGCCCAGGCGGCGAGGCGATGGCCCAGCGGGCGGCTTTCGAAATAGGCATCCGCCTCCTCATCCGAAAGCCGCTCCACCAGCCCCTCAATGCGCACCTGGCGGTGCTGGCGCTCCCAGAAGAAGAGCAGCGCCGCCCGGGGGTTTTCGGCCAGCTCCAGCGCCTTGCGGCTCTCGAGATTGGTATAGAAGGCGAACCCGCGACGATCGAAACCTTTGAGCAGCATCATTCGCACCGACGGCCGGCCGGCGCGATCGGCGGTGGCCAGCGCCATGGCGTTGGGCTCGCCGGCACCGTTCTTCACCGCCTCTTCGAACCAGCGGGCGAACTGATCGAAGGGATCGGCGGCCGCCGCCTCCTCATCCAGCCCGGCGGTGTCATAAAAGGTCCGGAGACCGCTGGGATCGACGCTCATCACCACCTCCCGCACACCCCAGCCCTTCCTGCCACGCCGGCGGCGGTGGCGGAAGGCGCCCTGCCGCGGCCCGGCCGGCTCACCCCCTGGTGCGCCGCCGGCGCGGCCGCCAGCGCACCGCCGCCAGCGCCCGGGTGAGCTCATAGAGTCGCCGGCGCACCTCCTCATCGCCGATGCGGCTGTAGTGGCGCACCAGTTCCAGCACCTCCCGCCGATCGAGGCTCAGCGGCCGCGGCCCCTCGCGCGCCGGCGGGGCGGCGGTGTCATAGTCGAAGGAGGCGCCGGGCTCGGCCAGCCCCGGGGCGGCAGCGGTGGTGCTAGGGCTTTCGGGCGCGCAGCCCTCGAAGAACCAGTCCACCGACACCTGGAGGATGTGGGCCAGCTCGAACAGCCGGCTTGCGCCGATGCGGCTGGTGCCACGCTCATATTTCTGGATCTGCTGGAAGGTGACGCCCAGCCGCCGGGCGAGCTGCTCCTGGCTCAGCCCCATGAGGATGCGGCGCTCACGGAGTCGCCGGCCGACATGGATATCGATGGGATGCGGCGTCCGTTGCCTCCGTGTCGGCACCCTGGTGGTCCTGCACCCGTCCCGCCCGGCCCCCCTTGTGCCGGCGGGCGAGGGCGAGATCAACCAGGGCGAGGGCGAGCGCCAGCAGCACGGCCGCCAGTGTGGCACCCCAGGGCCAGCGGGATGCCGGCGGCGGTGTGAGCGCCGGTGGCAGGCGGGCATCCAGCACCCCGCGGGTTTCCAGCGGCAGCATCGCCAGCACCCGGCCATAGCCGTCGATCACCGCCGAGATGCCGGTGTTGGCCGCCCGCAGCAGGGGCAGGCCGGTTTCCACCGCCCGCATGCGGGCGAGGGCGAAGTGCTGCCAGGGGCCGGCGCTGCGCCCGAACCAGGCATCATTGGTGACATTCACCAGGATCCGCGCACGCCCGCTGCCGTCGGTGGCGCGGAAGGGAAAGGCGGCCTCATAACAGATCAGCGGCGAGAGCGGCGGGATCCCGGGTACCTCGAGGGTGCGGCGACCGGGCCCGGGGGAGAAGTCCACCGCGCCTACGGTCAGCTTGCCCAACCCCAGCGGCTCCAGCAGATCCCCAAAGGGCAGGAATTCGCCGAAGGGTACCAGGTCCACCTTGTCATAGCGGTCCCAGAGGCGCCCGCTGGAATCCAGCAGGTAGAAGCTGTTGGTAAGCTGCGGCGGGTCACCGTCGACGAACCGGTCGGCGCCGAAGCCCAGCACCGCCCCGGCCGGCAGGGCATCGGCAAGGATCCGCTGGAGTGTGGGATCTTCCACCACATAAGGCACCGCACTCTCGGGCCAGAGGACGAGCCGGGGCGAGACCTCCGCCGGCTGGCGGGTGAGCGCCAGCTGGAGCTCCAACCAGCGGCGCCGCAGGGCGGGATCCCACTTGGCCTTCTGCTCGATATTGGGCTGGACGATGCGCACCGGGATGCCGGTGGCCTGATCCCCGGCGGGTGGGCGCCGCAGCAGCCCGGGCAGCATCAGCACCAGCGCCAGGACCGCCAGCAAACCGGCCCGTACCAACCGCAGGCGCCCTCGGGCCTCCAGCACGCCCACCGGCAGAACCGCCAGCAGCGCCAGCAGCAGATCGGTGCCATAGACACCGAACCAGGCCACGGGTTGAAGTGCGGGGGCAGCGAAGGCGAGGGTGCTGGCAAGCGGATTCCAGGGAAAGCGCAAAAGCTGCCCCCGCAGCAGTTCGAGCGCCACCCAGCCGGCCGCCAGCACCAGCGCCCGCAGAGCGAAGGGGCGGGAGGTGAAGCGTGCGAGCAGCGCTACCAGCAGCGCCGGGCCGAGGCCGAGGACGGCGGTGAGTCCCACCATGGCGGGAATGCCAAGGGCGCGGAAGGCTTCGGGCCCGCTCTCGAAGGCGATGGCGATCCACCAGAGGGTTGCGAGATAGTGAACGAAGCCGAAAATCCAGCCCCACAGCAGGTGCCGCCGCGGCGCGCGGGCGAGGAGGAGCAGCACGCCGAGGCCGGCGAGACCGGGAAGCACGAAGAAGGGCGGATAGGCCAGGGCGAGGGCAAGGCCGCCGCCTGCGGCGAGGGCCGGGAGCCGCCAGTGGGCCGGGAGGCGGATCATGCCGGCCGCCGGTCGTCGGCGGCGGGTGCCGGTGGGATGCGGCGGATGCGGACCCGGCGCACCCTGCGCGGGTCGGCCTCCACCACCTCGATCTCGAAGCCGGCGGGGTGGCGCAACACCTCGCCACGGGGCGGGATGCGCTCGGCCAGCAGCATCACGAGCCCACCCACCGTATCCACATCCTCGCGCGCCTCCTCGTCCAACAGCCGCACCCCGAGCCGTTCCTCCAGCGCCTCCAGCTCGAAGCGGGCATCCACCTCAAGGCTGCCGTCCGGGTGCTCCACCAGTTCGGGCTCACGATCGGCGCGGTTCTCATCGCGGATCTCACCGACGATCTCGCTCACCAGATCGTGCAGGGTCACGAGGCCGTCGGTGCCGCCGAACTCGTCCACCACCACCGCCACATGCTGGCGGCTCTCGCGCATGCGCAGCAGCAGATCCAGTGCGCGCATGGAGGGCGGCACCACGTGCACCGGCCGCACCACCGTCTCGAGGGTGAAGGGGCGGCCATCACCCCACCAATCCAGGAGGTCGCGCACATGCACCACCCCCACCACCTCATCCAGCTGCTCGCGATAGACCAGCAGCCGGCTGTGGCCCGACTGGCGCATGGCCCGCACCACCTCTTCAAGGCCGCTTTTGAGCTCCACCGCGCAGATGTCGGCCCGCGGCACCATCACGTCC
>WFXL01000156.1 GCA_015490605.1 Rhodospirillales bacterium
ATGCGCACCAGCCGCCGGGCGAGATAGCGTGGATCCTCTCCCGCCTCCAGCATGCGCGCAAGCCAGTAGAGGGCGGCATCGGGATCCGAGCCCCGCACCGATTTGTGCAGCGCGCTGATGAGATTGTAGTGCTGCTCGTATTGGCGATCGTAGATCGGCACCCGCCGGCGCAGCTGGCGGCCCAGCTCCTCGGGGCCCAGCCGCGGTTGCGCCGGCAGGTCCGCCAACACCTCCACCATGTTCAAAAGGCTGCGGGCATCGCCGTCGGCCAGCTCCACCAGCACCCGCCGGGCTTCGGCCGTAAGCGGCAGCGGCCGGCCCAGATGGGCTTCGGCCCGGGCCAGGATCTGCTCCAGCTGATCGGCGCTGAGTCGGTTGAGCACCAGCACATGACAGCGGGAGACCAGCGCCGGATTGAGGGCGAAGCTGGGGTTCTCGGTGGTGGTGCCGATCAGGGTGACGGTGCCGTCCTCCACCTCGTGCAGCAGCGCATCCTGCTGGGCGCGGTTGAAACGGTGGATTTCGTCGATGAACAGGATCGGCCGCCGGCCACGGGCCCGCAGCCGCCGGGCCTCGGCGAAGGCGCGGCGGAGGTCGGCCACCCCCGACATCACCGCCGACAGTTCCAGCATAGGCTCGCCCACCGCCTTGGCCAGCAGGCGCGCGAGGGTGGTCTTGCCGGAGCCCGGTGGCCCCCAGAGGATCATGGAGGCGAGCCGGCCGCGGGCGAGCAGCCGCCCGAGCGGCGCATCCGGCGCCAGCAGGTGCTCCTGGCCCACGAGCTCATCCAGCCGCGCGGGGCGCAGCCGATCAGCCAGCGGGCGATCCGCCGCCTTGGAGGGGGCTTCCGGTACAGACGGCTTCTCACGTGCGCACCGGCGCTCCGACGGGCTTGGGCCCTTGCTGTCCTCGCCGAAGAGATCGCCGCTCATGGCCTGCTCTCCGAACGACGCGAGGCCGGGGACGGCCCCGGCCTCGCCCGCTCATCCCGTGGGCGGGACCGCCCGCTCAGGCCGCCGCCTCGGCGCTTGTGCCCTCGGCCTCCTTCTGCGCCGCCAGCCGCTCGCGATCGCGCCGGCCGCGCGCCTCCATATCGCGCTCCACGAACTCGATCACCGCCACCGGCGCATCGTCGCCCTTGCGGTAGCCCGCCTTGAGGATGCGGGTGTAGCCGCCGGGGCGCTCGCGAAAGCGCGGCGCTAGCACCTCGATGATCTTCTTGGCCGTCTCCTCCGAGCGGGTGCGGGCGATCAGGAGGCGGCGGGCGTGGAGGTCGCCGCGCTTGCCCAGGGTGATGAGCCGCTCCACGAAGGGGCGCAGCTCCTTGGCCTTGGGCAGGGTGGTGATGATCTGTTCGTGCTCCACCAGCGCGCGGGTGAGATTGGCCAGCAGCGCCTTGCGGTGGCTCCAGGTGCGGTTGAGCTTGCGGCCGCGTTTCCGGTGACGCATGACGTCCTCGCCCTCGCCGGAAGTCGGATCCTCGGGTTCACATGTGCTCTTCGAGCTTGCGCGCGAGTTCCTCGATGTTGTCGGGCGGCCAGCCGGGCACCTCCATGCCCAGATGGAGGCCCATCTGTGCCAGCACCTCCTTGATCTCGTTGAGGGACTTGCGCCCGAAGTTGGGCGTGCGCAGCAGTTCGGCCTCGGTCTTCTGTACCAGGTCGCCGATGTAGACGATGTTGTCGTTCTTGAGGCAGTTCATGCTGCGCACCGACAGTTCCAGCTCCTCCACCTTGCGCAGCAGATTGGGGTTGAACGGCAGTTCCGGCTTGCGCTCGGCCGGCTGCAGCGCGAGGTGCGGCTCCTCGAAGGTGATGAAGGGCTGGAGCTGGTCCTGCAGGATGCGGGCGGCGAAGCCCAGCGCCTCCTCCGGCGTCACCGAGCCGTCGGTCTCGATCTGGAGGGTGAGCTTGTCATAGTCGGTCTGCTGGCCGACGCGGGCGTTCTCCACCTTGTAGGCCACCTTGCGCACCGGGCTGAAGATGGCGTCCACCGCAATCAGCCCGATGGGGGCGTCCTCGCTCTTGAGCTGGGCGGCCGGGACATAGCCCTTGCCGGTGGTGGCGGTCATCTCCATGGACAGCCGCCCGCCCTCGTCCACGTGGCAGATGAAGTGGTCGGGATCCACGATCTCCACATCGTGCCCGTGCTCGATCATGCCGGCGGTCACCACCGCCGGGCCCTCCACCTTGAGATAGAGGCGCTTGCTGCCCTCACCGTGGATCTTGAGGGGCAGGGTCTTGAGGTTGAGGACGATGTCGGTGACGTCCTCGCGCACGCCGGGGATGGTGGAGAATTCGTGCAGCACGCCGTCGATCTGCACCGAGGTGATGGCCGCCCCCTGCAGCGACGACAGCAGCACCCGCCGCAGCGCATTGCCCAGCGTCACGCCGAAGCCGCGCTCCAGCGGCTCGACGATCACCGTCGCCTCGCGATCCGCGCGCCGCCCCGGCACGATCTCCACGCGCTGGGGCTTGATCAGGTCCTGCCAGTTCTTCTGGATCACGAGTCCCTCGCTCTTCGTCCGGCTGTCCGTCATAGGAAAAGGGGTCGGGGATACCGCATCCCCCACCCGGCTCTCCCCCAGATAGGGCGGTGATGCCCGGAAGTCAGACGCGGCGCCGCTTGCGCGGCCGGCAGCCGTTGTGCGGGATGGGGGTGACGTCCCGCACCACGGTGATGTTGAAGCCCGCCGCCGCCAGCGCCCGCAGCGCCGACTCGCGCCCGGAGCCGGGCCCGCGCACATTGATCTCGAGGTTGCGCACGCCGTGCTCCATGGCCTTGCGCGCCACCGCCTCGGCCGCCACCTGGGCAGCGAAGGGGGTGGACTTGCGCGAGCCCTTGAAGCCCTGCGACCCGGCACTGGCCCAGGCGATAGTGTTGCCCTGCGGGTCGGTGATGGTGATCATGGTGTTGTTGAAGGTTGCCGTCACGTGCGCCACGGCATTGCTGATGTTTTTCCGCTCGCGGCGCTTGACGCGGGTGTCCTTGGCTTTGGCCATGGCTGATTACTTCTTTGCCTTCTTCTTGCCGGGGATCGGACGCGACTTGCCCTTGCGTGTGCGGGCGTTGGTGTGAGTGCGCTGCCCCCGCACCGGCAGCCCCTTGCGGTGGCGGAGCCCGCGATAGCACCCCAGGTCCATCAGCCGCTTGATGTTCATCGCCACTTCGCGGCGCAGATCACCCTCGACCTTGTACTCGCGGTCGATCTTCTCGCGGATGCGGGCGATTTCCGCCTCCGACAGCTCCTGGGTGCGCCGCTGCAGGTCGATGCCGAGCTCGCCGAGGATCTTCTTCGACGTGGTCGGCCCGATGCCGTAGATATAGGTCAGCGCCACCCAGATGGGCTTGTGGCTGGGAATGTTGACACCGGCGATGCGCGCCACCGTTCCTCACCTCCTTCGAAGACCCGGGCGGCCGGCCCTAGCCGCCCGCACGGCCAATCCGCGCCAGCACGTCCTCAATCGCCCGCGCCACCTCCTCGATGGTGCGGGTGCCGTCGACCTCATATAGCAGACCCTGGCGGCGATAGTAGTCCAGCAGCGGGCGGGTCTGCTGGTGATAGACCTCAAGGCGCCGTTTGAGGGTGTCCACATTGTCGTCGCTACGGGCGCCGCCGGTCTCGCGGATGCGGGTCTCGATGCGCGAGAGCAGCACTTCATCC
Source organism: Rhodospirillales bacterium (assembly GCA_015490605.1). GTDB lineage: Bacteria > Pseudomonadota > Alphaproteobacteria > Geminicoccales > Geminicoccaceae > HRBIN39. The sequence goes on from WFXL01000156.1 coordinate 3,665, forward strand.
GGCACCTCGAGCGCAATCACCGCATCGATCCGCCGGCCCAGCTCCGCCAGCAGCCGGTCCAGCGCCTCCGCCTGGGCGAGGGTGCGGGGGAAGCCGTCGAGGATGACGCCGCGGGCGCAGTCCGGCTGCTGCAGCCGCTCGCGCACCAGCGCGAGGATGAGCTCATCCGGCACCAACTCGCCCCGGTCCATGATGGCCTTGACCTGGCGGCCCAGCTCGCTGCCCGCCGCCACCGCCGCCCGCAGCATGTCGCCGGTGGAGATGTGGGCGAAGCCATGGCGCGCCACCAGCCGCGCCGCCTGGGTCCCCTTGCCGGCCCCCGGCGGGCCGAACAGGATCAGCATCATCGACGCGCTCCCCGCAATCTCGCTTTCTTGATGAGGCCCTCATACTGGTGGGCGATGAGGTGCGACTGGATCTGCGCCAGCGTGTCCATGGTGACGGAGACCACGATCAGCAGGCTGGTGCCGCCGAAGAAGATCGGCAGCCCATAGCGGGTGATCAGCAGCTCCGGCAGCACCGCCACCGCCGCCAGATAGATGGCGCCCACCACCGTGAGCCGGGTGATCACATAGTCGAGATACTGAGCGGTGCGCTCGCCCGGGCGGATGCCGGGGATGAAGCCACCGTGCTTTTTAAGGTTCTCCGCGGTCTCCTTGGGATTGAAGATGATGGAGGTGTAGAAGAACGCGAAGAAGATGATCAGCGCCGCATAGAGCAGCAGATAGAGCGGCTGGCCGGGCCCGAGAAAGGCGGTGATGGTCAGCAGCCAGTCGGGTCCCTGACCGCCGGTGAAGCCGCCCACGCTCGAGGGCAGCAGCAGGAGCGAGCTCGCGAAGATGATGGGGATCACGCCCGAGATGTTGATCTTGATGGGCATGTGGGTGGACTCGCCGCCCACCATGCGGCCACCCCCCACCATCCGCTTGGGGTACTGGACGATGATCCGTCGGTGGGCGCGCTCCATGAACACCACAAAGGCGGTCACCGCCAGCGCCAGCACCAGGAACACCACGATGGCCAGCGGCGACATGGCGCCGGTGCGGCCAAGCTCCAACAGCGCCGCCAGTGCCGAGGGGATCTGGGCGACGATGCCGGCATAGATGATGAGCGAGATGCCGTTGCCGACACCCCGCTGGGTGATCTGCTCGCCCAGCCACATGAGGAACATGGTCCCGCCCACCACGGTGATCACCGTGGTGGCACGGAAGAACCAGCCCGGATCGATGACGGCACTGCCGCCGGGGCCTTCCATGGCCTCGAGCCCCAGCGCCAAGCCGTAGGCCTGGAATGCTGCCAGCGCCACTGTGAGATAGCGGGTGTACTGGTTGAGCTTGCGCCGGCCCACCTCCCCCTCCTTCTTGAGCTGTTCGAGGGTGGGGGAGACGGCGGTCATCAGCTGGATGATGATGGAGGCGGAGATGTAGGGCAGGATGCCGAGGGCGAACACCGACATCCGCTCCAGCGCGCCGCCGGCGAACATGTTGAACATGCCGAGGATGCCGCCGGCCTGCTGGGCGAAGATCTGGGCCATCACCTCGGCATCGATGCCGGGAAGTGGGATGTAGGTGCCGATGCGATAGACGATCAGGCAGCCGAGCGTGAACCACAGCCGCTTCTTGAGCTCCGTCGCCTTGGCGAGGGCGCCCCAGTTGAGATTGGCGGCAAGTTGCTCGGCGACCGAGGCCATGGTCTCCCTCCGTCAGGCGGCCGCACCGGCATCGGCGCCCGGCAGCACCACCTTGCCGCCCGCCTGTTCCACCCGTTCCACCGCACGCCTGGAGGCGGCCGCCACTTCGAGGGTCACCGCCTGTTTGAGCTCGCCCTTGGCCAGGAGCTTCACCCCGTCCTTCAGCCGCCGGACCACACCAGCTGCCACCAGCTTCTCCTGGGTGATGGGTTCGGCCGGATCCAGCCGTCCCTTGTCGATGGCGAGCTGCAGCTTCTCGAGATTGAGCTCAGCGTAGTCGGTCTTGAAGGGATTGCGGAAGCCGCGCTTGGGCAGGCGGCGGTAGATGGGCATCTGGCCGCCCTCGAAGCTGCGCTTGGCCCCGCCGGCGCGCGCCTTCTGCCCCTTGTGGCCCTTGCCCGCCGTCTTGCCGAGGCCGGAGCCCGGCCCGCGCCCCACCCGCTTGCGCGGACGCGAGGCCCCGGGGCGGTCGCGCAGTTCATTGAGCCGCATGTCACTCCTCTCCGTCCGCGATCGGCTCCACCACCACCAGATGCCGCACCTTCTCGATGCGCCCGCGGAAGGCCGGCGTATCGGGCACCACCACCGTCTGGTGATTGCGCCTGAGGCCCAGCGTGATCAGCGTCGCCTTCTGGTCCTTCTTGCGCCCGATGGGGCTGTGGATGCGGGTCACCTTGAGCTTGCCCGCCATCGCCTTACTCCCGTGCCTCGACCATCTGCCGGCGGCCGACGATCTCGGACACCCGCTTGCCGCGCTTGGCCGCCACCATCCGCGGCGAGACGCACTTGCTGAGGGCGTCGAAGGTGGCGCGGATCATGTTGTGGGGGTTGGAACTGCCGAGAGACTTGCAGACCACGTCCTGGACCCCCAGGGCCTCGAACACCGCGCGCATGGGCCCGCCGGCGATGATGCCGGTGCCGGGCGGGGCGCTGCGCAGGATCACCCGGCCCGAGCCGAAATGGCCGTGGACGTCGTGGTGCAGCGTGCGCCCCTGGCGCAGCGGCACCCGCATCATGTTGCGCTTGGCGTCCTCGGTGGCCTTGCGCACCGCCTCCGGCACCTCGCGCGCCTTGCCGGTGCCGAAGCCCACGCGGCCCTTGCCGTCGCCCACCACCACCAGGGCGGAAAAGCTGAAGCGGCGGCCGCCCTTGACCACCTTGGCCACCCGGTTGACCGACACCAGCCGGTCGATGAGCTCGACCTCCTGGCGCTCGCGATCGTCGCCACCGCGACCCCGTGCCATCGCCTCACTCCACCATCAGAACTGCAGGCCGCCCTCGCGCGCCCCCTCGGCGAGCGCCTTCACCCGGCCATGGTATTTGTAGGCGCCGCGGTCGAACACCACCCGCTCGACCCCGGCCTCCCGCGCCCGCCGGGCGATGAGCAGCCCCACCTCCCGCGCCGCCGCCTTGTCGCTGCCCTTGGGCAGCTTCTCCCGCAGCTCGCGGTCGAGAGTCGAGGCCGCCGCCAGCGTGTGCCCGCGCTCGTCGTCGATGATCTGCGCGTAGATGTGCTTGTTCGAACGGAACACCGACAGCCGCGGCTTGCCGCCAGCGAGCTTGCGGATCCACCAGCGGGTCCGCCGCTTGCGCCGCTCGAAGCGCTCTTTGGGCTTGACCATGGCTTATTTCTTCTTCCCTTCCTTGCGCAGGACGACCTCGTCCGCGTAGCGGATCCCCTTGCCCTTGTAGGGTTCGGGCTTGCGGAAGGCGCGGATCTCGGCGGCCACCTGTCCCACCCGCTGCTTGTCCGCACCGCTCACCACGATGCGGTTGGGCTGGGGGGTGGCGATCGTCACATCCGGCGGCACCGCATAGATGATGTCGTGGCTGTAGCCCAGCTGCAGGCGCAGATATTTGCCGTCACACTGGGCGCGATAGCCCACGCCCTGGATCTCGAGCTCGCGGGTGAAGCCCTCGCTTACCCCCTGCACCATATTGGCCAGGAGGCTGCGGGCGAGCCCCCACATGGCCCGCGCCCGCTTGCTGTCGGTGCGCGGCCGCACCCGCAGCGCGCCGTCCTCCCGCACCAGCTCCACTTCCCGCGGCAGCTCCTGCACCAGCTCGCCGAGCCGCCCCTTGACCCGCGCCTGCTGGCCCTCGATGGCCACCTCCACGCCGGCGGGAATGGGGATCGGTTTCTTGCCGATTCGCGACATGATCAGAACACCGTGCACAGGATTTCACCGCCGACCCGCTGCTGGCGCGCCTCCGCATCCGACAGCACGCCCTTGGGCGTGGACAGGATGGCGATGCCGAGGCCGTTGTAGACCCGCGGCAGATCCTTCACGCCCGAATAGACCCGCCGCCCCGGCTTGGAGACCCGCCGGATCTCGCGGATCACCGGCTCACCATTGTGGTATTTGAGCTCGATCTCGAGCTCGCGCTTGTTGCGCCCGAGCTCCACCAGCCGATAGCCGCGGATATAGCCCTCGCGCTTGAGCACCTCCAGCACCTCCGCGCGAAAACGCGAGGCCGGGGCGCGCACCGTCGGCTTGTGGGTGCGCTGGGCGTTGCGAATGCGGGTGAGCATATCGCCCAGGGGATCGCTCATGCTCATGGCCACCGTCCCCCGATCACCAGCTGGCCTTCACCACGCCCGGCAGCTTGCCCTCGGAGGCGAGCTCGCGGAGCGCGATGCGCGACAGCCCGAACCGGCGATAATAGCCCCGCGGCCGGCCGGTGAGCATGCAGCGGTTGCGCACCCGCACCGGCGAGCTGTTGCGCGGCAGCTTGGCCAGCGCCAGCACCGCCTCGAACCGCTCCTCGGGATCGCGGCTGCGGTCCTTGATGATGGCCTTGAGCTCGGCGCGCTTGCTGGCATACTTCTCGACGAGCTTCATGCGCCGCTTGTTCTTCTCGATGGCACTCTTCTTCGCCATGCGAAGATCTCCTCACCTCTGGCGGAACGGCATGTTGAATCCCTCGAGAAGCGCCCGCGCCTCCTCGTCGGTCTTCGCCGTCGTGCAGATGACGATGTCCATCCCCCGGATCTCATCCACCTCATCATAATTGATCTCCGGGAAGACGATCTGTTCCCGCAGGCCGAGGGCATAGTTGCCGCGCCCGTCGAAGCTCCGCGGCGACAGGCCGCGGAAGTCGCGCACCCGCGGCAGGGCGATGTGGATCAGCCGGTCGAGGAACTCATACATGCGCTCGCGCCGCAGCGTCACCTTGCAGCCGATAGGCATGCCCTTGCGCACCTTGAAGTTGGCCACCGACTTGCGCGCCTGGCACACCACCGGCCACTGCCCGGTGATCCGCGCCAGATCCTGCATGGCCGCGTCGATCTTCTTGCGGTCGGCCACCGCCTCGCCGACGCCCATGTTGACCACGATCTTCTCCAGGCGCGGCACCTGCATGACGTTGTCGTAGCCGAAGCGCTCCATGAGCTGCGGCTTGAGGACCTCTTCGTAGTACTGCTTCAGTCGCGCCATCGCCCTGCCCCTCAACGGTCGATGAGCTCGCCGGAGCGCTTGGCGTAGCGCACCTTGCGACCGTCCTCGAGGATCCGGAAGCCTACCCGGGTGGGTTTGCCGTCCTTGGGATCCAGGTGCATGACATTGGAGATGTGGATCGGCGCCTCCTGCATCACGATCCCGCCGGGCTCGCGCAGCGACGGCTTGCGGTGCTTCTTCACCAGCATCACCCCCTGCACGATCACCCGGTTCTCCTTGCGCAGCACCTTCAGCACCTCGCCGACCTTGCCCTTGTCGCGGCCGGCGATCACCACCACCCGGTCGCCCTTCTTGATCCGCGCCGCCATCACAGCACCTCCGGCGCCAGCGAGATGATCTTCATGAACCGCCGCGCCCTGAGCTCGCGCGGCACCGGCCCGAAGATGCGGGTGCCGATGGGCTCGCCCTGCTTGTTGATCAGCACCGCCGCATTCTTGTCGAAGCGGATGGCCGAGCCGTCGGGCCGCTGCACCGGCTTGCGGGTGCGCACGATCACCGCATAGACCACATCCCCCTTCTTGACCTTGCCCCGGGGGATGGCCTCCTTGACCGAACAGACGATCACATCGCCGACACCGCCATATTTGCGCTGCGAGCCGCCCAGCACGCGGATGCAGCGCACCCGCCGGGCGCCCGAGTTGTCGGCCACCTCCAGTTCGGTTTCCTGCTGGATCATGCCTCACCTCCCGCCGGGGCAGCACCCTCCGCCTCGGTCTCGGGATAGATCACCTCGAAGTGCTTGGTCTTGGAGATGGGGCGGCACTCGCGGATCCGCACCACATCGCCGACCTTATAGCGGTTCAGCGGGTCGTGGGCGGCATACTTCTTGTGCCGCTTGACATACTTCTTGTAGAGCGGGTGCATGACCGTGCGCTCGACCCGGACCACCACGGTCTTGTCGTTGACGTCACTCACCACCACGCCCTGGAGAACGCGCCTCGGCATCGCCGCTTACCCCTCTCGGCCGGCCTTGCGGGCCCGAGCCTTCTCATGCATGATCGTCTTGATGCGCGCGATGTCCCGCCGCACCTGGCGGATGCGCGCCGTGTTCTCGAGCTGCCCGGTGGCCTGCTGGAAGCGCAGGTTGAACTGCTCCTTCTTGAGCTCCAGGAGCAGCCCCTTGAGCTCCTCCCAGCTCTTGCTGCGCAGCTCCGCCGCCTTCATGCCTCACCGCCTCCGAGCATGGTCCTGCGCGAGACGAACTTGGTCTTGATGGGGAGCTTCGCCGACCCGAGCTCGATGGCCCGGCGCGCCAGCTCCTCGGGCACGCCGTCGATCTCGAACAGGATCCGGCCCGGCTTGACCACCGCCACCCAGTATTCCACCGAGCCCTTGCCCTTGCCCATCCGCACTTCGGCGGGCTTCTTGGTCACCGGCTTGTCGGGGAAAACCCGGATCCACACCCGGCCGGTGCGCTTGAGACAGCGCACGATCGCCCGGCGCGCCGCCTCGATCTGGCGCGCGGTGACCCGCTCGGGCTCCAGCGCCTTCATCCCGAAGGCGCCGAAATTGAGCTGGGTGCCGCCCTTGGCAAGCCCGTGGATGCGCCCCTTCTGGACCTTGCGGTATTTGGTGCGCTTCGGCTGAAGCATGATCCCCTCACTCGCTCACGCGCCGCGGGTGGCACCCGACTGGGCGAGACGCCGCTCGTGCGCCATCGGGTCGTGCTCCATGATCTCGCCCTTGAAGATCCACACCTTAACACCGATGGTGCCGTAGGTGGTGATGGCCGTCGCCCGGGCGAAGTCGATATCGGCCCGCAGCGTATGGAGCGGCACCCGCCCCTCGCGATACCATTCGCTGCGGGCGATCTCGGCACCGCCGAGCCGACCCGCCACCTCCACCTTGATCCCCTGGGCGCCCATACGCATGGCTGCCTGCACCGCGCGCTTCATGGCGCGGCGGAAGCTCACGCGCCGTTCCAGCTGATGGGCGATGTTCTCCGCCACCAGCTTGGCATCCAGCTCGGGCTTGCGCACCTCGACGATGTTGAGGGTCACCTCGCCGGTGCACATCTCCGCAAGCTGCTTGCGCAGCGCGTCGATCTCGGCGCCGCGCTTGCCGATCACCACCCCCGGCCGGGCGGTGTAGATGGTAATGCGACAGCGCTTGGCCGGACGCTCGATGACGATGCGCGAAATCCCGGCCTGCTTGAGCCGCTTTTCCAGAAATTCGCGGATCCGCAGATCCTCCGCCAGCAGGTGCCGGTATTCGCGCGGCTTGGCGTACCAGCGCGAATCCCAGGTGCGGTTGATGCCGAGCCGAAGCCCGATCGGATTGACCTTCTGGCCCATCAGGCCGCCTCCTCGCGTTCACGGACCACGATCCGAAGCCGCGAAAACGGCTTCAGGATCCGCCCCACGCGCCCCCGCGCTCGCGGCCGGTAGCGCTTGAGGACCAGGGATTTACCGACGCTGGCCTCGGCCACATAGAGGCGGTCCACATCGAGGCCATGGTTGTTCTCGGCATTGGCGATGGCCGACTCGAGGGTCTTCTTCACCATCGGCGCCGCCTTCTTGCGGCAGAACTCCAGTGCCACCAGCGCGCGCCCCACCTCCATGCCGCGGATCATGGCCGCCACCAGATTGAGCTTGCGCGGGCTGATGCGCAGCATGGTGGTGACCGCCTGGGCCTCATTGTCGGCCAGCCGCCGGGGCTTCTTGGGCTTGCCCATGGCTCACTTCCTCTTGGCCTTCTTGTCCGCCCCATGGCCGTAGAAGGTGCGCGTGGGGGCGAACTCGCCGAACTTGTGCCCGACCATGTGCTCGGTCACATAGACCGGAATGAACTTCTTGCCGTTGTAGACGGCGAAGGTGAGGCCGACAAACTCGGGCAGGATGGTGGACCGCCGCGACCAGGTCTTGATGATCTCGCTGCGGCCCGAGGCCCGCACCTTCTCGGCCTTCTTCAGCAGATAGCCGTCGACGAACGGCCCCTTCCAGACGGAACGCGGCATGGCGATCAGCCCCTACGCTTCTTGGCGAGATGACGCGAGCGCAGGATGAACTTGTCGGTGCGCTTGTTGCGCCGCGTCTTCATGCCCTTGGTGCACTTGCCCCACGGCGTCACCGGATGCTTGCCCTTGTTGCGCCCCTCGCCGCCGCCGTGGGGATGGTCCACCGGATTCATGGCGGTCCCGCGCACCACCGGCCGCCGGCCGAGCCAGCGCCGGCGCCCGGCCTTGCCGAGATTGACATTCTTGTTGTCGGGGTTGGAGACGGCGCCGATGGTGGCCATGCAGCGCGAGTGCACCAGCCGGATCTCGCCCGACATCAGCCGGATCTGGGTGTAGTCGCCGTCGCGGCCGATGATCTGGGCATAGGTGCCGGCTGCCCGCGCCAGCTGGCCGCCCTTGCCCGGCTTGAGCTCCACATTGTGGACGATGGCGCCGATCGGGATGTTGCCGATGGGGGCGGCATTGCCGGGCTTCACCTCGACCCGCTCGCCCGCCACCACCACATCCCCCGGCTGCAGCCGCTGGGGTGCCAGAATGTAGCTGAGCTCGCCGTCCTCGTAGCGGATCAGGGCGATCCAGCCGGTCCGGTTGGGATCGTACTCGAGCCGCTCCACCGTCGCCGGCACATCCCACTTGCGCCGGCGGAAGTCGATCAGCCGATAGCGCCGCTTGTGGCCGCCGCCCCGCTGCCAGACGGTGATCCGCCCCTGGTTGTTGCGCCCGCCGGTCTTCTTGAGACCCACCGTGAGCGCCTTGACCGGCTTGCCCTTCCACAGATGGCTCCGGTCCACCAGCACCAGCTGCCGCCGGCCCGGGCTCGTGGGCTTGAAGGTCTTGAGCGCCATCGCCTCAGATCCCCGCAGTGACGTCGATGCTGTGGCCCTCGGCAAGCTTCACATAGGCCTTCTTCCAATCAGACCGCCGCCCGGGCCTGCCGCGGAAATACTTCTTCTTGCCCTTGACGATGAGAGTGTTGACCTTCTCCACCTTGACGCCGAAGATGGCCTCCACCGCCCGCTTGATCTCCGGCTTGGTGGCATCCAGTCGCACCTCGAACACCACCCGGTTCTGTTCCGACGCCAGGGTGGACTTCTCGGTGATGATCGGCCGGATGATGATGTCATAATCGCGCGGATTGGCACTCATCGCAGCCGCTCCTCGAGCTGCTTCGCCGCCGCCCGGGTCAGCACCAGATGCTCATGCCGCAGGATGTCGTAGACATTGGCGCCGATCTGCGGCAGCACCTGCACCCGCGGAATGTTGCGCGCCGCCAGCGCGAAATTGCGCTCGGGCTCGCCCTCGGTCACGAACAGCACATCCGCAAGCCCGAGCCCGCGCAGCCGCTCCACCAGAAGCCGCGTCTTGGGCTCCTCCAGCCGCGCCTCGTCCAGCACCACAAGCCGCCCCTCCTTCAGCCGGTCCGACAGGGCGCACTTGAGGCCCAGCCGGCGCACCTTCTTGGGCAGATCCAGGCTCCAGTCGCGCGGCTTGGGCCCATGGGCCACGCCGCCGCCCACGAAGATGGGGGCATTGCGCGAGCCGTGGCGTGCCCGGCCGGTACCCTTCTGGCGGTACCACTTCTTCTTGGTGCGGTTGACCTCGCTGCGGCTCTTGGTGCTGGCCGTGCCGCGCCGGCGCTTGGCCAGCTGCCAGCGCACCACCCGGTGGAGGATGTCGACCCGGACGGGCACGCCGAAGACGGCCTCGTCCAGCTCGATGGTCCCCACCTCCTCACCGCGCAGATTGCGGACCGGTAGCTCCATCGCTCACTCCCCGCCCTCGGCCTCGTCCTCGCCGACGGCGTGCACCTCCATGGTCTCGCCCGCCTGGACCAGCGCCGCCGGCCAGGGCGCCTCCTTGGGCAGCTTCCTCTTGACGGCGTCCCGCACCAGCACCCAGCCGCCATTGGGCCCGGGCACCGCCCCCTTGACCAGGATCAGCCCGCGCTCGGGGTCGACGCCGAACACCTCCAGATTCTGCACCGTCACCCGCTCATGGCCGTAATGGCCGGCCATCTTCTTGCCCTTGAACACCTTGCCCGGGTCCTGGCGCTGGCCGGTGGAGCCGTGGGAGCGGTGCGCCAGCGACACGCCGTGGGAGGCGCGCAGGCCGCCGAAGCCCCAGCGCTTGATGGGACCGGCAAAACCGCGCCCCTTGGTGATGCCGGTCACATCCACATACTGGCCGGCGACGAAATGGCCCACATGCAGCCGCGCTCCCACCGGCAGCAGCGCATCCTCCGACACGCGGAACTCCGCCAGCTTGGCCTTGGGCTCGACCCCGGCCTTGGCGAAATGGCCGCGCATGGGCTTGGTGACATTCTTGGCCTTGCGCCGGCCGGCGCCGAGCTGGACCGCGGTGTAGCCGTCCTTCTCGCGGGTGCGCACGGCCACCACCTCGCAGGTGTCCACGTGCAGCACCGTCACCGGGATGTGGCTGCCGTCCACCCCGAACACCCGGGTCATGCCGAGCTTGCGGGCGATCAGTCCGGTGCGCTGGGCCATGGCGTCACACCTTGATCTCGACGTCGACGCCCGCCGCCAGGTCGAGCTTCATCAGCGCATCGACGGTCTGCGGCGTGGGGTCGATGATGTCCAGAAGCCGCTTGTGGGTGCGGATCTCGAACTGCTCGCGGCTCTTCTTGTCGATGTGGGGCGAACGGTTGACGGTGAACCGCTCGATCCGGGTGGGAAGCGGGATGGGGCCGCGCACGCGGGCCCCGGTCCGCTTCGCCGTCCCCACGATCTCGCGCACCGACTGGTCCAGCACGCGATGATCGAAGGCCTTGAGACGGATGCGAATGCGCTGGGTTTGCATGGCGGCCCCGCGATCCCTCACTCGATGATCTTGGTGACGACGCCGGCGCCGACGGTGCGGCCGCCTTCGCGGATGGCAAAGCGCAGGCCTTCCTCCATGGCGATGGGGGCGATCAGCTCCACCTCCAGGGTGACATTGTCACCCGGCATCACCATCTCCACCCCCTCC
>WFXL01000157.1 GCA_015490605.1 Rhodospirillales bacterium
GGGTGGATGCCGGTGCGGCGGCGGGGCTCGGTGGTGGGCTCGGGCGGATCGGCCACGGTGAAGCGGCAGGGGGTGGCGAGGCGCGGGCGCATGGCGGCAGCGATGCGCTCCATCAGCCCTTCGAGGGTGCCGGTCCAGCCCGAGGGACACAACGGCCACACGCCGGCGGGCAGCCGCAGGAGGCGTTCGGCGAAGTCGGCATAGGCGCGGGCGAGCCGGTCCACCGGCTGGAAGTCGCGCACCAGATGGGGATGGCGCAGGTGGGGCACGCGTCCGTCGTACCAAGCATCCAGCATGGTGCGCACGAGCCCCGGCTTCTCCCCCGGTCCCACCGGATGACCCAGGGTGAATTTGCCCACCACCAGCCCGCGGGCGCAGGCGGCGGCGCGGATCCGCTGCCAGCTCAGGGTCTTGGCCCGGCCGTAGGGGCTGAAGGCGCGAAGCGGTATCTCGCCAGAACCCTCGCCGGCCTCGAACAGCGAGCCGGTGACCAGCAGCGCGCGGGTGCCCGCGGCACAGGCCCGCTCCAGCACATCCCGGAGCCTGTAAGTGTTGGCCGCCACCGCCCGGGCCACGTCGAAGCGGGGGCTGCGGTGGTCGCCCGCCTCGGCCCCGTGCAGCGCCAGCAGGTCGAAGGGGCCGAAGGACTCGAGACAGTGAAGGAAGGCGCGGCTGCCGAAGGGCGCCGGCCCCATCACCCGCAGCCCCGGGGCGAGGGCATGGAGCCGGGCGCGCCGTTCCGGCTCCCACGCCTCGGGATCGCGCCGGGCAAGCGCCAACACCTCATGACCAGCGGCGAGCAGGGCGCTCGCGAACCAGGCTCCGGTGAAAGAGCTGGCGCCGGTCAGCAGCACGCGCATGGGGACGGCTCCGGGGCGGCGCGGGCATCGAAATCGGGATGGCTGCGATCCCGCGCCGAGACCAGACTCGGCGGGAAGGGCAGGGGAATGTGGAAGGCGGGATCGTCATAGCGGATGCCGCGCTCGCGGGCGGGATCCCAGGGGGTGTCCACCAAATAGAGGACCGTGGTGGCATCCCGCAGAGTGAGAAAACCGTGGGCGCAGCCGGGCGGCACCACCAGGAGCTGCCGGTCGCCCGCCTCCAGGCGGAAACAAGCGGTGCGGCCGAAGGTGGGCCCCGGCCTCAGGTCCAGCACCACGTCATGGATCGCGCCCGCAAGACAGTGGATGATCTTGGTTTCGGCCGCAGGCGGCAGCTGATAGTGGAGGCCGCGGAAGGTGCCGCGGCGGTGGGTGGTGGAAAGGTTCACCTGAAGGCAGGGGGCATCGATGCCGAGCTCCTGCAGCTCATGGCGGCAGTAGAGCCGCTCAAAGGCGCCGCGCTCGTCCGCCACCGCCCGGCGTCGGAGCAGGCGTACGCCCGGCAGCGGTTCGGCCAGGAGGTGGAAGCGCCGATCCCTCATGCCTCCTCCCCCTCAGCACCGCGCCAGGGTGGTGCGCCCGACTCGCACAGGCCCTGAAGCCGCTCGTGATCGCGCGGGGTGTCGAGACACGACCAGAAACCGTCGTGGACGAACACCCGCAGTTCCCCATCGCGGGCAAGGCGCTCTAAGGGCTCGCGCTCGAGCACGCAGGCGGGCTCGGGCGAGAGATAGGCGAGAAAGTCGCGGCGGAAGAAGAAGAAACCGCCATTGATCCAGCCCTCGCCCGAATCCGGCTTCTCCTGGAAGGCGCGCACACGGTCGCCGTCGAGGGCGAGATGGCCGAAGCGCGCCGGCGGGCGCACCGCCAGCACCGTGCCCAGCGCCCCGTGGGCCAGGTGGAAGTCGAGCTCGGCCGCCAGGTCCACATCCGCGAGCCCGTCGCCATAGGTGACGGCAAAGTGTTGGGCATCGCCCAGATGGCGCGCGGCCGCACGGGCGATGCGCGCACCGGTGCCGGCATCGCTGCCGGTGTGGGCGACGGTGATCTCCCATTCGGGCGTGGGGCCGTTCTGGTGCCAGAAGACCTCGCGGGTGCGGAGATCGACGGTGAAGTCACAGAACAGCCCCGGCATCAGCATGAAATAGCCGGCAATCGCCTCGGCACGCCAGCCGGTGCACAGGATGAAGCGGCGAAAGCCGAAGCGCGCGTAGGATTCGAGGATGTGGAGCAGCATCGGCCGGTCGCCCAGCTCCACCATCGGTTTGGGAAGCGGCGCCCGCTGGCCGCCGAGGCGGGTGCCGCGCCCGCCGCAGAGCACGAAGACGGGAATCTCCTCAGGCCTCGACACGCACACCCTCCCCCACGGCCAGCCGCGCCTCCAGGGCGGCATGGCGATGGATCTGCTCCTCCACGAGCGCGCGCCCCTCGCCCGCCAGCAGCGCGCGATAGCCGGCCACGGTCCAGCGCACTGTCGCCTCGAAGTCCAACAGCGGTCGCCAGCCCAGGTGCTTGTGCGCGCGGGTGGAATCGAGGGCGAGATGGGCGCGCTCCAGCGTGCTGCCGCCACCCGGTCGCACCCGCCAGCTGCCACCGCCCCAGGCGGCGATCACCCGCTCCACCAGTTCCTGCACCGTCGGCGGCAGGGCGCCGTCGGGGCCGAAGTTGAAGGCGCCGGGCAGGGCCGCCGGCGCCTCGGCCAGCGCCTGGGCCAGCAGCAGATAGCCTCGGACCGCATCCAGCACATGCTGCCACGGGCGGCGATGGCCGGGATGGCGCAGCACCACCGCCCGGCCGGCGACCAGCGCGCGAATCGCATCCGGCACCAGCCGATCGCGGGCGAAGTCGCCAGCACCGAGGACATTGCCGGCGCGAGCACTGGCAAGGCCGACGCCATCTTCGGGCGTGAGGAAACAGCGGCGATAGCAGGCGACCAGATGTTCCACCGCAGCCTTGCTGGCGCTGTAGGGATCCTCGCCGCCGAGGGGGTCGTCCTCCCGGCGGCGGCCGTCCATCTGGCGATAGACCTTGTCGCTGGTGACCACCACCACCGCCCGCAGGTCGGGCTCGTCCCTGAGCGCCTCCAACAGATGGAGGGTGCCCATGAGATTGGTGAGGAAGGTGGCACGCGGCGTGCGCAGCGCCTCCAGCACCAGCGGCCGGGCGGCGAGATGGAAGACGATCTCGGGGCGGACCGACCGCACCACCCGCGCCACCGCCTCGGCATCGGCCAGATCCACCTGGTGGTGGTCGAGCCGTTGGGCGAGGTCCAGGGCCTCGAACAGGCGGCGGGTGTGGTCCGGAGGCAGGGCGAGGCCGGCCACCTCGGCGCTGAGGTCGAGCAGGCGGGCGGCCAGCCAGCAGCCCTTGAAGCCGGTGTGACCGGTGATCAGGACCCGCCGGTGCAGCCAGAAGGCGGGATCCACCCGCATGTCGTCCTCCTGCCTCGCGTCCCGGTTCCGCCGAGGGGACCCGTTTCTACCTTTACGCGAATTTAAGGGATTGGCAAGTGGCATCCAAGCCACAGGCAGAAGGCCGATCGCCCGGCGATTGTGGCCATGGCTCGACCGGGGGACGACCGTGGTCTCTCCTTGTGGTTGAACCCCATGCGCCGGTGCGGCGGAGGTGTCCCATGTCCAGCCGTCTGCTCCCGTTTCTCCTCGGTCTTCTGGTGTGGGCCGGGGTGCCGGCGGCCCGGGCGGCGGTGGAGCTGCGGCTGGGGGAAGTGCGTCTGCTGCCGGCCACACCCGCGCCCGGCAGCCGTCCCCAGCTTGAGGTGACGGTCCGCAACACCGGCGATGAGCGCAGCCCCGCCTTTCGCGTGGAGGTGCGGCAGGATGGGACGCGTGTGGCCCGTCTGCGCTTTCGCCGCGGCAATCGGGTGCCGCCGGGGGAAGAGCGCCGCCGCACCACGCGCCTGCCGCGGGTGGCGGCGCTGCCGGTGTGCTATGAGGTCCGAATCGAGCCGGATCCCGCCCGCTATCGGGTGGTGGAAGGTGTGCGGCGGCTGTGCGCCGGTGATACAGCGAGCGATGGTGGGTCCGAGGGCGGCGCTGGCACGGCCGGCCTCGATCTGCGCAACATGGTCTCGCCCGCTGAACTGTGGGAGGCCTTGGAGGCCGAACGCCGTGCCGAGGCCCGCCGCTCGGCGCTGGCGCTGCAGGAGGCCCGGTTTGCGCGCGATCGCATAGCCCGCGGCCGCCCCAATCGGCTGACGGTGGTGGTGGCCAACACCGGGCGCGGACGCTCACCCGAAGCGGTGCTGGTGGTGGTGCAGGAGAACCGGGCGTGGAGCGGCAGCCGCCCGCGGCCGGTGGCGCGGGCGCGGGTGGCACCGCTGGAGCCGGGGCGCACCCATCGCATCAGCCTCTGGATACCCACCCCCGACATCGCCGGCGTCTATTGCCATCGCCTGCGGCTGCAGCCGAGCCGCCCGGTGGCGGAGGTGCGCGATTCCGACCGCACCGCGCTGGTTCCCTGTTTCGTCGCCACGCCCTAGTGCTGCGGCACACACCCTACTGCCGCGGCTCCGGCCCCGGGGCGACAGGATCGCGCGTGCAGCGACCAAGGGCACAGCAACGGCGCGCCCTGTTCTCCGCCGCCCGGGCCCATCGCCCGGCCCCTGGCGTGGGCGCCGGTGGCCACCGGGCGATGGCACCACGGAGAGGCTAGCCCGTCATCACCCCCGAACAGGGGTCATGGGGCCAGGGGACAGGGTCAGGCGCGGCGCGCGGCGGGTGTGTCGCGACGCATCGGCACCTCGAGCTTGTCCAGCATCTCCTTGGGCACGATCTGCCAGAAGTGCGCGAGCTCGCGGTCGAAGTCCAGGAGGATGCGCTCCGCCAGCGGGCTTCGGGTCTCGCGGAAGTGCTCTTCGATCAGCGCCCGCAGCTCGCGCACATAGTGGTCCACCTCGAGCCGCTGATAGATCACCATGTCGGTGTTGATGAACAGCGGCAGGCGCTCGTCCGGATCCCAGACATAGGCCATGCCGCCGCTCATGCCGGCGGCGAAATTGTCCCCCACCGGCCCGAGGATCACCGCCACGCCGCCGGTCATGTACTCGCAGCCATTGTCGCCGCAGCCCTCCACCACCACCCGTGCGCCCGAGTTGCGCACAGCAAAGCGCTCGCCGGCACGGCCGGCGGCGAACAGCTTGCCGGCGGTGGCACCATAGAGGACGGTGTTGCCGATGATGGTGTTCTCATGGGGGACGATCGGGCTCGAGACCCGCGGCCGCACCACGATGGTGCCGCCCGAGAGGCCCTTGCCCACATAGTCGTTGGCATCCCCGAACACCTCGATCTTGATGCCGCGGGAGAGGAAGGCTCCCAGCGACTGGCCGGCGGAGCCGCGCAGGCGGATGGTGATGGTCCCCTCCGGCAGCCGGTCCTCGCCATAGCGGCGGGCCACGTGGGAGGAGAGGCGGGTGCCCACCGCCCGGTGGACGTTGCGGACATTGTACTGGAGCTGCATGCGCTGGCCGGTCTCCAGCGCCGGCAGCGCATCGCGGATGATCTGGGCATCCAGCGTATCCGGCACCTCATTGCGCCCCTTTAGGGAGAAACGCGCCGGATAGTCGCCATCGCCCACCCGCACCAGGATCGGATTGAGATCCAGATCGTCCACGTCCGGCTGGCCGCGGCTGACCTGGCGCAGCAGGTCGGTGCGGCCGATGGCCTCGTCCAGCGAGCGCAGCCCCAGCGAGGCGAGGATCTCGCGCACCTCCTCGGCGATGAAGCTCATGAGGTTCACCACCTTCTCCGGGGTGCCGGTGAAGTGGCGCCGGAGATCCTCCCGCTGGGTGTTGACCCCTACGGGGCAGGTGTTGGCATGGCACTGGCGCACCATGATACAACCCAGGGCCACCAGGGCCAGCGTGCCGAAGCCGAACTCCTCGGCCCCCAAAAGCGCCGCGATCACCACATCGCGGCCGGTCATGAGGGCGCCGTCCACCCGAAGCCGCACCCGATGGCGCAGGCGGTTGACGGTCAGCACCTGGTGGGTCTCGGCGAGACCCAGCTCCCAGGGGGTGCCGGCATATTTGATGGAGGACAGGGGCGAGGCGCCGGTGCCGCCCGAATGGCCCGAGACCATGATGACATCGGCATTGGCCTTGGCCACGCCGGCGGCGATGGTGCCGATGCCGGCCTCGGAGACCAGCTTCACGCACACCCGTGCGTCGGGATTGATCTGTTTGAGATCGTAGATGAGCTGGGCCAGGTCCTCGATGGAATAGATGTCGTGGTGCGGCGGCGGCGAGATCAGCGTCACCCCGGGGGTGGAGTGCCGCAGCCGCGCGATCTCGGCGGTCACCTTGAAGCCCGGCAGCTGGCCGCCCTCACCGGGCTTGGCCCCCTGGGCGATCTTGATCTCCAGCTCCTGGGCGGCGTTGAGATATTCGGCGGTCACGCCAAAGCGCCCGGAGGCCACCTGCTTGATGGCGGAATTGGCATTGTCGCCATTGGGCCGCGGGCGGTAGCGCTCGCGCCCCTCGCCGCCCTCGCCCGAGTCCGACTTGGCACCGATGCGGTTCATGGCGATGGCGAGGGCCTCATGCGCCTCGGGTGAGAGGGCGCCCAGCGACATGGCGCCGGTGACGAAGCGTTTGCGGATCTCGGTGATGCTCTCCACCTCATCCAGCGGCACCGGCGGCCGTTTACGGTCGAAGTCCAGCAGATCGCGGATCGCCACCGGCTCGCGGGCGTGCACCATCTCCGAATAGGCCTTGTAGGCGCGATAGGAATCGCTTGCCACCGCATGCTGCAGCTGGTGGATGGCGCGCCCCTCGAAGGCATGCACCTCGCCGCGGTGGCGGAAGCGGTAGAAGCCGCCCACCTCAATGGGCGGTTCGGTCGCCGCGAAGGCCTTTTCGTGCTGGGCGCGGATGCGCTTTTCGATCCCCTGCAGCCCCATGCCGGAGATGCGGGTGGTGAGGCCGGGGAAGTACTCGCGGCAGAGGGTGCGCGAGAGCCCCACCGCCTCGAAGTTGTAGCCGCCGCGGTAGGAGGCGATGATGGAGATGCCCATCTTGGACATGATCTTGAGGAGGCCCTGGTTGACCGCCTCGCGGTAGCGCTCGAGGCACTCCTCCAGGGTGAGGCCGGGGAACAGGCCGCGGGCGTGGCGGTCGGCGATGGTGGCCTCGGTCAGCCAGGCGTGCACCGCGGTGGCGCCGACGCCGATGAGCACGGCAAAATAGTGGACATCGAGGCACTCGGCCGAGCGCACGGTGATATAGCTGAAGGAGCGCAGGCCGCGGCGCACCAGATGGCTGTGGACCGCGCCGGTGGCGAGGATCATGGGCACCGGCACGCGCTCCGGCCCCACATGCTCGTCGGTGAGCACCAGGGATTCGGAGCCGCCGCGCACCGCTTCCTCGGCCTCCCGCCGCAGCCGTTCCAGCGCCTCCTGAAGGGTCTCGCCCTCCCGCGCCATGGTGCAGTCGAGCACCTTCACCCGTCCGCCGAAATAGTCGAGGATGGCGGCATATTCGCGGCTGGTGAGGACCGGGCTCTCGAGCTCGAGGATCTCGGTCTGGCTGGGGCTCTCGTCGAAGATGTTGCCGAGATTGCCGTAGCGCGTCCGCAGGGACATGACGCGGTATTCGCGCAGCGGGTCGATGGGCGGGTTGGTGACCTGGCTGAACTGCTGGCGGAAGTAGTGGTGCAGGCCGCGGTACTTCTTCGAGAGCACCGCAAGCGGCGTGTCATCCCCCATGGAGCCCACCGGCTCCTTGGCATCAGTCACCATGGGCGCCAGGATCAGCTCCTGGTCCTCGAGAGTGATGCCCCAGAGGGCGTGCTGGCGCCGCAGGGCGCCGCGCTCGAGCCGCACCGGCGCGAACGGGCGCTCGGCGGCGAGGCGCTCAAGCCGGGTGATGTTCTCCACCCAGCGCGACCAGGGTTCGAGCTCGGCGAGATGGTCCTTGAGCTCGTGGTCGCGGTAGAAGATGCCGCGCGCCAGATC